>JAFDLS010000039.1 GCA_019306365.1 Deltaproteobacteria bacterium
CGGAGAATAGGAAAAAAATGTAAGCGTGTCAAGTTTATATTACCCCATGAGTATGTAGTTTTAAAACATGGGTAACGCTCCGAAGGTATATTTTATGATGAGGATATGCTAATCTTCATGTTACCCATGTTTGAAATTACGACAATATCAAAAAACACATCTTGAGGTTACAACCTTTATGGGTAGATGAACCCTGCCTTCCATCGGAATTAAACCTTAACAGTCACTCTAAGGAGACCCCTGCAAAACTTCGTCCTTTAGCCGAACCCATGAGCGCCGCTTCGCTAACGCTGCAGCGGCATATGTCAGGCTCAAAATTAAGTCCTCGAAATACTTGGTAATATTCCTGCGGGTTAATTTTTCGCCTTTCGCGATTTCAACAAAATTACTGGTTTTGCAGACCCACTTTTTCAAGGCAGCCACTCCGCCCTGAAGATTGCGGCCCTTTTTTCCAGCCTTTTTCAGCGCAAGCAGCGCCTCATAGGATCGAGTCCCATTGTTGCAAATGGCGATCAAATCCTTATCTCCGGGGATTTCATCCATTCGGTTCTCGAGCTCTTCCTGAGGAATATTTACCCAGGAATCCTTAAACTGCTCCACGAACGGCTTGGCGTTCGCAGGACCGCGCACGTCCAGAAAAATCGTTCGGTTTTCGTCCCGCGATGAAAAAAGGTTGGCGAAGTTATCGAGATCAATAACCTCATTTCGCCCGGCCAAAATATTTTCAGCCACGTTGCCCAGGTTGTTGACCACGTCCATAGCCGCGGAATAAGGCGGGGAGTATGCTATCTCCAGATTGCTCACATCCCTCACCAGCGGCTTGTACTTTAAAAGTGCGGCCACCGCGTCCACCCGCGCGGCCAGAGCGTCTCCCAGGGGGGACAAACCTTGAATTCCAAGTACACGGCCGGTCCGGCGATCTACCACCAGTTCCAGATACAGCAATTCCATATCCTGAAAGAAGTGGGCTTTGTTACCTTGCACAACCAGAGCGCTAAAGGCATCGAAACCCTCCGCTCGCGCCCTGGACAGGTTCAAACCCGCTCCGGCCACGGTGAGGTCGAATACTTTGACAATGAAGCTGCCGACCGCGCCGTCAAACTCCTCGACCGCCCCTGAAAGGTTGGTGCCGATGATACGGCCCTGCCGATTGGCCAGGGACCCGAGGGGAAGATAGACAGGCCGTTCAGTAATCAGGCTCATACTCTCGATGCAATCACCGCCGGCGTAAATATTCGGATCCGAGGTCATAAACCGAGAGTTGACCTTTATTCCACCGAAATCGGTTAGCTCGAGCCCGGCGTCCTGGGCCAGCTTGACGTTAGGCCGAACACCCATAGCCATGACAACGATATCTGCTTCAATGGTACGCCTGTTAGTAACGACACGCTCAACCCTTTCCGCTCCTTCAAGCCGTTCCACCCTTTCAGAGAGCAGGATTTCGGTTTCGTTTTCGTTCAAATGGGTCGTCACCATCCCGGACAACTCCGATCCAATTAAACCGGGAAGAACCTGATCGGCGATTTCAATGACCGTCGTTTCTATGCCCCATAAATCAGCCATGGCTTCAGCCATTTCCAGACCTATGGATCCGGCTCCAACGATCACTGCTCGCTCGATCTCACCATTTGCGATGAGTTCCCTGATTTTCACTGCCTCCCCCAGATTGGACACGTTGAAGACCCTATCCAGGCCGGCGCCCGGGATATCGAGCCGATTGGGGATGCTGCCCGTGGCTAACAAAAGTTTGTCGTAAGGCAGGTCCTTTTCCTCTCCGGTTTCTAAACTGCGCACTCTTACTTTTTTTTGCACGCGGTCGATTGCGAGGGCTTCAGTTCGAGTTAAAACCTCGACGCCTTTCGCCTTTCGAAAGAATTGAGTGTCGCGCACCATATGAAAGCTGGTGGTCGTGAGCTGTGTCGATTCGCTCACGTCGCCTGAAATGAAATAGGGAATGCCGCAGCCGCCATATGAAATAATAGCGTCCCGGTCTATCATGGTCACTTCGGCATCAGGCGCCAGCCTTTTCAAGCGAACGGCGGCCTTGGGGCCCAGCGCCACCGCGCCGATAACAATTATTTTTAGAGGCATAATTTGAGTCTCCTTCCCTGCCGTAACAGCATTCATGCCAGCTGTTATTCTACTAGAAGCTATCTCAAAATTAGTGTTTTGGTCTAAATCGCGGAGAAAGAAAATTTAACCCGCCGGAATATGTTAAACATTTCGAGGACTTAAATTTTCGTACGACATATGCCGCTGCAGCGTGAGCGAAGCGGTGTACATGAGTTAGGGTAAACAAACTTTTTTGAGATGGTTTCTAAATACAATACTCCCATTTTTTCAGACGGTGGAAGCTGCCGTGGCGGCCCGATACGCCTCCGCGATGCGTTCTTTAAGATAATCCACCGGTTTCTGATCAAAAACATCAAGGTCAAAACAATAACCTGTTTCGCCATATAAACCCTGAGGCACAGCCTGACCGTATTCCTGGACGTCCGTGATCTCATCCTCATAGAAACATAAGGAAAGCATCCATGGTCCCATTCTAGGTGTGATCACATCCAGCATTGTATAAAGCGGACGCTCACGGCCCACTCGCGCGTGAGAGGCTTTAGCGCGTATGGAATGACTGATTTCGGGCCGTGACACCAGATCCATCGTGGTTCCGGGCTTCATTTCGATCTCGGCTGCAAGGCTTATAAAAGCCTTACGGAGTTCGGATTGATCTTGAGGCCAGGCGGTTATGATGTCATCCAACTGGTTTTTAAATTCAAATTCATTTTTCATAAATCAAGATTCTTCCCCTCTAGTTCCCGCACAGATTTTAAGTATGCCAAAGTAGGCCTAATAACCTGCCAGGTCAAGAAAAAAGACCATTCAAAAATTGAATTACGACTGAGGTATGGAAAAAAATCAGAAGCCACAGTTATAGTAATTGCCAGAATTATTTTCCTTTTGGTTACTAAACTAAATCAAGCTTCTAACGGCGACTGGCATGATGTACCAGGCGGCAACTACATGATGTTTTGGCGTTTGCCGTAAGGTGGCTTAGGAGAATGGCCAAAACCATATCTCCTCCTGTCCCAAAGCCAAACGGAACTTATTTATGACAAACGCTCTAAGAGTTAAGGCGAATTACTGAATTGAAAAACATTCTTTGGGTTCACCTGAAAAAAAATGACCCTTAAAATTCATTTAAATTCTCCGGCTGATTGCAGGTATGTGATTTTACCTTGACTCATCCAACGGATTGAGTTATTTAACATAAGTTTTTGTATAACCTTATTATTAAAAGGAGCAAGGAGGATTTTATGGGAAAAAATGGTTTCGTAAAAGTATTGATAGCCTTTACACTCGCACTAACCCTAACGGCTGTCACTTTTGGAACTGGACTGGCTGCGGATACTATTAAATTGGGCGCCGCCGGGGCGCATTCCGGTGACCTGGCCTCATATGGTCTTTCCGCTCTAAGAGGAGCGGAATACGCCGTTGAATTAATTAATAAAAAAGGCGGTATCCTGGGGAAAAAGGTAGAATTAATTTCCGGTGACGACGTCTGCAAGCCTGAAGTGGCCACGAACACCGCCACGTATCTATTATCAAAAAAGGTAGACGTGGTGCAGGGACACATTTGCAGCGGGGCCACCAAAGCCGCTTTAGGTGTATATAAGGACGCTGGCATCATTGCCATGTCTCCTTCAGCCACCAACCCGGCCCTTACTCAAAGCGGAGATTATCCGAATTTCTTCCGAACCATTGCTTCTGACGATGCCCAGGCCAAGCTTGAGGTTGATTTCGCGCTGAACGTCCTCAAAGTCAAAAATATCGCCGTGCTTCATGACAAGGGCGATTACGGCAAAGGGCTGGCCGAATTCGCCAAGCAATTTATTGAAAAATCCGGAAAAGGAAAAGTGGTCCTCTATGAAGGGATCACTCCTGGTGGCATGGATTACTCGGCGGTAGTGCAAAAGGTTAAGAGGTCCAAGGCCGAAGCGGTAATCTTCGGAGGCTACCATCCGGAAGCCTCCAAGATAGTATCCCAGATGCGTAAGAAAAGAATGAAGACCATCTTCATTTCTGACGATGGCGTGAAGGATGACACCTTCATCAAGACCGCCGGAAAATACTCTGAAGGTGTATACGCCACGGGTCCTAAAGACGTCTCTAAAAATCCCATGGCTATTCAGGCTAATGAGGCCCATAAAAAGAAATATGGCGCTGATCCTGGAGCCTTCTACCTGAACGCGGTCGCCTCTTCATTGGCCTTGCTCACCGCTATCCAGAACGCGGGTTCGACTAACTATGACGACATCGTCAAAGCTCTGCGGACTAAAGAAGTCGAGACTCCCCTGGGTATGATCAAATTCGATGAGCGCGGTGACGCGATTGGCGTCGGGTTTTCAGTATTTCAGGTTCAAAACGGCGTATACAACGAGTTAAAATAAACGCATGCCTTTTATTTTAAGGGGATGTGCTAAGTAAGCATGTCCCCTTGAAGTATTTTTAGATGGCTGCGATCACTCCTATTAGAAAACGCCGATTTAAATTCTAAGGAGTTTTTAAACAGTCCCTATGGATTGGCTTTACTTTCTTGAACTTTTTTTAAGCGGGTTGACCAAAGGCAGTATTTACGCGCTCATTGCCCTTGGTTACACCATGGTTTACGGTATTATTCAACTAATCAATTTCGCCCACGGTGAAGTTTATATGATCGGCGCTTTTACCGGGCTTATCGTGGCCAGCATCTTAACCTTACTCGGTCTCAACACCCTCTCAATCCTGCTACTGGCTTCCATGGCGGCCATAATTTACTCTGCGGCCTATGGTTTCACCATTGAAAAAATAGCCTATAAACCGCTTCGGCAAGCCCCTCGCCTCTCGCCGCTTATCAGTGCAATCGGCATGTCCATCTTTCTGCAAAACTATGTAATGATAGCTCAAACTTCCGATTTTATGCCTTTCCCAAGCCTGATACCGGACTTTGAATTCATGGAACCATATGCCCACATAATAGGCTCACCGGAATTGGTCATTATTCTAACGACGATGGTGGTCATGATTTTTTTAACCGTGCTGATTAAATTCACCCGGATAGGAAAGGCCATGCGCGCCACAGCCCAGGATAAAGGCATGGCCATGCTGGTCGGAGTAAATATTGATCGAGTCATCTCCATGACTTTCATTATTGGAACGGCATTGGCCGCTGTGGGAGGAATCCTGACAGCGTGTCATGTAGGGCAAATCAACTTTTACATCGGTTTCCTCGCTGGCCTCAAGGCCTTTACAGCCGCTGTTTTAGGAGGAATCGGAAGCATTCCCGGAGCGGTCCTGGGAGGATTGGTGCTGGGGCTGACTGAAAGTTTTGGCACCGGATATATCTCCAGTGATTACGAGGATGTTTTCGCGTTCACCCTCCTGATTCTTATTCTCATCTTCAGGCCAGCCGGAATTTTGGGGCGGTCCACTACACAAAAGGTCTAACTCTTATATTGAGGATTAAAAAAAAGGACCGATTAAAACACAATTAAAAAAATAAGGCCATGCGAGAAATTATTAAATCATTTACAGTTTCTATCTGGTTCATGTTCCTGACCTTCCCTATTATGGTCATCAAGGTTAACACCATTGAAAAGACCATTGAATGGCGATGGGAACGACTTATTTTCGTTGGAATAGGAAGCTTTTTTCTATCTTTTCTCTGGCGTTACCTTATTACCCGCAAAGAAAGTGGCATTAAAAAGGCCGAAGCCGGTGAAGAGATTAAACAGCCGCTCAGCCAAAGGTTCTTTGAGGATCGCAGGCTCTTCTTCCCGGCTCTGGGCGGCGTCATTATCCTGACTGTTACCTTTCCACTATTTTTCTCTTCTTATCAAACTAACATTATGACCAACGCCCTGATGTACGTTATGCTGGGCCTTGGCCTGAATATTGTTGTCGGACTGGCAGGACTCCTGGACCTGGGCTACGTGGCTTTCTATGCCGTAGGCGCGTATTGCTACGCCCTTCTCAACTATCATTTTGGTATAGGTTTCTGGGCCGTGCTTCCCATCGCTGCCGCCATGGGGGCTTTATTTGGCATCTTACTCGGATTCCCGGTACTCAGACTGCGGGGTGATTACCTGGCTATCGTCACATTGGGTTTTGGGGAAATGATCCGGCTTATTTTAGAAAACTGGAACAAATTTTCTTTTGGACCCAGCGGGATCGCCAACATCCCACGGCCAACCTTTTTCGGATATCAATTCAGCTTCGACCACTCATTCATCTATATCTATTACTTAATGATCAGCCTGACCATTTTAACGATTTTCGTGGTTAACCGGCTTCAGAATTCTCGCATCGGTCGAGCTTGGATTGCTCTCAGGGAGGATGAGATTGCCTGCCAGGCCATGGGTATTGACATCAGAAAAACGAAGCTCACGGCTTTTGCCCTTGGAGCCACCTGGGCTGGCATGGTGGGGGTAGTATTTGCCGCCAAAACAACCTTTGTCAATCCGGCCAGCTTCACCTTTATGGAGTCAGCCATTATCCTGTCCCTTATTGTTTTAGGTGGTATGGGCTCTATCATCGGCGTTATTTTAGGCGCGTTTATCTTCATCCTTTTGCCTGAATATCTGCGTGCTATTGAGGAATACCGGATGCTTGTTTTTGGCGCGGCCATGGTTGTGATGATGGTCTTTAGACCTCAAGGCTTGATAAGCAATATCCGCCGAACCTACGAATTTCGATCGTCTAAAAAACAGTGATGAATCATGGAACCATTACTTGAAGTTAAAAATCTGTTAATGGCCTTCGGAGGGCTTTTAGCCATAGATGGCCTGGATTTAACAGTTAACGAAAATGAGATTGTGGCCTTGATCGGCCCAAATGGAGCGGGTAAAACCACGCTTTTCAATTGTATCACCGGCATTCATAAGCCGACGGGCGGTGATATCTTTATTAACATTTCGAATAAAAAGCATTATCGAATAAATGGCCTTAAACCACATAAAATAACGGAAAGCGGTATGGCCCGTACCTTCCAGAATATCCGCCTCTTCCCCAACATGACGGTCCTGGAGAACGTAATGATCGGTCGCCACTGCCGAAGTCACGCCGGTGTAGCGGGTGCTGTGCTCAGGAACGGAAAAACGCGGAAAGAAGAGAAGAACATTGTCGAATATTGTTACAACCTGTTAGAAAAAATCGAGCTAGACCCTTTTGTCAATGAACAGGCCAAAAATCTGCCTTACGGCGTTCAGCGCAGGTTGGAAATCGTCAGGGCCATGGCCACTGATCCGTTTCTATTATTACTGGATGAACCGGCCGCCGGAATGAATAATCAAGAGACTAAAGAGCTGGATGCACTCATCAATAAAATCCGGGACGAGGAAAATATCGCCATCCTCCTCATTGAACATGACATGAAACTGGTGATGAGTTTGGCGGAAAAAATAGTGGTGATGGATTATGGAAAAAAAATCGCGCAGGGAACTCCAGAAGAAATAAAGAGCAATCCGGTTGTAATAAAGGCTTACCTTGGAGAAGAGGATGATACTTGAGTTAAAAAATATCCAAGCCTTTTACGGCAACCTTCAAGTCTTGAAAGGTGTTACCATTAAGATCAATGAAGGCGAAATTATCGCGCTTATTGGCGCCAACGGCGCTGGAAAAACCACCACTTTGATGTCCGTTTGCGGTGTCGTTCCACCCAGATTTGGTGAAATCTACTTCATGGATAAGCCCATTCATAATATGAGCCCGGATAAAATAGTCGCACTGGGCATCAGCCAGGTGCCGGAAGGACGGCGCATCTTCCCGCTTTTGAGTGTGATGGAAAACCTGGATATGGGGGCTTTCCTGCGGAAGGACAAGGCTGGAATAAAACAGGACTTGGAATATGTCTTTGAATTGTTTCCCGTGCTGGCCGAAAGACGCCACCAGTCTGGAGGAACTCTAAGCGGGGGCGAACAGCAGATGCTGGCGATTTCAAGAGCCATTATGGCTCGCCCGAAGCTCCTGCTTTTAGACGAACCGTCACTCGGGCTGGCGCCGCTTATCGTGAAACAAATTTTTGAAATAATAAGAAAATTCAACACGGAAAGCGGAACGACTATTTTCCTGGTGGAACAGAACGCCAATCTGGCGCTCAAAACGGCTGACCGGGGCTATGTCATGGAAACCGGCAGTATTACCATTCAGGATACGACTAAGAACCTTCTAAAAAACGAAGAAGTAAAAAAGGCCTACCTGGGGCTGTAGTCTTCCAAGGTGTGAAGACAAACATCAGCCTTCATCTAATGCCTCCTGTACCGCCTCCGGATTCGCACTGATCTCCCTGAAAGAGAAATGCTGAATATATAGATAGATAATCCCTACCAGTGTAATCGGGAAAAATTGAAGCGCATGGGATACAATAGCGTAGCTTTCAGCGACGGAACCCGTAGCCCCAACTGCCCCCATGGCCATAATACAGGCCAGTTCAAAGGTTCCCACAAAGCCGGGACCGGCCGGAATCATAATCCCCAAGGCAATAACCCCAAGAACGAAAAGACTGCCGGAGAAACCAACCTGAATGCCAAGGTTCACACCCCCGGGAGTGACAAAGCCAAACATAATCACCCAGTAGAATACAGCGCTAAAGACCCAGACTAAAATGGAATAAAAAACGACAATAATGAAGGCCTTAACGCTTCTTATGGTTGTGAGGCCTTCGGCAAAGGCATGAATTATGCCCACGATTCTTTCTCTAAGATGGGGCGTCCGGGAAAGTAATTTTTCAGCCAGGCTGATTATGAAAGAGCGCCTGAAACTAATCAGCAGCAGCGCAATCAAGGCTAAAACGTATATGGCAACAGCGAGATACGAAAAAGCTCTAACCCAGGCAATGACCGCCGGTTCCAGGGGGAAAGGAAGGAGAAACAATGAAATTAGAACGATGCTGAGCAAGGTGAACCCGTCAAAGAGCCGCTCCACAACGATTGTAGCAAAAACCGAGCTTTTGGATAAACCCTCCCGGTGACCGAGCACATAGGCACGAATGAAATCACCTACCCTGAACGGCAAGACGTTTAAAGACATAAACCCGATCATGGTTGCGCCGAAAACAGAATTTAGCTTAAGCCTGCCTGATTCCAAAAGCAGGCAGCGCCATCTGAGCGCTCTAGCCCAAAAGGCCAAAAACAAAACGGGCAGGCTGGCTAAAAGAACCAAAACGTCAATCTGCCTGACCTGTTCCACAATCTGTCCGAAATCGCTTTTTCTAAAAGCCAGGAATAAAAATAGAGCGCTGATTCCAATCCCTATCAAGGTTCGTTTCTTTTTCACTTTTTCTCCTCGGCTAATTTTGAATATGAGTGACTTCCCGAAAAGAGAGCGCGAACAACCGGTCTATCTGCCGGGAGAAAATCAAATTGACCCAGTTCCCTGACTCTGGCCCAGGCATAAACCTCGCCAACCGGGTTGGAAGGCTGCCCGGAAATTATCTTACAAATGAAGGTGTGGAGTGTGAGTGAAGACTCGTCATCTTCATAATCGACACTCAGAAAAGGCCTGGTCACGGAAACCTCGATCTCCAGCTCCTCCTCAATCTCCCTTATTATACAATCCTCAAGCGTTTCTCCAGGCTCGAGTTTACCGCCTGGAAATTCCCACCGAGTTCCACCATAACGTGAAGTTATCAGAACCCTGTCTTTATTAAAAATCAAAGCGGCTGTAACCTGCAGACGCTTTCTATGCTGCTGAATTTGCTTCCCTGTCACCCTGATCATTTCTCCTTAACAGCGGAATTCCCCGCTAATTAAGCATTTATAAATGATCCCTTACACGTTCCTCTGACGCGCTCCTCAAGAACTTGTATGGACAATGATCCAAATTAAAGCCGATAATAACAGGGATTACTGGTCCCTTTTGGTCTTAAGACGCTCGAAGGAAAGTCTTAAATGACTCTGGGCGGCCTGCTCGTGATTTGGTTCGATTTTAAGGATACTGTCACACATTTTTATGGCGTCGTCTATTTGCCCAACCCCTTCGTAAAGCTTTACCAGTTTGAACATGATATTGATGTTTTCCGGCTGCAATTCAAGGATACTTTCGTAGTCTTTAACGACGAGATCTAGTTTATTCAGTTTAATGTGACCGTAGGCAAGGTATTCTCGATACTTTATTGAGCTGGGCCGGGATTCGATCCATTTTTTAGCCTGATTTACTAAATCCTGATAGTAACCCTTGCGATCCAGATAGTCGAAAATAAAATCGTACGCCGGTTCGAATTCCGGAACCAGACGCGCCAGGTCCCTGGCCAGCCTGTAAGCCTCTTTCTCCCTTTTCAGCCTCTGATAAATTTCGAAAAGATACTGCTTGGCCTCGTAATCATTGGGATCAAGCCGCGCCAGTTCAACCATGTGTTTTTCAGCCTGGCCGAGCTTTCCGGCGTCAAAATATAGTACGCCTAAATTATAGCGAATGACCTTGTCATTGGGTTTTTTAGCCAGAAGAGACTCATATTCCTCAATTTGAGGTCCGACCTGACCGCCCAGCTCACCTGCTTCCATGTAGGCCTGAGCCAACTTTAACCTTGCGTCCAAATCCATCGGGTTGACTTTGAGCGCCCTGGTTAAACTGCTCAGATATCCAGTCATATCTCCGTTGCTTTGATAAAGCCGAGCGAGATTATAAAAAATATTGGGATCATTTTGATCTACTTGGGCCGCCTCTTCATAAGCCTCAATGGACTTGTTGGTTTTCTCAACCTGAGCGTAAAGGTAACCGAGTTTTTTAAGGATATCTGCGCGTTGTTCTTTCGGAAGCTTGGATTTAAGAATTTCTAACGTGGCTATGGCCTCCTCATTTTGCCGGAGGTCCAACTGGAACTGAGCCAATTGATATAAATAAAGCCTGGCTTCAGGGTCAAAACTATTTTCAATTAGCCGGTGGTAAGTATGCACTAGCTTCCGGTAATTCATGGACGACCGGTAAATGGACAACAGCTTTTCCAGGATTTCTATATCAGGCTCTGCTTTAATCATGTCCTCATACACGGCGGCGGCGGTGCGGTAATCGCCGGTCTGTTCAAGCAGAACAACTAACTTTCGCTTAATTTCATCGCGTCCGGGATCTAGAGACAAAGCCTTGCGGTAGAGTCCGATGGCCTCATCTATGTCTGAGGCGCGATCAGCTTGAGCTTCCAAATCAAAAGCCGTTATCCTGACCACCAGCATGAAGTTCGCCAGCACCTTTGAACCCTCTTTGACCTGCATCGTTATTTTATAAGGCTTGGTAAAATCATCCCACCGAAGGATTTGAGACAATTTAGCCGGATCTTCAAGGCCATAAACATCCAGTTCCGACGAATAAAGCCTTAGTCTCAGGTTAAAGGGGCGGTCACTCGAAAAAGAGAGCTTGGATATGGAATCATCAGGATGAAGATAAATGGTCTCATCAGGTTTGAGAACCATCTCCCGACCATTAACAACCATTTGTATGGATTCAATTGTCGGCTGTCCAGTCCAAATTTTACG
This sequence comes from Deltaproteobacteria bacterium, assembly GCA_019306365.1. Taxonomy (GTDB): domain Bacteria; phylum Desulfobacterota; class Desulfarculia; order Adiutricales; family JAFDHD01; genus JAFDHD01. The sequence goes on from JAFDLS010000039.1 coordinate 11,499, forward strand.
AAGAACCTTATTTAGGTCCTGGGGATATATTAAAAACCAAGCGCCTGCTGCAAATAGCAGAAAGATAACTACACACAACAAGATCACGCTGATGCGCACCGGCGGCGGTTCAACCAGCGGGCGGCCTCGTGATGTATAGCGACGTTTTTTCATTCTTATGCCATTCTAATTTGAGTCTGCTTTAGAACTCGAACGATCCTTCAAACACTTATCGTTCGAAAATCATTCACTCTTTAACATAATCCGAGTTGGCCCCTATAATCAATAAAATTTGTAATAGTGAGGACTATAGTAATTGCCAAAATTATGTTCCATTCGATTTCTAAGGTAAATCGAGGCTCCAACAGCGACTGCCATAATATAACAAATGGCAATTACATGATGTCTTGGCGTTTGTCGTAAGGTGACGAGAATGACCGAAACTAAATCCTCTCCAATCCGAAGCCAAACGGAACATATTTATGACAAACGCTCTATTGACTTTATCTTTGAATTGATTATCCTTTGATCATCAAAATTAATAAAGAGGAAGACAGTAAAATGAGTCGAAAAGCCTTGCTGGTCATTGATATGCTCAACGACTTTCTGGAACCCTCGGGCGCGCTTTACTGTGGGGATGAGTCCCGCAAGATAATACCGGCCGTAAAGGATTTGCTTGAAAAGTATCGTCAGTCGGACGCTGCGATTATCTTTTTAATGGACAGCCATAAACCGGACGATAAGGAGTTCGAGATGTTCGCTCCTCATTGCGTTACCGGAACCCCCGGCGCGGATTTCATCCCCGAAATCAAAACCAATGAAGGAGATTACCTGGTTCCCAAAACTCGTTTCAGCGCCTTTTACGAAACAGATCTTGATAACATATTAAAGCAAGAAGATATTTCCGAGGTCCATATCAGCGGAGTGTGCACCTCCATTTGCGTGATGGAAACCGTGGCCGATCTTAGAAACAGGGATTATCCGGTGGTGGTTCATGAAAAAGCCGTGGCCGATTTTGATCCGGAAAGCCACGCGTTTGCGCTCAAGAGGATGCAAAATATTCTAGGCGCCCGAATCAAACCCTAAGTTTCCCCCGGACACAAACCGCAGCGGCGGCAGGACTTAGGCTCGCAAATTGGGCTGAGTTTGCCGGCCCGCCCCCGCTCCATTTCATTCATCAGATAATCCGGGTAAAAGCCCCGATTTATAAAGGACCAGGGCAAAAGCGCGTCTTTCTCCAAAGAACGGGTCACAAAGAAATCAGTGTTAAAGGTAACTTCTTTCCTTGCCTGATCCAGGTTTCCCTGCAGACGGACCAGGGCTTCCAGAAAGAAGGAAACCCGCCTGTCCCCGCGAGATAATAAAGCCTGTAAATATGCCCATTTGGGCACATCGAAATGTAGGCGCAGCCCCCTGACACCCTTGAGCGCGGTTCGGATAATTTTGAATTTGGCTTTGAGTTCCTTAATTTCAGCCATGGGAACAACCTGAAATGGCGTGGAGGCCTTGGGGACAAAGCTGCTTATGGTCAGGGTGAGTTCAGGCAAAAGATTGCGATGACGCGTAATTCGCAGTAAACGGTCTTTGATCTTTTTCACCAGATCCGCGATAGCCTTGATGTCCTCATTTGTTTCCGTTGGCAGACCAATCATAAAGTAAAGCTTGATTTTTTTAATCCCGCCTTCTGTGAGTAACTGAACGCCGTCAAGAATCTGCACTTCGGTCAAGTTCTTGTTGATATACCCCCGCAGCCTCTCTGAGCCTGCCTCCGGGGCGATGGCCGCGCTTTTAAGGCCGCCTTTAACTAAAGCCCGAACTAATTCAGGGTTCAAGGCGTCAACTCGTAAAGAGGAGACCGTTACGCCTCGCCCCTGATCAGTCAATGCCTCAACGATTTCGGTTAACTCCGGGTGATCTCCAACCGCCGGCCCAACCAGGCCCACGCGTTCCGGTTCCGTCCCGGGCGGCCCCAGTGCGGTCAGGATATCGCTGGCGGACAGAGCCCGTGGAGGCCGAAGTTCAAAACCGGCCAGACAGAAGCGGCAACCTCGACCGCAGCCCCGGCAGACCTCCACCAGCCGGGTTGAGCTAAATTCCGTTTGTGGAGTCAAGACCTGCGTGGTCAGGGCCGGCTTTGTGAGTTTAGGGACCCGGACCGTGGTCACGGTTTCGGGTAAATCTTTTTTAATAGGCTCAAAATTTATAAGGCGGCCCTGGGAATCCAGGGCCGCCTTATAAAAGGCCGGGGCGTAAGCCCCGGTCATGCTCCGGGCCAGGTGCAAAAGGCGCTCTTTTTTGGGGAGGGGTTCTGATCGCACCTCACGCCAAACCCGAAGCAAGTCCGGGACCAGGATTTCCCCGTCACCAAGGAGAAACAGGTCAATGAAATCTGCCAGAGGTTCGGGGTTGAGCCTTACGGTGACTCCTCCGGCCAGAACAATAGGATCATTCTCCTTGCGGTCCCTACTTCGCCAGGCCATACCCGACATGCTCAATATTTTGAGTACATTCGGATAATCATTTTCATAAGACAGCGAAAAAGCCGCCAGTTCGAAATCTGTCATGGGACGCTGGGATTCCAAAGAGAGCAATAGTGTGCCCGTCCGGGTATATTCAGCCATCAGATCTTTCTCAGGCAGAAAAAATCTCTCACACACAACATCCTGAAACGCATTAAACAAACCATAGACAGCCTGAAAACCCAGGTTGGACATGCCAGCGTAATAAGTATTGGCAAAGGCCAGAGCTACGGGTGTCTTGCCTCCCCAATCTTTGAAAACAGTCCCACTCTCCTGGTCAAGGAGTTTTCGATAGTGCACGTTAATACTCCATGTCATGATCAAGCGCCCACAAACAGAATCGGTTTAAACTATTGGTAAAATCAATCCGCCTGGCGGCGCATGAATGTCGGCCTTTCCAGATCCTCTTCCGCATCAGGAAAAACGTCATCATAATTGGTGTAACGTGGCCGTCTGATGGCGCTGATTATCCCTTTGGCCAATCGCTCCCCCGTAGGCCGATCATATTCCCCTCTCCTGTCTTTATGTACATCCTCCAGGGTTGGGACATGCGTGATCTCGGGCTTGGCGTCCTCAAGACTGAGATGCAGGGGCTCTTCTTTTGGGCTGCCGATCCCCGTTGCGATAACCGTGATGCGAATATCGTCGCCCAGTGTATTATCCCAGGCCACCCCAAAGATTATAGTGGCCTCTTCATGAGCCTCTTCCTGGATGCAGGAACAAGCTTCATCAACTTCTTCGAGCGCTATGTTGTTTTCCGCGCTGGCGATATTAATCAAAAGACCTTGCGCACCTTTGACGGAAATATCGTCCAGCAGCGGGCTTGATATAGCTTTTTCAGCCGCTACGGTGGCCCGGTCCGGACCGGACGCGATACCTGTGCCCATCAGGGCCATACCTTTGGCTGCCATGACCGTTTGCGCGTCAGCAAAATCCAGGTTAATCAAACCCGGGACCAGGATAAGATCCGATACGCCTCTCACCGCCTGAAGCAAAACATCATCAGCCATTTTGAATGCCTCCTTCAAACCGCATCCGCGAGGAGCCATCGCAATCAATCGATTATTAGGAATAGAAATGATCGTATCAGCATACTCCTTGAGCCTCTTAATCCCGTCTTCGGCCTGGCGAAGCCTTCTCTTCCCTTCAAAATGGAAGGGTTTTGTAACCACGGCCACGGTTAAGGGAGACGGGTCCATATTCTTGAGGACTTCAGCTATAACCGGTGCGCCGCCAGTCCCGGTGCCGCCGCCCATGCCCGCGGTGATAAACACCATGTCTGAATCGCTCAGAAGTTCCCTGATTTTTTCTATGTCCTCGAGCGCGGCGTCCCGTCCGACATCAGGATTAGCGCCGCAGCCCAGTCCTTTGGTTAATGCCTGCCCCAGCTGCAATTTGGTTGGGGCGCTGCTGCTTTCGAGGGCCTGGAGATCCGTGTTGGCCGCAATGAAACCAACGCCCGCCAATCCGGAAGAAATCATGTTATTAATCGCGTTATTGCCAGCCCCGCCTACACCGATCACCTTGATTCTTGCCGCTTGTTGATTCTCAACAAATTGAAAATCCATAATTAACCCCTCCCTTAAATATTGAGTTAAATTACTTCTCTGAACCATTTCTTCATCCGGGCGGAGACCCGATTGAAGATATTTTTCTGACGAATACGAAAAAACTTTTCAACCTTGTTTTGCTCATGTTTAACGCCATAAAGCACTAATCCCACTGCTGTGGCGTATTGTGGACTACTGACTACGTCCGTCAAACCGCCTACCTCCATCGGGTAACCACGACGGACTGGAAGGTTGAATACTTGTTCACCTACCTCGGGTACACCCTCCAGAAGCGCTGAACCACCTGTCACTACCAGCCCGGCAGTGACCTCATCTTCATATCCAGACCGGACCATTTCCCGGTTTATTAGTGTAAAAATCTCCTCAACTCGCGGCTCCAGGATTTCACCCAGAATCTGCCGTGAGACGCTGTTATTTTTACCTCCTCCAACACTGAGAACATCAATGAACTCATCGCTTTTAATCATGCTGGTTAAACAGCAGCCATACTTTTTCTTGATTTCCTCAGCGTTTTTTAAAGGCGTGCGCAGGCCGATGGCCACGTCATTGGTCAAATTTTGTCCGCCGAGAGACAAAACCGCAGTGTGCCTGATGCTGTTTTGTGAGAAAATAGCCAGGTCCGTGGTCCCTCCGCCAAAATCCAGCAAGGCGACACCCAGCGTTTTTTCTTCCGGTGACAACACCGCCTCGGAAGAAGCCAGAGGTTCAAGAACGATATCACAAACATCCAACCCCGCAGTGTGAGCGCAGCGGATGATATTTTGAGCCGAAGTAACGGCACCGGTAACAATGTGGACCCTGGCTTCCAGACGAACTCCAGCCATGCCCAGTGGATCCATGATACCGCCCTGATCATCAACGATATACTCCTGCGGAATTGTGTGGATCACCTCCCGGTCCATGGGTATAGCCACCGCTCCGGCAGCCTCTAACACCCGGTCGATATCATGGTTGGTCACCTCGCGATTTTTGACGGCGATAACGCCATGAGAATTGAAACCTTTAATATGACCACCCGCGATGCCGGCGTAAACATTGGAAATTTCGCATCCCGCCATCAATTCCGCCTCTTCCACGGCTCGTTTGATAGAATTGACGGTATGTTCTATATTGACCACGACTCCTTTGCGCAAACCAACAGATGGATGCATCCCGATACCGACAATATCAATACCGGTAACAGTAACTTCACCAACAACACAGCATATCTTGGTCGTTCCAATGTCCAATCCAACGACAAGTTTCTCTTTCATGGTCGCCCACCTCCTTTTATGGAGGTGTCCAGCCTCAAACGGAAACCTGTCATTGTTTCCGAAGACCATGTTTTTTGACTCATTTCCCCTCCCCTTTTCATATTATCAACTTTGTACACTGCGGCGAATAATGACTCGCGAACCGCATTCCAGATTGACATAGATCAGACCTTGCTCATTTCCTGTTATTTTCAAATGAGCCAGCACCCGACCAAGACGTCTAAATTTGGCCTGATAATCGCCAAATCCCACCTTGACCTGAAGATTGTTCTCCCGTGTCAAAAGGTGCAATCCTCTGACCGGATCAAAATTGATCTCAGCGATATTCTCCAATCGAAAACGATCATTTCTCTTTGCGAGAACATCCATGAACAGAAAGATATCCTTGAGTTCCTGACGCGTTAATTTCGGCCGTTTTTTAAAATCAGTTGTCGAAAAACCTGTTATAACCGGGAGATCAACTCTGTCTTGTGCATCCACCTTTTTAAACGGGTTTCCAAAATCGTCGAGATAGTATAAGCCCCCAAGTTTAATCAGTGACCGGGGCTGATGCTCCTCGATCTCAATGATGATCGTGTCGGGCATCTTCCGAGTCAAACAAACGTTATTGACCCATGGGTGATCCCTCAGATTCTCAGCCAAAACATCTAGCTTTAAAGCCAGGATGTTTGTCGGTTTATCCAGGCCCGTGAGCTCAATAACCTCGCTTTCACTGATTCGGTTTATATCCTTCAAGACAACGTTCTTGACCTGAAAGTAAGATGAATGGACCAGCTGGTGATAGCTCAAAATCAGGATGAAAGAAAAAGCGCCCAACGCCGCCACACCGAAACAGATGGTAAAAACTATCTTGAAGACTCTCAGCACGCTCTGACAAAAACCATACATCGAATGGCCGGCCGCCCTTAACTTGGATCTTCGATTAAGGTATTGATTGTTTCTGGGTCTGCTGCGGGAAACTACTCCCGTGGTAGTCCTTTTCATTTTGGATCAGCCTCCCTGTCCACACCCTCAATTATTATTTCAGGCTCAAGCTCCACGCCGAACTTCTTTCTCACTTCCGACTGAACCAGGTCAATCAGTTGTATGACATCCCCGGCGCAGGCTTCGCCCCGATGCACAATAAAGTTGGCGTGCTTTTCCGAAACCCAGGCCCGGCCAATGGAACGTCCTTTCAACCCGGCCTGGTCGATTAGCTTGCCGGCAGGCTCCAAAGAAGGATTCTTAAAGATGGAGCCCGCGCTTTTTACGCCGGTTGGCTGGACAGTCCAACGGCGACCCAGATACCCGCGAATTTTTTCCTTGACCTGACCGGTCGTTGATCTTGTCAGGATAAACATCGCCTTCACAATGATTGATCCGTCAGGCAAATCAAGATGCCTGTAGGAAGCACTGATTTGGCTTTGACTCAGTTTCTTAACCTGTCCGTCCGCATCCAAGACATGAAGGACGTGTAAAAGATCGCTTATTTCACCCCCGAACGCCCCGGCATTCATGGCCAGAGCTCCCCCGACCGTACCCGGAATTCCAGCCAGGAATTCCAGCCCGGAAAGACCCTCTTTCTGGAGGAATTTAATCAAACTGCCTATAGACACCGCCGCTCCGGCTTCGACAGTGACCCGATCTCCGTCACTTCCCAATACGTCAAGTTTTGAAAAACCGGGGCCCAACTTGACGACCACTCCGGGGAAACCACCATCCCGGAACAAAACGTTACTTCCGGCGGCCAGCAGAAAAAGAGGCATCCGCCTGTTTCGCGCGAACCTGAGCACCTCAGACAATTCCGAGATTGAATCCGGTTCCACCAGAGCGTCAGCAGGCCCGCCAAGGCCAAAGGTCGTCAGATGGGCCAAAGGCTCATCAAATTTCACATGACCTGGCGCCAGCTGGTCCAACCTCATTTTAATTTCCTGCTCCATCCTTTAGTAACCTCAGGATTTCTTCACCAAGACGGGAGATACTGCCTGCCCCCAGCGTCATGACCACATCGCCTTTATCCAGGCTGGACACGACCGCCTCAGCCAGCTTATTAATATCCGGCTCAAAAAAAGCTTCCCGGTAACCATGAGCGCGAATAGATTCGAAAAGAGCCTGCCCTGTTATTCCCTCGATTGGTTTCTCACTGGCCGCATAAATATCCGTCAAAAACATCCGGTCAGCCTGATTGAAAGCCGTGGTAAATTCCTCGAAAAGAGCCTTGGTTCGTGAATACCGATGAGGCTGAAAAACAACCACAGCCCGGCGATCCGGGTAGCACTCTTTCAAAGCCGCTAGAGTAGTTCTGATTTCCGTGGGATGATGACCGTAATCATCAATGACCACCACCCCGCTTGCTTCGCCCTTGATCTCGAAACGGCGGTGGATAATTCCAATCTGATCCATCCCTTTCTTTATGGCGTCGAATGGGACATCCAGATCCAAGGCCACCCCGGCGGCGGCCAGAGAGTTGAGAACATTGTGCCGTCCAGGCAGGTCTAAATTAATCTGCCCCAGACGTTCACCCTTGTAGACGAGGTTATATCTGCTCTTGTGACCATGTGCGGTCAGGTCAACGGCCTGGACATCGGCCTGAGTAGAAAAGCCATAGGTCAGGTAGCGCTTTTTCAACCTCGGAATCAGGCTCTGTACATTGGGGTCGTCCAAACAGAGCACGGCTGAACCATAAAAAGGCACGCGGTTGACAAAAGCCAAAAAGGTTTCCTTGAGATGCTCCAGGTCCCTGTAATAATCAAGATGTTCAAGGTCAATGTTGGTAACAACCGCTATGGTTGGTGACAATAAAAGAAAAGACCCATCGCTTTCATCCGCCTCGGCCACGAGAAAATCTCCACTGCCCAGCCTCGCGTTGGACCCGATGCTGCCAAGCTTGCCGCCAATCACCAGAGTCGGATCGAGTTCAGCCGCTCCGAATATAGTTCCGACCAGGGAGGTTGTGGTGGTCTTGCCGTGAGAACCGGCCACGGCCACCGCGTATTTCAAGCGCATAAGCTCGGCCAGCATTTCGGCGCGCGGAATAACCGGGATAAACTCACGGCGCGCGGCCTCTACTTCAGGATTACTCTGGCTTACGGCCGAGGAAACTACAACAACGTCCGCCCCTGCCACGTTTTCCGAACGGTGTTCATAACTTATCAAGGCCTTCAAAGCAATCAGATTGCGAGTTGTTTCGGACTCCCTCAAGTCAGAGCCGCTGACCTTGTGGCCAAGGTTAATTAAGACTTCAGCGATACCGCTCATACCGATCCCGCCGATGCCAACAAAATGAATATGCTGTTTCTTCTTGAACATTATTAAGCGGCCTTGCGGCCTTTCTTCCTGGTTTCGAGGTAATCGAGACAGATGTCGCAAATCTCCCGCGCGGCAAAAGGTTTGGCCGCCTCCTTGGCCAAACGACCCATAGCCCTGAGCTTTTCCGGGTCGCTCATATACCGCGTCAGCCTTTCCGTTAAAACAGACGGAGTCAGATTTTTTTGTCGAATCATTTCGGCTCCCCCGGACTCAACCAGAGAAAGCACGTTGATCTCCTGATGGTTTTTAGCCGCCGTGGGTAAGGGAATAAAAATAGCCGGCCGGCCCAGGGCCGCCAGTTCAGCCACTGTCAGAGCGCCGGCTCTACAGATAACCAGATCCGCCTTCTGGTAAGCCTTCCCCATATCCTGTATAAAGGGAAAAACCTCGGCCTTAATACTCATGTCCCGATAGGCTCGGCTGATGGTTTCACAGTCCGCCGTTCCGGTCTGATGAACAATGGAAAGGTTTGCCCGCTTTTGAGCCAGCATCCTCATTGACTCAACCACAGCCATATTGATGGCGTGAGCGCCCTGGCTTCCTCCGACAACCAGCAGTGAAAAACCATCGGTTCTATTCTTCTCCTCAATGTTGTTAGACTGCATTATTTCCTGCCTAACCGGGTTACCGGTCAGATAGGTTTTAGCCGAAGGAAAAAATTCCCTGGAAGACTCAAAACTGATAAAAATCAGATTAGCGATGCGTCCAAGAAGACGAGTGGTCATTCCCGGGATGGAATTCTGTTCGTGAACAGCCGTGGGGAAGCCCAGACCCCGGGCTGTGAGGCCCACCGGCCCTGCGGCATAACCGCCAACACAAAAGAGCAGATGGGGCCTGAAACCGAGTAAAAGAGCGGCTGACTGGATCATACCCACCGGCAGTTTTGCCAGTGACAGCGCACGCGCTGGCAAGGTCTTCCCCATGAATCCGGAGGCGGTGATCTTACGTGTGGTCAAACCTCGAGGCTCGAATATTTCCCTCTCCACAGGACGGCCTGTGCCCACAAAAAGCACCTGTGTCTCGGCCGCCCGCCGCATGAATTCCTCAGCCACGGCAACCGCGGGAAAAAGATGTCCGCCGGTTCCGCCGCCTGCCATTAAAAGCCTGAACATCAGCTCCCTCACCTTTTACTCTGGGAGGCAACGTTCATAATTATGCCCACACATATAAAATTCATGATCAAGGAAGAGCCTCCGTAACTGAAAAAAGGCAGCGCCAATCCCTTGGTCGGTAAAAGCCCGGTAACGACAAACATATTCAAAAACGCCTGAACCCCGATGATAAGCGTCAATCCTAAAGCCAGATAAGTCCCTTCCAGTTCGTAAGCGTTTAAAGCCACGACTATGCCTCGCCATACTAAGCAGAGGAAGAGGAAGGAAATCAAAGCCACACCGATAAACCCCAGTTCCTCTCCCACCACGGAAAAAATAAAATCCGTATGAGGTTCTGGCAGGAAAAATAACTTCTGCCGCCCCGCGCCCGGCCCCACTCCCGTAAGTCCTCCAAGGGCAAAGGCGTAAAAGGAATGAATAATGTGATATCCAGCGCCCAGGGGGTCGTCCCAGGGCGCAAGATAGGCGATAATCCTTCTAAGCTGATAACCATGCCGCAATATAAGAACGGCGAGCACCGGGATGGACAAACCAACAAGAGAAAGAAGGTAAGAAATTCGAACACCGGCCACGAATAGCATAACCACTGTAATAACGACTAAGATGACACATGTACCCAGGTCCGGTTCGATCACAATCAGACCCGCAAGTATCCCCAAAATAATCAGATGCGGGGCCAGGCCATAAGCAAAGCTCTTGATCACATTCCTCTTCGCGGCCAGTGACGAAGCCAGCACAGTAACAAGAGCGAACTTAGCAAACTCGGACGGCTGACCTGAAATAAAACCCAGATGCAGCCATCGGGAAGAACCACCAACCTTATGCCCCACGCCCGGCACGAAAACGAGGATTAATCCCACGATGGCAATAAACAACCACAGGTATGAAAGACGGCAGACAAACTGGTATGGGATATTCTTAAGGATCAACATCAAGGCCAGTCCCACTAGCATAAAAACCAACTGGGGTTTGAAAAAGAAATACGCGTCGTTAAAACGTTTTTCAGCTAAAAAGGAACTGGCGGAGAGCACCATTACCACTCCACCCCCTACCAGAAGCAGCGTAGTCAGTAAAAGAATGTAATCCCATTGACCAGCAGATACGGTTGTTTCTTTCTCAACCATCATTCGCTCCCGCTCTGGACCAATTGGGTGAAAACACGACCCCGATGAGTATAATCTTTAAACATGTCAAAACTGGCGCATGCCGGGGCAAGAAGAACCGCTTCCCCAGGTCCGGCTTTTCTTCCGGCCAGAGCGACCGCTTCAGCCATATTTTTGACTAAAACCGTTTCCACCGCCCCTTCCAGGGCTTTCGCCATTTTCTCCCGAGCCTCCCCCATGAGAATCAGCAACTTGACCTTTCCTTCAACCGCCGGACGGAGCAAATTGAAATCGCCGTCCTTATCCCGCCCTCCGGCAATCAAAATTACCGGCTCCTCAAAACTCTCCAGGGATTTTATAACCGCGCCCACATTCGTAGCCTTGGAATCATTGTAATAACGAACATGCTTATACTCACCGGCAAACTCGATCCGGTGAGGCAGCCCCTTGAAGTCCGCGGCCGCCTTAAAAGCGGTTTCCATATCAATTCCAGCGGCCCAAGCTGCCAGAAGAGCGGCCATTATATTTTCCTGGTTATGACTGCCCTTCAAACGCGTCTCTTCAAGAGCCAGCACCCCGATCGTACGCCCTTGCTGAGCAAGGAACACTTTCCCGTCTTCTATGAACGCTCCGTCCTCAATCTTTTTCTTACGGCTGAACATAAGGCGTCTGGCCTGAGTCTTAATTTCAGCTACATTTCCATCGTCAGTGTTCAATACCGCTGTGTCGTCAGGCCCCTGCCGGGAAAAAATCCGGGCCTTGGCCTCGGCATAAGCATTAAAATCATCATATCGATCCAGATGATCGGGAGTCAGATTCAGGTGAATCGCTATCTGCGGGTGAAACGATTCAACGCTCTCCAATTGAAAGCTGGAAACCTCGACTACCGCCAGATCCACGGCCTCTTCGCTGTTGACGAGATTAATGAGCGGATTCCCGAGATTTCCGCCGACAAAGGTTTTCCGCCCGGCCGCTTTTAGTATCTCTCCTATTAGAGTGGTGGTAGTAGATTTGCCATTGGTTCCGGTAACGGCGATAAGCGGAACAGTTACATAGCGGGCGGCGTACTCAAGCTCACCTATAACCGGCACACCTTTAACCATAGCCTTCTGAAGCGGTGTGATAGCGGGGGGCACACCCGGGCTTACCACGATCAGGTCAGCCTTTGTAAAGGTCTCGTTCCGATGACCGCCCAGTTCCAGAATCGCGCCTTTCTTTGCCAATTCTTCTATCTGATTATCCAATTTTTCCGCGGGCAACACGTCAGTGCACACGACCTCAGCGCCATGGTTAAGAAGAAACTCGGCCACTGCCAACCCTGTTCGGGCCAGGCCAACCACGACCACGCGACGGCCAATCATTGAATCAGCACTCATTTTGGGGGCTTCACAACTCAAAAACGCCGACCTTTCACCATAAGCAAACGTTCATAAAAGGTGCATATCCACCGCGATACACCCTCTGACAGGCCTAAATCCAGAAGCCGGCAGTAAAGATGCAGCGGGTTGAAAAAATGCTCCCAAAAAAGACGGACTCCCTTCACCATTGGCTTACCCTACCTTAATTTCAAAGTACTGATGGCAATCAAACTCAAGATTCCGGCTATAATCCAGAATCTGACAATAACCTTTGGTTCCGGCCAGCCTTTGAGCTCAAAATGATGATGCACGGGAGCCATTCGGAAAATCCGTTTACCGTTTGTGGCCTTAAAAAAACTAACCTGCATAATGACGGATATTGTTTCAATGACAAAAATACCGCCTACCAGAATGAGCAAAATCTCCTGTTTGACCAATATGGCTACAGTGCCTAATAACGCCCCCAGAGGCAAAGATCCAACGTCTCCCATAAAAATTTGAGCCGGGTAGGCGTTGAACCATAAAAACCCGATACTGGCCCCGACCAGAGCCCCGCAAAAAACGGTGACCTCTCCTACCCCGGGAGCGTAGGGAATTTGCAGGTACTCGGCGATTTTCACGTGACCGGAGAGATAAGTGAAGATCAAATAAGTGCCCATGGCGATGAAGAAAGGCCCTATGGCCAATCCATCGAGGCCGTCGGTCAGATTGACCGCGTTAGAAGTACCCACGACAACAAAAACCACAACCAGCAAATACCCTAGGCCCAGATCGGGCCTGACTCCCTTGAAAAACGGGACCGCGAACCGGGTATCGTAATCAGGATAAAAGTAGAGAAAGAGACCGATACCCAGCGCGAAAACCACCTGCCAGAAAAGTTTGGCGCGTGCGGTAAGGCCTTTGTTGTTTTTGCGTTTGAGCATGAGGAAGTCGTCTAAAAATCCGATCAACCCGAAAGTGACCGCCACATACATTAAAAGCCAGATAAAGCCATTGCCCAGGTCAGCCCAGAGCAGAACTGCCAGCAAAGATGAAAACAAAATGAAAACTCCGCCCATGGTTGGGGTACCAACCTTATCCTGATGGGTCGCCGGACCGTCATCCTGGATATACTGTCTTATCTGGTATTGCTTGACTTTCTGAATGAACCAGGGCGCGATAATAAAGCTGAGAGTAAGCGCGGTGATCGCGGCATAAATGGTTCTGAACGTGATGTAACGAAAAACGTTTAATATAGGGAATGAGTCATGAAGCGGATAAAGGAGGTGGTAGATCATGATTAAAACTCCTCCTCCCCCTCAAGGCGCTTAACTATTTTTTCCAAATGCATGCCTCGCGATCCTTTGATAAGTAATCGATCAAGAGGGCGTAACCTGCTTTTCAGCCATCCGGTGGCTTGTTCTTGATCCTCAAAATGTTTCAGCCTGTTCGGCGACAATCCGCATTTTTCGGCTGAACGAATCATAATTTCGGCCAGAGGGCCGACCCCGGCCAGCAGGTCCAACCCCATTTCGGCGGCTTCCTGACCTATCCGGGCATGTGCCGCCTCGCCGGCGGAACCGAGTTCGAGCATATCCCCTAACACGGCTATCATCCGGCCCTGTCCCTTCAAACTCGCAAGGACGGTCAACGCCGCTTTGACCGACACAGGGTTGGAGTTGTATGTATCGTCCAGGAGATAGATCGGTCCGGGCATTTTTTTGAGCTCCAATCTGCCCGGAAAAGGCTTCATACCAGCCAGGGCGTCGCGGATTTGAACCGGAGTAAGCCCCAGGCTCAAGGAAATCGCGGCCGCGGCCAGGGCATTGTTTATATTGTGCCGTCCATATAATGGAAGTTTGATCGTCACAGCTTCCTCAGAGGTCTCCAGATCGAAACTGCAGCCTTTGAGCCCTCGATGTTTAATTTTTTTTGCCCTGACATCAGCATCAAGACTAAAACCAAAAGACAGGCGGGATCCATTAAAACCTTCGGCAATCTGCACCACAAAGGGATCGTCAAGGTTAACCACGGCCTTTGCGCCGTTCCTCAACCCGGCATAAAGCTCACCCTTGGCCTCGGCCACGCCTTCAATGCTGCCCAGGCCTTCAAGGTGAACCGGGCTAACGCTTGTAACCAGAGCCACGTCCGGGTCGGCTATCTCGGTTAATCGGCTTATCTCTCCAAAACTGTTCATTCCCATTTCCAAAACGGCTATCTGGTGCTCCGGTTTGAGACCAAACAGGGTCAGAGGCAAACCGATCAGATTATTAAAATTGGCCGACGCGGCCAGGATGTTAAATTTCTTTTGTAAAATTCTGACCGTCATTTCCCTGGTGGTAGTCTTTCCATTGGAACCGGTTATAGCAACAACCTTTAATGGCTGCCGGCGTCTTATGTAAGCCGCCAGATCACCCAAAGCTCTCAGGGTGTCGGACACCGACAGAAGAAGCTGGCCCTCAAGGTTCTCCCGCCTGTCAACAACAGCGGCAGCGGCCCCTTTGTCAAAGGCCTGCCTGAGGTACTGATGAGCGTCAAATCTCTCTCCCTTCAAAGCCACAAAAAGTTCACCACGCCGTATGGTCCTGGTATCAGTGCTTACACCAGAAAAGGCAAGCTGAGCACGGTTCTCCACTGGTGGAAGGTTCAAGACCTTCACCGTTTCTTCAAGTGTGAGCCTAAAATCACTCAAGCTTTGCCCCCCGTTTTCAAAATCATCAAAGCTTCTTCCCGATCATCGAAATGAATCTTGTTTTGGCCGATAATCTGGTAATTCTCGTGTCCTTTACCAGCTACCAGCAAAACGTCTCCACGACGCATCAAACGGATTCCAAGCTGCAAGGCCTTTCGTCTGTCCGGGACCACCGCGTAAGTACCCGGAGGGTAGCTGCCGTTTGATTCCCCGGGTTCCCAGCGTTTGAGATCTAAACCGAGAAGACCGGTTTCGATTTCTTCGATAATTTTCATCGAATCTTCGGTTCTGGGGTTGTCACTGGTTACGATGGCCAGATCAGACAGCTTCCCGGCGGCCTGACCCATCAAAGGTCTCTTGCTCTTATCACGGTCCCCGCCGCACCCAAAGACGGTCAGTAATCTTCCCTGCGTCAAATCCCGCACGGATTCCAGAGCCTTGGTCAAGGCCTCTGCCGTATGGGCGTAATCGACCAGAACAAGATAATCGTCATTTTGTTGAAATAGCTTCAAGACCAGTCGCGATCTGTTCGATCCCTATCTCCAATTCCAGGGCCGCTCCAGTGGCGGCCAAATAATTATACAGGTTGAATCTGCCCAGCAGATGACTGTGAACCTCAAAGTCACCCGCAGGCGTCATGATTTGCGCGGACAGGGTCCGTCGATTATTTTTTATCTCCCGTGCCGTCAAATCAGCCTTAGATTCCACGGCAAAGGTA
>JAFDLS010000040.1 GCA_019306365.1 Deltaproteobacteria bacterium
ATCATTGGTGCCCCCGGCGTGACTCGAACACGCGACACCGGGATTAGGAATCCCGAGCTCTATCCACCTGAGCTACGGGGGCGTTAAGCGTTATTTTCATGTCATTTTAGTAACTTGGAAAGCATTACCCAGACATAAAGTTTTCTGTCAAAGAACCGGGAGGTGAGCGTTGTTTGAGCTTTCACCCCTTTGTCTTTCCATGTTCGATTCATGTTATAGCAGACAAGTCTTTAAAATTCAATCTTGAGGCTTCTGTAAAACCAGTAATTTTGTTGAAATCGCGGAAGGCGAAAATTTAACCCGCAGGAATATTACTAATATTTCGAGGACTTAAATTTGAGCCTGACAAAGAGGTCAGCTAAAGGACGACGTTTTGCAGAGGTCTCATCTCTGGAAACAACGAGATCGTCAAATGCCCCCGTTACGATTGAATTCCCGCCTGGGCTGGTGGATTTGAGGCGCTCTAAAGGGATTAAAGGACACAGGCCTGGAGAGGGGGAGCCTAATCCTGATGTGTTGACCTGAAACGCTTGAACCTGGGAGTGTTTTTGGGAGATTGCCGGGCAGGTTTTAATCGGGAAATGGAAGAGGAATGGGGAGGGGGCTGTAACGCGGAATACGACATGCTCCTCAATATATCCTGCATCTTCTTTTTGCTGATTTTCTGCACTTTCGGCAGATGTTTACGTTTGATCTTGGGCACGATGGGGACCTCTTTGCGCGAACTATTTTAAATTTTTAATTATTGAATCTTCCGCCTAAAACCTTTTCATCTCATGCTTACTGATCTTCGTGTTCTTTGGAAGCTTTTTAATTATAAACCTTTCTATGACGATTACAAGCCGTCTCCTATAAATAATTTTATCCAGAATATATTAATTAATATGATCAAACAAAAGCGGTTTGTCAAGATTTTTTATACGATTAACAGAAAAATGTTCACTTTCAGTTCAATGACTCATTATTCAAATCGGCATGGGCTTGTATTTCGCAAACGGGATAGGCTTATAAGAATCCACGCAGTTTTTATGGCGGAAAAATGAATCTCAGCATGGCATGAGGAATAAATATCTGAGGACTCAGCCCAACACGCGCCATTGGTAAAGCTGACATTCTTGAGGCTTGACATCCGGCCAAAGGTCGCTTAGCATGGTTCATTCATGGGCGATTAGCTCAGTTGGATAGAGCGTTGGTCTCCGGAACCAAAGGCCGCGCGTTCGAGTCGCGCATCGCCCACCAGGTTAAATCAAGGACTTATGACTTTTCGTAAGTCCTTTTTCTTTGAGGAAACGCCTACCCTGCCCTCAACAAAAATTCTAATATTTGAGACGCTGCAGCGCGGCATTGATCACCGCTTCGCTGACGCTGCAGCGGCATATGTCAGGCTCAAAATTAAGTCCTCGAAATATTGGCAATATTCCTGCGGATTAAATTTTCTCCTTCCGCGATTTCAGCAAAATTACTGGTCTTGCAGAGACCTCAAATACAGCTTTTCAATCAGAACGAAATTTTGGCAATCATTTTGACCACCGGTTATTCCTTCTCAAATAAACCCCTTGCGTTAAAAGCCTTCTATCTCACTGTTTATTCATTCGCTCTTCCCAATTTAATCACCTGTTTAAATCCTGATCAAAAAATTGAATTGCGCCGTTTTAACTACACCACGGTTCAGGCCGGGCGTGTCAGAATAATGGGAAAAATCGCGCACGGTTCTTGATCGGGGAAATTACCCGATTTTCTGGGTAAATTTCCCGGTTGATGGGAGTTCTGCCCCCCCTTAAAATGAATCCATCGCACCATATACAAAACAAAGCAAGCTAATCTAAACTGATGTTTAAGATATTTATCCACCGCTAAAAAGGGACGCTAGGCAGACCATGTTTAAGATTATATTTGGCTCCAGGGAAAACTCAGTTAGCGCTGATAGTACAATCTTTTTCGCCATCCCTTTAAAAAGCAGGAAACAAATTTCTTTCATCCGCACTGCTTAGCTTTTTGCAACGCGCGAGGTGGGAGTTTCGAGATAATAAAACCTGAGCTCAAAAAATAAATTTACGGATTTTCAGGTAATGCATAAATCAAAGGAGTAATTTTATTTCGGCTCAGAAAACCAGGTTAAAGGTAAATAACCGGCAGGGAAAATTTATATCAGGAACCGTGTAGCGCAGGACTTGAGTAACGCTGAATCTGTATAGTGAATGACTTCGCCAGGACTGGCCGCTTAATCGTGTTGTTTGGACCCTGCCGGTTTTTTACGTTTCAGCTAATGAAACCAAAACCATGACCGGTGAATGCTTAACCGGTCAAAAGCTTATTCTCAAATGGAGTGTTAGATGAGAGAGTATTTCATTAGAAGAGTACTGATAGTCATACCCACGATCTTCTTCGCTACCCTGCTTGTTTTCTTTTTAATTCGGCTTACTCCCGGTGACGTCATAGACATGATGGTCAGCCAAAATGACGTTAGCGCGGACGAGGTCACCCGGGAGAAGATCGAGCAGGCGCTGGGACTGGATGTGCCTGTATATATCCAGTACTTTCAGTGGATGAAGAATTTATTCCTGCACGCCGATCTCGGTGAATCCCTATGGATGGGAACGAAAGTAACGGATGAGATAATATCCAGGCTGCCTATAACCTTCGAACTCGGGATTATCGCCATTATCGTTGGCCTTTCGATAGCCTTTCCAATAGGTATTTACTCGGCTGTACGTCAGGACACGATAGGAGATTATGTCGGGCGCACCTTTGCCATACTTGGCCTGGCCATCCCCGGTTTCTGGCTAGGCACCATGGTTGTGATTTTACCGGCAGTCTGGTGGGATTGGTCGCCGCCGCTGGAATATATCCCCATTACAGAGGACCCGATAGCCAACCTGAAGATGCTTTTAATCCCGGGCGTCATACTGGGCATGTCCCTGTCAGCCGTGACCATGAGGATGACGCGCACCATGATGCTGGAAGTGCTGAGGCAGGATTATATCAGGACCGCCTGGGCCAAAGGACAAAGAGAAGTGGTGGTTGTTTACAAACACGCCTTAAAAAACGCTCTCATACCTGTAGTCACCTTGATCGGGCTTCAGCTGCCCATCCTTATCGGCGGTACGGTGATTATCGAACAGATATTTGTCCTGCCGGGTATGGGCCTGCTGATGTTGGAATCCATCAACCAGAGAGACTACCCCCTGATCACTGGCTTGATGCTTGTTATCGGCCTGGTGGTGTTGATAATTAACCTGATTGTCGATATCAGTTACGGCTTTTTCAACCCCAAAGTTCGATACAAATAACGGCTAACCCTTGAAAGGTAACCTTTATGGCAGAAACTGCGATAACTACAACAGCTGAAAATTTTCCGACCATGAGAAAGCGGAGTAACTTCTGGACGTCTTTTTTCCGCAGATTAATTAAGGAAAAGCCCCTTGGAACGGTTGGCGGCGTAATATGTCTGATTTTACTGCTCGTAGGCATATTCGCTAATTTCCTCGCGCCTTACGGATATGACGAAATTCACCCTACCGATTCTCTTGCGCGGCCCTCAATCAAATACCCTCTGGGCACTGATAACTTAGGGCGAGATCAGTTAAGCCGCATTATTTACGGTGCGAGGCTCTCAGTAATCGTTGGCTTCGCGGCTACGACTTTTTCCATAGTCATTTCCGTATTTATAGGCTTAACCACCGGATATTACGGCGGCAAGTATGACCTCCTTGTGCAAAGGATTGTAGACGCCTGGATGTGCTTCCCGGGCTTGATAATCCTTATCGTGGCCGTGTCCTTTATAGGACCGGGCATGTGGCAGATCATTATTATCCTGGGATTACAATATGGGATCGCAGGATCGAGGATTGTCAGAGGAGCCGTCGTCACCACAAGAGAGAATATGTACATTGAGGCCGCGCGCTCAGCCGGCGCCACCTCAACCCGAATGCTCCTGCGTCATATCCTCCCTAATATCATGGCCCCCATCATCATTCTTTTCACAACACGGTTGGGGGCCGTTATTCTGGCGGAGGCCAGCATGAGCTTTCTTGGGCTCGGAATTCCGCCCCCGGCACCAAGCTGGGGAGGCATGCTGAGCGGCACAGGCCGCAGCTACATGTTAATGGCCCCCTGGATAGCTATATTCCCCGGAATTGCCCTGAGTATAGTGGTTTACGGCATCAATGTTTTCGGAGACGCCGTTCGTGACCTGCTGGACCCGAGGTTGAGAGGCGGGGGAGGACGCTATACCCTGGAATCTAAAAAGGACAAGAAACGTAAGAAGAAAATGAAAAAACAAAGGTAAAGCGAATTCTATCCCCCCGTGAAAACACGGGGGTTAGAAAAGGGTATGTCAAAATAAGCCAAATGCCCAACTTATCTTTGACATACTCATATATAAAATAAGGAGAGAGAAGTATGAAAAAGAAATTGACCCTTTCGCTTTTAATTGTACTGGCCTTTTCGTTTTGTTTTTTTACGCTGGCTAACAGTGCGGAAAAACCACAATATGGCGGTACCATTAAAATTGTTACCGTCTATCCCACACTCAATGCCCTATCCTGGGATCCTTTTGACTGGAACTGGAAAAACAATCACGACGTATCTTTATACATGGAACATCTTCTCGTTGGTGACCTGCAAAAGGGACCGCGCGGCACCAATGAGTACCCCTTCGTGGCGGATGCCTACATCCCGCCCCAGTTCATCAAAGGTGAACTGGCTGAAAGCTGGAAAATCCAGAACAACCCGCTGGCCATCGTGTTCAAAATCCGGAAAGGGGTTTACTGGCAGGAAAAGAAAGGCGTGATGAAAGCCAGGGAGTTCACGGCGGACGACGTGGTATATGCCATGGAACGTTTGAGATCCAGCCCAAAAACCATTCCGACATACCTGAGCTTTATTGATCACTGGGAGGTCAAAGACAAATACACCGCAGTATGTTACCTCAAGGAATTCAACGCCAACTGGCAGTATCGTTTTGCCTGGGGATATTATAATTCAATTGCCCCAAAGGAAATGGTTGAAGCTGGTCCGAAAGACTGGCGTAACGCTTGCGGAACCGGTCCATACATGATCACGAAGTATGTTAAAGGTGTCTCTCAAACCTATACCAAGAATAAAAAATACTGGGGCAAGACTGTTGTCGACGGTAAGGAGTACCGGCTACCCTTTGCCGACAAAGTTATCTATTATATCATTAAAGACGAATCCACACGACTGGCGGCCTTAAGAACGGCCAAAATTGACGTGATGGAAGCTGTCAGCTGGAAATATGTCGATACCCTAAAAGAGAAAGCCCCCAAGCTTAAAGTATCAAAATGGTTGGACACGGCCGGCACGTTTATGGCCATGAGGCTGGATACCAAACCTTTCGGCGACATCCGGGTAAGACGTGCCCTGAACCTGGCCGTGAACCAGCAGGAGATTATTGACAGCTTCTACAAAGGCAATGCCGAACTGCTGAACTATCCCTTCGCCACCACCTGGGCAGGACTATACGAACCACTGGAAAAGCATCCTGATTCCATAAAAGAGCTTTTCTCTTACAACCCGGAAAAGGCCAAGAAACTTTTGGCTGAAGCCGGTTATCCCAATGGATTCACTTTTGAGGCTATGGCATCAGCATCAAGCCAGGAAGGACTTGACCTGGCTTCCATGGTCTCGGCTTACTTTAAACAAGTAGGCGTCACCTGTAACATAAAGCCTCTGGAATACGGCGCATTCTTAAGTTCAATGACGAAAAAGAAACATTCACCAGGATATTTCCTGCATAGCGGCCACACGAATCCATTCGCCGTGTTAAGAAAAAATTTCCTGACCAATCAAACCTGGAACCCGTCCATGTTTAATGACAAGTGGTTCAATGAAACATGGAAGGCGGCGCTCGCCAATGTGAATTTGGATGAACAAACCGTGGCGTTGAAAAAGCTGAATGAGTATGTTCTCGAGCAAACGCCTTATGTATGGCTGCCTTCACCTAACATCTATACCTACTGGTGGCCGTGGATCAAAAACTACTACGGAGAAATTCGAGTCGGCGCTGTTCGCCCCGGCCCGATTTACGCCCGTATGTGGGTAGATCAGAAACTTAAGAAAAAAATGAAATAAGAACCAGGCTGTTCATAGACAGCTGTAATGAAGGGGTGTGACGGGGTAACCGTCACACTTTTTTTTTACCTCCAGTCAAATTTAAATGAGTTTCTCGCCTCAAAAGGCGAGGAATAAACTGAATGTAATAAAGGGGCTAATCCAGGTTGAGTTATTTTATGTTACGGGATTTTGTATAATTAAGATTTAGAAAAATTTTTGACAAATTTGTTATAACATTATATTATTATTTTCGAAGCGATTGCCTATGGAGAAACCATGAAATTAAAAAAGGGGCCTATACCGCTCTATCATCAGCTAGAACGTATAGTGCGAAAGCGTATACTGAGTGGCAAAATCTCGCCTTCTGAAGCCCTGCCTACGGATTACCAGCTCTGCAAGGAATTCGGAGTCAGCCGTATCACGGTCCGGCAGGCACTAAAAATCCT
Organism: Deltaproteobacteria bacterium; assembly: GCA_019306365.1. Lineage (GTDB taxonomy): Bacteria > Desulfobacterota > Desulfarculia > Adiutricales > JAFDHD01 > JAFDHD01. Next base: position 6,522 of record JAFDLS010000040.1, read on the forward strand.
GGAAGATGACGGGCTTATCATGCGAGAACAGGGCCGTGGAACCTTTGTGACCGATCAAAGGCCCGACAAGTTTTTCTACGAGATGTCCGGTTCCCTGGAGAAGTCTTTTGGATTCAGGGAGGCGTACAAGATAGAGTTAACTTCAAAGAAACTGGTTAAGGCGGATAAGCAAACCGCTGATGATCTGGGGATTGAAGCGGGAGAGAAGGTTTATTTAATTGAGGGAGTTCAGGCCTTATCTAAAGATGAAAAACATTTCCAGTTTCTTCAAGCTTATGTCCCCAAGGATGCCGGCGTGAGAATTGATCTGGGGGAACTGGAACATCCGAGTTTCAGACCCACGCTGGAAAAGGCGTCTCTGGAAACGGCGGTGCAGTTTAACCAGGTAATATTCGCGACCGCCGCCACTAAAAAAATCGCTCCTGTCATGAACCTCAAACCAGGTCATCCGTTGTTAGTAAATAGAAACATCTTTATTTCTACAACAAACAAAGTGCTGGGCATTATCACCAGGTATACGCCTGGTGATATTTACCAGATCGTTCACAAAATGCGTTTTAAAAGACTAAAGGTGTAACGCCATACTCTTTTAGAAGCTATCTCAAAATTAGTGTTTTGGTCTAAATCGCGAAGAAAGAAAATTTAACCCGCAGGAATATTACTAATATTTCGAGGACTTAAATTTGAGACTGACATATGCCGATGCAGCGTCAGCGAAGCGGCGCTCATGAGGTCAGCTAAAGGACGAAGTTTTACAGAGGTCTCAGATATCAAATGAACCGGATAATACACTAGACAATCGATTTTTTCAGGCTGTGATTAATCATTATCAAACCATACCGAAAGGAAGGTGCAATCAATATGACGGACAAGCCTAATATTATTTATATCTTTTCCGATCAACACCGGGGTGACACTTTAGGCAGCGTTGGACATCCGGTTATTCAGACGCCTAATCTGGACAAATTAGCATCCGAGGGAGTCAATTTTACGCGGTGTTCAACCAGTTCCCCGTTATGCATGCCAGCCAGGGCTTCTATGATGAGCGGGCAGTATGTCTGCCAGCACGGCGTATGGAATAATGATCTCGAAGCGGATCCGGACGGCCCTTCTCACGTGCGCAATATTCGTGACGCTGGCTATCACACCGCCCTCATCGGCAAAACCCACCTCTGGATTCACGGGGCGGCTAATACAGGAATCCATACCAAAGAAAAAGAGGAGGTAATAAAAAGATGGGGTTTTGAAGACATCCATGAACTGACCGGCCCCATCGCCTCTATGCGTACCGATTCGCCCTATACGGATTATCTGGAGGAAAAAGGCCTTTTGGAAACCCATCGTCAGTATATGCTTGATTACTGGAAAGGCTGGGCCAGCGGGGAAGCCAAACCATGGGAAGAACTTCCCTCCCCTTTGAGCAAGGAAGACCACCTGGACGGATACACCGGGCGAAAGGCAGTGGAATGGATAAATGGGTATGAGGGTGATAAGCCTTTTTATCTGCAGGTTCTGTTTCCCGGCCCCCACGATCCTTTTGATTCTCTGGCTGAACACAGGGCCATGTACAAGCCGGAGGATATGCCGGTGGGAATCATGGACTGGCCCAAAGAGCCTCTGCCTCCTTATGTAAACATGGTACTTAACTGGAGCGGGCTCAAAGGCATGACGCCTGAACAAAAGCAGATTCTAAGAACCTTCTACTACGCTAAAATCACATTGATTGATGAATATATCGGACTCATCGTGAAGGCCCTGGAAGAAAAAAACATGCTGGACAACACCTGGATCATCTACAATTCAGATCATGGCGAGATGCTGGGCGATCACATGATGAGCCACAAGATTGTCTTTTATGATGGCGCTTTGAATATTCCATGTGTCTTCAGGCCGCCCAAGGGAGTTGAAAGCTGGCAGTCAGAGGCCCTTACGGATCACTTAGATATTACCGCCTCTCTTATTGATATCGCCGGAGCCAGGCCTCTGGAAGAAAGTGACGGACAGTCACTGATTCCCAAAATCCAGGAAGGACCGGACGGGGTAAATGCTCAAAAAGGGAAAGAAGTGGTTTTCAGCGAGGTCTACGGATGTTCCATGGCTTTTGATGGGCGTTACAAAATGACCATTTTTTCAGGGACTCAAGAACCTGTTGAGCTTTTTGATCTGGAAAATGATCCTGATGAGTTAACAAATCTGGCCAACGATCCCGCACTTGAATCAGTTCGCCAGGAGTTTTTAGATAAGCACTTCAGCAATCTGTCCAGCCGGATAGATCAAGACAGATACAATATTTTCCGACAGATGTTAAAAGACCGCACGAAAAAAGGGAAAGGCCCAAAATGGGCCAAGGGAATTTCTTTTATAAAAGATTGAAAGGATTTAAGTATATTATTACCCCTGACTAAAATCAAGAGAAAAAAATAACCGGGGATGACGGGCAAATAAAACTGGAACAACATTTAAAAATGCTATAACCAAACAGGGCCGCAACCGCGGCCCTGTTTGGTTATAGCGACCTAGAGAATTTCCTTCCAATTGAAAACAAAGGTCATGTCTCTCTTTGAGACCCCTGCAAAACTTCATCCTTCAGCTGACTTCTTGAGCATCGCTTCGCTAACGCTGCAGCGATATATGTCAGGCTCAAATTTAAGTCCTCGAAATATTGTTACTTGAAATTTCAACTATTTTCATTTATTCTTTTTTAAAAAATAAAACAAAATACATAAAATGATTATTCACCTGAGAATTATGTCTGCTAATGAATAAACAGATGACGTACAGCGCTCCTAATTCGTTTGGACTCTTTTAAACAAACTTAACCGTTATGCCTATGTGATTAAAGATTTGAGCTAAGCTGACAACAGTTACACTTTCAACGAAACGGCAGGGGCTTTCGTGTTGATAGATCAATCTCCAAATACTTAACGCTTTTAAGAAAAAAAACGGAGGTGATGTTATCAGGGTCAGGAGAAATGAAAAAGAGGCTTGACAGGTATATTGCCACAGACGGTTTTCAATTCTTACTAAAGTTAGATAAGAACGGACTTGCAAATTCAAAAAATTAAACAAAAGAGGGGATTATCATGGCAAAGCGAGAAAAGGAATTTGAAATTTCTGTAGCGGAAGTGGTGGATTATTTAAGAATCACAGGTGAATTCTCGCCTGCGCTGCGTGAGGTAGTTCAAAGAAAAATCACGGCGGACGCGGCCAGGAAAGCCAAAATGAAAGTCACGGCCAAACAACTTCAGAAAGCGGCTGATGCTTTCCGTATCGCGCATGGTTTGAACAAAGCCAGAGACACGAACAAGTGGCTCAAAGAGAAAGGCATCTCACTCGAAGCCTTAGAAGAGTATCTTGAAACAAATCTATTGATTGACAAATTTAAGGACGCGCTGAACAAGAAAGTCGCCAAACGCAAATATCTGGAAACCCAGGCTATTAAAGAGACCGTTAGAGAGATGATTTATCAGGATTGGATCAAGAAAGAAATGAAATAACCTGAACTAGAGCGTTTGTCATAAATATATTCCGTTTGACCTTGTGGTTGAGGAAGGTTTAGTTTCGGCCATTTTCGTAAACCGCCTTACGGCAAACGCCAGAACATCATGTAATTGCTATTTGTTATATCATGGCGGCCGCTGCAAGAGCCTTGATTTACCTTAGTAATCAAACGGAACGTAATTCTGGTAATTACTATCACTGGGTAAAAGGCAATCGAAACCCAATGAACGGAAAGATAATATAAGCACTTGACAAACCGCACCGTAATATTATTAAATTAGGCATATATAATTAAATTAATTAAATTAGGATCTCAATGGCGAAAATAAAAATAGCCGACCTTGAACAGATCCCCGCGACCAAGGCCAAACTCTTCTTCGGAGAAATTCTTCATCAGACCTCAGTGGAGGGAAAAAAGTTTTTAGTAAATCGTCAGGGAAGACCTGTATCCGTTATTTTAAGCTATAAGGACTACCTGGAACTGGTCGAACAAACAGAAAAACGGAGGTGAAAAATGCCCCGAATCAAGATTAAAGATTTGCCCAAGGAACAAAAGATCAGCAAAGAAGAATTGAAGAAAATTATGGGAGGAATAACATTAAATCTTGGGAGCGCCCAACCCACGTTTAGCATTGATCAGATGTTTCTAAAATACGAGAGCTCGAACTGTATTGCGGGAGTGCGCGGTTAATTCGCCTGTATAATTGATTTGTATCAGTTAGGACCACAATAAAGATGGATGCCAAAGCCATCCTCGTGGATCTAGGTCCGATCTATTCTCATAACCCCAAAAGGAATGGGTTAAATGACAACCTTGGCCTGGGTTATATCAGCGCTTATTGCCGGAGTGTTGGCCACGAAGTAGAAATACTGACTCGAGGTAATACAAGGTTCACCCTCGAAGAGATGGCCGCGTATATAATCTCCCGCGGCTATAAGGTCGTTGGGGTCAGCCTGACCCAGGAAAGGGTGGACATAGGTAATTATTTTATCAGGCTGTTGCGCGATAACGGCTGTAGCGCCCACATCACGCTCGGCGGATACCTGCCTACACTTGCTCCTGAAGCCGTGCTCGATATTTTTTCAGGGATCGACTCGCTCGTGACAAACGAAGGGGAGTTGACCTTCGCAGAGTTACTCCAGGCCATAGAAAATAACCAGCCCCTTGAGATTCCAGGACTGCTGACCCGGAAGACATTAAAAGTTGGAACATTTGTACCGAGGCCTTTGATCGAGGATTTGGACTCCCTTCCTTTTCCAGACCGTCCCGGCCAGGTCGGTCCTTCTGAAGTCACCTGGTTATACTCCAGCAGGGGATGCAGTTCGCGCTGTACTTTTTGCAGCATTCACGTTTTCTATCAAGACTGCGGCTGGCGCCCCCGCTCCGTGAGCAACGTTGTTGATGAAATCGAGCGCCTCGTGAAAGACAAGGGGGTGCGCGAAATTCAGTTTTGCGATGACAACTTTCTCTGCGGCCGTAAAGGAGTCAAAAGAGCCAGGCAAATAGCTGAGGCAATTATCAAACGGGGCCTTGATATTTCCTTCACTATTGAATGCCGGCTTGAATCAGTCGAGTTAGACCTGTTCGAGTTTTTAAAGAAAGCGGGTCTGGATACAGTCCTGGTTGGGGTGGAAAGCATCGACGAAGCCTCCCTGGAGCTCTTTAAAAAACATCGTCCTGAAGGGTTACTGGATCGAGCCTTAAGTATTTTAGACTCACTCGACATCCGGGTGCACCTCGGCTTTATCATGTTCAATCCAGCCAGTACCATTGAATCGATCCGAAAGAATATCGCGTTTTTAAGATCCAGGTTCAAACAGGGCAAGATATCGCCCTGGGAAATGTTTTTATGCTATACCAGCATACTGCAACCCAATACCGGTACTTCTCTGGTAGAACAACTGCTTCAAGCCTCCCGGCTTATCGAAGTATCTCCCTTGAAACTGGAAATGCACTACGAACAAACGCCTCTGGAGATGCTGCTGGAAGTAAGGAATTCACTGCGTTACCAGATAGAGAGCTTTGTTTATGGAGTGCGTTCGATGTTTCGTACCGACAGTTATTCACCGGAAATGGTTAAAGCCGGAGAAAAGCTCGTTGACGAGTCGCACACTTTAGGCATTGAGATGATGGAATACCTTGCTAAAAAACTCGGCTCATCCGCAGAACCTGTTAAAAACGAGGAGCGGATTCAGGAAAAACTGCTGGCGAAGATTGACAGGCTTAATGATCACGCCGAACGTTATTTTAAAAAATATGAGAAGGCGGTGGAGTTTAGTTTCCATGGTATTAATGAAAATGGGAATGACTGGATCTACAACCCAAGCACCAACCAGCAAACCGCCCTCCCCGCGCAGACTCTTGACCTGCTGCATTTCTGGCAATACCGATATTATAGAAAAGACGATCCTCGCGCGGATAATATTAACAGTCAGGCTCGCACGGCCTGCAAAAAACTGATTAAACAAAACATGTTGGCCAGTACCCCGAGCGGAAAGATTTTCGGTGATACCGAAATAAGTCCTTTCATCCTCTGGGACGCGCTTGAAGGGTCTAATCAATAAACCTTAATCCCGATAGTTGAGATGAGAAGCCAGCGTTATTAAAAGACTCGTCTCGGAAATAAACATGGCACGGATAGTAATTAAGGATATTGTATCCCTGGAGCCAGGAAAAGGGAAACCACAGGTAAGGCTTTCCAGGACACGTAACGGTGATCCGCCTGACGTCACGCTTATAAACCTGAATCTGATGCTGATCAATAACGCCGGCCGCTTTGACCAGCAAAATTATATACCCCTGGGGCTGTTGTACATAGCCGCCTGCCTGGAGCGGGAAGGGTGCAACGTCGAATTCATTGATTACCAGCTGTTTTCTCATTCGAGAAATTTTGACGCTGATCTTTTTGTAAAGAAAATAATTTCACCAGCTAAAATAATCGGTCTTAGCTGCATGTCCAATCTCCTCCCTTTTACGATCCTTTGCGCGGAAAAACTGAAAAAGCATCATCCAGAATGCAAAGTCATTCTGGGAGGCGTCGGCCCCTCGCCTGTTGCTAAAGAGATTATCAAAGCCTTCCCATTTATTGACAGCGTCGTGGAAGGAGAGGGTGAACTTGCGATGCTCGATTTCGTTCGAGGCCACATCGCGCCGCTTCCTCCCAGGCGCGTAATCAAGGATCTCGACACCCTCCCTCTGCCTTCTTACTCACTCCTGGACTTTGACTTTTACGACGCCGCGCCCAGCATTATCTCATCGCGCGGTTGTCCTTACCGGTGTACTTTCTGTACCGAACCGCATAACTTCAGTGGAGCGGTACGTTATCGAAGCGTTGATTCTGTGATTGAAGAACTGGAATTGGTACACTCACTTTCCGGCTGTGAGCTCTTTCTTTTTCAAGATGACATACTGCCGCTCGACCGTGCGCGTTTCAAAAAACTGTTCAAGGGCTTCGGTAAGCTTTCATTTCCCATCGAATGGAAATGCTTCTCACGAGTTGATCTGATGGATGAAGATCTCATGCGCGAAATGACTGACAACGGATGCGTTCAGATTAGATATGGAATCGAGTCAGGATCCAACAATACGCTCAAAAGAATAAAAAAAGGCTTTAAAATAGAAAAGGCTTACGAGATAGCTAAAAAATCAATTAAACATTTCCCAAGCGTTCATGCTTCCTTTATTTGGGGATACCCATTCGAAAGCATGGACGAATTTGAAACAACCCTGGATTGGGTATCCAGATTTGAAGACGCTGGCATAACCGTTCTTTTATTTGAATACAGCCCTCTGCCCGGTTCTCAGATCTACAGGGAATATAAAGGAGAACTCAATTTTTCCAAGGAGACCTATTCTTTTTTTATCGTAACCGGCCACGAAGTTGTCAGTACAGATGGTTTTAATACAAAGCCGAAAACCAGCCCCATTTACAAGATGATCATGAAATATCCTCAAATATTTTCCGGCTTCTACAAGTATGAAAACACAACCTCTTACTGGAAAAATGAAAGGCTGGAGCAATATCGGTTGACCGGGCGAACTTCAGCCAGAAATGAATATGATCTTTGAGATTCAAATATGCCTGCCACCCAAAAAAAGAATATAAAAAATAAAGTCGCATTGATCACGGGGGGCGGATCCGGTATAGGCCGAGCCACAGCGCGGCTCTTTGCCAGGGAAGGAGCGTCCGTTGTGCTGATGGGGCGAAGAAAAGCTCCTTTGACCAGAGTGGCCCGCCAAATTTCCAAACAGGGTGGAAAAGCCCTGGCGATCAAAGGAGATGTTACAGACGAACAAAGCGTTCATCGGGTCATCCAAGCCGCCCTGAAAGATTTTAAAAAGATAGACATCCTGGTAAACAGCGCCGGCACAGCCGGAGAGGCTGCGCTTGTTCATGAAACTACAGATCAAATGTGGGAGGAATTGATCGACAGTAACCTGACGGGCACCTTTCGTATGATTCGCGCGATCTTGCCTCATTTCATGGAAAAACGGAAGGGTGTCATTGTTAACATTGCTTCTATAGCGGCCCTGGCAGGCTTTAACCGCATGGCCGCTTACAGCGTCGCGAAAAGCGGAGTGGTTGCGCTGACGAAAAGTATTGCGGTGGAATACGGCCATCTGGGGATAAGATGTAACTGTATTTGTCCGGGTACGGTTGAGACAAACATGACCAAGGATTATCTTTCGTATCCCGGGGTATATGATAAAATCAGCGCCACCAACCCATTGAATCGAATCAGCCGGGCGGATGAGATTGCTCGAGGTATTTTTTACCTGGGATCTGAAGAATCTTCCTTTGTAACTGGAGCGGTATTGACGGTCGACGGGGGATTCACCGCTGGTTAAAGAAACCTCGCCGCCAGTGGATTTTTAAGTTACCCCCTGCCCTGCTGATGAAAGATTGATTAAAAAGGCCTTATAGAGACCTCTGCAAAACCAGTAATTTTGTTGAAATCGCGGAAGGCGAAAATTTAACCCGCAGGAATATTAATAATATTTCGAGGACTTAAATTTGAGCCTGACAAAGAGGTCAGCTAAAGGACGATGTTTTGCAGAGGTCTCTTATAATCATTAGGACGCCCTGAGTCAAAAGCTCCTCGCTTGAGGAAAAGAAAGTGTAAATCCAGATGGCCCGGCTTCAAATAAAAGACCTTCCAGACACAAAAGCCATCGGATTTTTCCCCCAAAAAACAGGGCCCATTTCCTTAAGTTCACGAATCCACACCTTCCATGAAAACGGCCACAGGGTAGTTAGTCCCAAACAGACAATCCAAAGGTTAGCCGGCGTCCTTAAGCAAAATCACATTAATTTTTCAAGCCAGCGAGTTCGTTCATCCCCGCGAAGCAAGCTGGATGAATATTTCTTTGTGCATAGGGTTACTTCTGATATTTTATGGGACAACTTTGGAAAAGATTACGCGTTGGGCAAAGGATTGACCCGCGATCAGTCGGTTGTCAGCGGCCTTAGTGAACTGATCGAACGCTTTTCAGCGCTTTTACAACCGGAAGATGAGTTTTTGGAGTTGTCCGCGCATGACCTTAAAAAAAGGGGAGAACAAATTCTTCACCCCCGAGTCATGGGCCTGCCCGGCCCAAAACAGATAACCCTAAAAAAGCTTGATCCTTTTTATGAAGATCGCCCCATCAAGTGGGCTAAAGGTTGGCACCTGCTTAATGAAAAGCCCGTTTTCGCGCCCATTGCTTACACTCACCTTTTCCCGGCCAGTGTAATTGGCGCTCCCAACCGGTTGGTAGAAAATCGTCCGAACGGGTTGGCGGCGGGTAATTGCCTGGAAGAAGCGATTCTCCAGGCCATACTGGAGCTTGTGGAAAGGGATGCCCAGGCCATATTTATCTGGAACCAGCTTCCCATGCCCGAAATCGATTTGAAGACACTGCCTCAAAAAAACAACTTCGAGCTCCACCGGGTCCTGAACGCGGCTCAGGCCAGCGGTCTCAAGGTAATTCTAAAGGATATTACCTCTGATATAAAAATACCCACCATCTACGCGTTTGGTATAGATGAAATGGAAGAAGGCCCCGCTTTCCAATGGGGCGTGGGGTCACATCTGGATCCGTCCATCGCTGTCTCACGCGCCCTCACTGAACTGATCCAGGTAAGAACGGTATTTTCGAGATTTAAAAAGGCCGTACCGAAAAATATTGAGGCTCAGCATTCATCTCAATGGCTTTCAGAAAATGAGGAAGCCGTGCGGTTTATGAAATTCTGCTATCTGGACGCCTGGGAATCAGTCCGCTATATTACTCAAACGCGCCGGACCATTTCTTTTAAGGATATATCCGCCCCTTCTGACAAGGACATTCTGACTGAAATCAAATATTGTTTCGAGCAGATTTCCGGGGCGGGATTAACGGATGTGATTGCGATCAATCACACCCGTTTCGGTTTGGATTTTCCTGTGGTGCGCGTCCTTATTCCCGGTTTGGAGTTCATTCCCTGGGCGGATTATCGTTTTATTGATAATGCCAATCGCAGGCTGGCGCGTCCTTCTATCGACTACGTCTTTGGAAGCGGGAAGGATAGTAATTTTCTTCTTTGAATGGCCATGGTTATCTCAGCGAGAAGAGAGTATTAACAAAAATATCGAATCGATCTTCAATAAATCATTAAAGAGGCCTCTGCAAAACCAGTAATTTTGTTGAAATCGCGGAAGGTGAAAAATTAACCCGCAGGAATATTACTAATATTTCGAGGACTTAAATTTGAGCCTGGCATATGCCGCTGCAGCATCAGCGAAGCGGCGCTCATGAGGTCAGCTAAAGGACGAAGTTTTGCAGAGGTCTCTTAAAGGCAGTTAAATCTAAAATGAAAGTCCTGCTCATTCAAAACAGCCCATTTGAAACACACCGCTCATGGAATTACCTGGAACACCTTGGGCTTGGCTTTTTAGAAAAAGTTCTTACAGAACATGGCTTTTTGGTGGATGTTTTCGATGCGACCTGGAACTGGGATGACGCGAAGTCAACAATTAAGAAGACATGGCCGCCGAAAAAAAATTATCACCTGATCGGATTTTCAGTAAACCGTTCAAACTTTGCGGCTTCGGCAGAAACGATAAAACTGCTCAGGGAAAAGGGATTTAAGGGCCATATCACCCTGGGAGGTTATTTCCCTACTTTTCACTTCGAAAAAATACTCAGCAATTTTACCGAAATCGACTCGATCGTTCTGGGACACGGTGAAAACACCTTTCTTAGACTCTGCCAATCTATTAGAGAAAACAAATCACCTGAAGATATACCGGGCCTAGCCTTTCGTTCTGACCATAAAAGAGTCAAGTCAAGCCCTAATTTTGAGACAGAAATTTTTTTGAAAACGGTGGGAATTCCCATCCATCGCCCTCGTTACGGCGTGGCCAGAATGATCACCAGTCGCGGTTGTCATTATCGGTGCACGTTTTGCTGTATAAACTCTTTTGACCGATACAATTTCAAAAGCAAACATCACAGACGCAGCCTGGATGAAGTACTGGAAGAAGTTGACCTGCTGGTTCATGAACATAATGTAAATCATATCTGGTTTTCTGATATGGAATTCATTGGTAAGGACAAGAAATTTGTAGGGGATTTTTGCGATCATATTATTAAAAAGGGTTACGATATTACTTTCGAGGCTGACTGCCGTGTCGATTCCTTAAATGAAACCGTAATAAAAAAAATGTCCAAAGCAGGGTTCAACGCCTTGTTCCTGGGTGTGGAAAGCTTTGCGGATCGTCAAACAGACGACTACAATAAGTTTAAAAAGAATTATGATAAGAATAATATTTTCGAAATTGTTTCGCTAATGAAGAAGTATAATGTCACTCCTCGGTTTGGTTTTATTATGTTCGATAAAAACACGACCATAGATGACCTTATTCTCAATCATCAGGTCATATCATCCTCGGTCGGATACGGCACGTTGGACGGTCTTGCCAATAAACTGGCCGTGCTGCCTGGCACAAAAATCGAATCCGATTATCTAGAAGACAAAGAGCGCTGCTGGCAGGTTGAGATCGATAAAAACAACCGCCTTGAATCTCACCTCTATTACCCGCAGTATAAATTCAAAGATCCCAGGGTTGTATTTTTATATGAAGTCAGTTTTTCATTTCGTAACAAGATTACACGGCTGCAAGAATTGTTTGATCAATATCTAAAAGAAGAGTCCTTGTCGTATGGAAAACACACGGCTATTCTCTGGGACATTCGTGATTTATTTGGGCAAATTTTTGAGCGTTTACTTTCTTTTGTTAAGGAGGAAAGTCCACCCTTTTATTATTCAGATGAATTGAGGCAGGAATTGGATGACATTTTCGTGGATTACTGTGCTCAGTTTGGGTTTGCATCACAAACTATTCAAAATATCCTTGATGAGGAATATAAAAACCCGGGCATGCCCCACCCTTAATTTAAATCCGGGTTCTCGTATCGCGTAGGGAATTTATATTTTGAGGCCTCTGCAAAACCAGTAATTTTGTTGAAATCGCGGAAGGCGAAAATTTACCCGCAGGAATATTGCTAATATTTCGAGGACTTAAATTTGAGCCTGACATATGCCGCTGCAGCGTCAGCGAAGCGGCGCGCATGAGGTCGGCTAAAGGACGAAGTTTTGCAGAGGCCTCAAATTGACAAATCGCCGGATATTTAATAACCTTCTCGTAAATCAACAAATATAACCAGGAGGCTGGATATTATGGAAAAAGCAAAGAGCCCGGTACTACAGTTAAAAACGGTTGATCAAATAAGTATCGCGGTAAAGGATATCGACCAGGTAATTGAGAACTGGTCCTCGATGTTTGGCATCGGTCCCTGGACCTTCAGTGAAATTGGAGGCACCGACGCCAAGGGACGCAGCTGGAAGGCGAGGATGGCCTTTGCTTACCTCGGCCCGCTCCAAATCGAACTGGTACAGCCGGTGGAAGGTCGAATTTTCCAGTCTCGCTTTTTGGATACATTTGGCGAGGGGCTGCATCACCTGGGGTTTTACGTGGATGATGTGGATCAGGAAGCTTCCAAACTTGAAGCAAACGGGGCCAAGATGCTGATCAACGATCCAGGCAATTTTGCTTACCTTGAAAGCGGCGGCCCAGGCGGTGTCATTTTTGAAGTTATGAAAAGGGCTCAGCAGCAGGAAACTTAAGGCGAACAGTATTGATGTTTATGGCGGCTTAACTGGCGGGAAAGTTTTTAGAACTCAGTTATATGGCCGCCCGTTTTATTAAAAAACATCTTTACCTGAAATGACTTAATCGCCCCGGTTGCGATACCTATATTTTTAAAATGGGAAATGGGTGTAGATACCCACGGGGTACGCCCGTGGTCTTCAACGTTTTTACTGATAAAACCCGGATATTTCTAACCTGGGCCGGCCAAAGACCTCATTTCTTCCAAAGGCATCGCTCGTCGCCGTGACAAACCAGACCAAGACGAGCGACGCTTTATGAATAGGAAAGTTATATTTAAAATAGCAATTATTTTAGTACGATAATACTTAAATTCATTGAATATTTTAAGCCGCAAAACAGCACCTAAAAAACACTATAATAATAATTATTATTAACTTGACATTCATCTCTTTGAATTGTTACGGTGATTTAATTTCCAACACGTTAGTAATGGTCAGGTCTTTTTATCTCAAAATTAGCGTTTTGGTCTAAATCGCGGAGAAAGAAAATTTAACCCGCAGGAATATGTTAAATATTTCGAGGACTTAATTTTTTGTACGACAATGAGTTAGGGTAAACAAACTTTTTTGAGATGGCTTCAAGATAGAAGTTTATTGCTTACCACACGAGGCAATGAAGTCCGATCCCACAGTGAATCAAAAAACTATAAAGATCATTTCTTATCTTTCGAAACTAGTTTTCCCAAAACCCAATCCACCCAATCCCCTAAACTATATTTATAAAGGAGGAAAAGGATGACTAAACGACCAAAGGGTGTGACACGAAGAGAGTTTATAGAACTCGCCGCAGTTGGAACAGCAGGCGTGACGACTGTTGGTCTGGGAACATCATCTGCCTTTGCCGCAACACCCAAGCGAGGCGGAACCCTCAACTGCGGTATGCCGTTTTTGATTCAAAACCCTGACCCCCATCGACGCACAGGAACCTGGGCCCGCCAATTCATGGCCTTGAGCTGGGAAGGTTTGGTTACACCAACTTCCGTAGGGGAGCGCATGCGGATTACCAGGGAGAAAGGACCGGACGCTGTCCCGGAGGTGCAGCCCATGTTGGCTGACAGCTGGGAGATCGAGAAAAACGGCGCCCGGTATGTTTTTCACCTCAAAAAGGGAGTGAAGTTCCACCATGGCAAAGAGCTGGATTCCGGGGACGTGAAATGGAGCTGGGAGCGAATTAAAGACCCGGCGCACCGATCCACGGCGCGAGCTATTCTGACTCAATTTCTCGACACCGTTGAAACACCGGATAAATACACGGTCGTGGCCAACCTTTCAAGACCGTATGCCGCCTTCCTGATCGGCAATGCCTGGTGTAATACCTGCATTTTGCCCAAGGATTCTATACCCCAAGGAGCCATCTGGGGCGAAACCCCGACATTCAAGCCCGACAGGGTCGCCCCCCCGGGCACCGGCCCCTTTGAAGTCGCCGAGTATCAGCAGAAACACCAGGCGGTTTTCAAGAGGCACGAGAATTACCGTGTCCCCGGCCTGCCCTATCTGGACAAGGTTGTCTACAAAATCATCAGCAAACCTTCCCCGCGGACCATGGCCTTACGGGCTGCAAATATTGATTATGCTAACGGCTTGGAATCAAACTGGGCAGGAAACATCCTGAAAGGGAAGATGGACAAGATTGAACAGCCGATCCATCTGAAAGAAGAAAAACTGATCGTATGGGCTCACCAATATGGCGGTACTCACGCCTTGTACCCGAACAGCCATGATAAGCTGGGGAATTCTCCCTTCAGGGACGTGCGGGTGCGCCAGGCCCTGGATCTCTGCATTGACCGCTACAAGCTGTGCAAGGTGCTTTACGGAGATCTCATGATTCCCAAGTACCAGGGCTTTCATCCAGCGATCTCGCCCTGGGGTTTTAAGGATATCAAACCAAAGCCGCCGAACATTGAAAAGGCAAAACAACTGCTTAAGGAAGCCGGTTATCCCAACGGTGTTGACGTGGATTTCTACGTTACACCTACCTGGGGTAAACAGGACGTCATGGCTCAAATCGTTCAGCAGATGGCTAAACCGGCTGGATTCCGCATGAAGATCATCCCGCAGGTGGGCCTGCAGTACTGGGGCCATATCAGGGCGCGTAACTACCATATCATGGTCTATGGCCTTATGGGTGAAGACCCCATGAATTTTTATTACTATTACCTGCACGGCCGGCCTGAAAAACCCTGGGATGGATATGGTATACTCGGGGCCAAAGATGAAATCATGAATCAGCTCCTGGACGATATGGCCGGAGAAATAAACCCGAAGAAGCGTAAGGCCAAGTTCAAAAAGGTGGTCTTAAGGTCTAATGAACTGGGCTATTTCATCCCTTACGGGGAGCCTATTACGGTGAACGGCTGGAACGAGAAATTAAAGAACTTCAAGCCGTGGAACTACTATTTTCCGGAGGAGGGTTTCAGGGAAGTCTGGATTGACACTTAAATAAATATCAGTAAAGCGAATCTCCGGGGCGGCTTAAACCCCCGCCCCGGAGAATAAAAATCAGATATTTTTTTGGATTTTTTAAGCATTTTATGATTATTTCTTTGTGTCAAATTTTAAGCCTACAAGAAATAATTTAGATTTCGTGGATACATATTCCCAGAAATGAAACCTTTCCTTCCCTTGCACAGCAAGGGATCTTTTGGCGAATCCTCATGAAATCGTATTTAAGGTGACACCGAAATGAGTTTCACTCAATTTCTAATTAGAAGACTTCTTTATGTACTGCCTACCATATTTCTGGTGACGGTGGCCGTATTTTCCATCCTCCAGCTTGTTCCGGGAGATCCGGTGGACGCCCTTCTGCAAGAAGGCATGCAGGATGAGGAAATGCGCGCAATTTTAAACAAGCAATACGGTTTTGATAAACCCATATATATCCAATATACTCGATGGATGTCCAGGGTGATGCGGGGTGACCTGGGTGATTCGATCCTGCATGGCAGACCGGTCGCTACGATACTGAAGGACGCCCTTCCGCGTACGGTCTATCTGGCCGTCGCGGCCATGTCATTGGCCGTGACTCTTTCTTTTCCATTGGGCATTTTCGCGGCGGTGAAACGTAAAACCTGGATAGACTACACGGCCCAAGTCACCGCGCTGCTCGGTCTTTCAGTACCCGGGTTTTGGGCCGCTTTAATGTTGATGCTTTACTTCGGACTTATGCTGGGGTGGTTCCCGGTTGTGGGATATACGCCTCCCAGTGAAAATTTTTGGTCCTTTTTGCATCACCTTTTTCTTCCGGCTTTTACCCTAGGGCTCGAAATGGTTGCTGTTCAGACCAGGATGACGCGTTCGACCATGCTGGATGAATTAAACAAGGATTACGTGCAGACTCATCAAGCACAAGGGCTTCCAGAGAGGACGATTATAGCGCGCTACACACTCAAAAACGCCATGATTCCAACCTTAACGATCGTTTCGATTCGTTTTGCCGCCCTCCTTGGAGGTACGGTGGTCATCGAGTCTGTATTCGCATGGCCCGGAATCGGACTCACGATCTACGACGGGATCATGACTAAGGATTTTCCGGTGGTGCAGGGTGGAATTTTGGTGCTGTCCTTTTCTTTTATTTTTATAAATTTGCTGGTGGACATAGCCTACAAATGGCTCGATCCCCGGATCACGCTTGAATAAACAGGTGGAAGAGTTTCATGGAAAGTAAAACCACAGTATACGAAACAAGTGACTGGAAAGGGGGCCTCGCCAGATTTTTTCGGCGATTATGGGCGTCCATCGCTCTTCTTTCCGAATCCCGTATCGCGCTGGTCGGATTAATTATATTCATTATCATTATATTCGTGTCCCTGACCGCTCCGTGGTTAGCGACGCATGATCCACTTGAAGGGGATTTCCTTAATATCAACGCTTCATCATCCCGCGAGCACTGGTTGGGCACTGATAATCTTGGAAGGGACATCTGGTCCAGACTGGTTTATGGCGCTCAAAACGCCATGCTGGTCTCGTTCACCGTAGTACCTCTCGGCCTGATATTGGGAGTGATCCTTGGGGGTATCCCGGGTTATTATGGCGGTAGAGTTGACAACATCATGATGCGCTTTACCGACGCCGCCCTTTCCTTTCCCGGCCTGGTTTTGTTCATGGCGATTCTGGCCATTCTCGGTCCAGGACTCTGGCAGGTCATCCTGGCCCTGATCCTGGGCGGGACGGCAAGCCTGGTTCGATTCACGCGCGGCTTGGTTCTGGCCGAACGAGAGCGAGATTACGTTAAGGCCGCCAAGCTGATCGGTGAACATAATTTACGAATTCTTTTTATGCAGGTTATCCCAAATGTCTCCTCACCATTAATCGTGATGGCTACCGTACGCCTTGGTGGAACTCTACTTGTCTTTGCCGGACTGACTTACTTAGGACTGGGGCCTCCCCCACCGGAACCCAGCTGGGGGCTGATGCTCAATGAAGCCAGGGATCTCATGGAAACCGCGCCATGGGTTGCCGTGTATCCTGGGCTGGCCATTTTCATCACCGTCTTAGGCGTGAACCTTTTAGGAGACGGGCTTCGAGACGTACTGGATCCAAGGCTGACTGAAAAATGAGTGAAAATAAAAAACTTCTCGACATTAAAGACCTGCATGTTTCCTTTCATCTCAGGGCTGGAATATTACAAGCCGTCAGGGGCGTAAACCTGATTCTCAATGCTGGAGAAACCGTCGGTATTGTGGGCGAATCTGGCAGCGGCAAGAGCGTTATGGCCAAGGCCATAATCCGTCTTAATCCCACCCCGCCGGCCAAAACCACAGGTGAGATATATCTGGATGGCATGGACAACCTTTCCCTGTCTGCTTCGCAGCTGCGCGAGGTTAGAGGACGCAAGGTGTCCATGATTTTCCAGGAACCCATGACCAGCCTTAACCCGGTTTTTAATATCGGTCAGCAAATAACCGCCGGGATTATCACGCACCTGAAAACGTCAAAATCAGAGGCTCTGGACAGGTCAGCCGACTTATTGGATAAAGTGGGCATTCCTTCGCCGCGTGAACGTTTGAAACAATACCCCCATGAGCTTTCAGGGGGCATGAGGCAAAGGGTCATGATGGCTATGGCGCTTTCCTGCAACCCAACCTTGTTAATTGCCGACGAACCTACTACAGCCTTAGACGTGACTATTCAAGCGCAAATATTGGACCTGCTGGCTGACACTATTGTTAAAAGGAATATGTCTTTGATCTTGATTTCGCACGATCTTTACGTGGTGGCTGACGCCTGCGAAAAAATTTCCGTCATGTACGCGGGACGGCAGGTCGAAGTGGGACCGACCACGGAGGTTTTCAAAAATCCTCGTCACCCCTACACCATTGGACTGAAGGAATCACAGCCTGCTATTGGCCAAAAAACGGACTACCTGAAACAGATCCCCGGTATGGTGCCTGATATGCTGAAGGCGCCTTCAGGATGTGCCTTTCACCCCCGTTGCCAATACGCGGAAGAAAGATGCAGTGAAGAAATACCGGAGCTTAAGGCTATAGGCCCGGAGCACTCTATCGCTTGTCCCCCGTTTGAGAATTAAACTCAGAATAAATGGTTAATATCATGCCATCAAGCAAAATCAGTAATTTCGATGATACCCGCGCGATCCTGCAAACCAGGAAGCTTTGTAAATACTTTACGGTTAGATCCCAAGGTAAGAAGGCCACGCTTAAGGCCGTGGATGAAGCCGATTTGAATATCTACCCAGGCAAAACCCTTGGCCTTGTTGGAGAAAGCGGATCCGGAAAATCCACCATCGCTTTCACCATGGTCCAGCTCCACAAGCCCACCTCAGGCGACATTTTTTATGAGGGCAATTCCGTGACTAACCTGAAAGGGCTGTCTCTGAAACAATTTCGGGAGCAAGTCCAGATGATCTTTCAGGATCCATATAGTTCCCTTGACCCACGCCAAACGCTTAAAACTATCGTGGAGCGGCCTTTAAAACTGCATACAGACCTGAAGAGCGGACCTCGTCTGGAAAAGATAATCGAGATACTCAATCAGGTTGGTTTAGACACGGGCCAGCTTTATAGATATCCTCACGAATTTAGTGGAGGACAGCGCCAGAGGATCGCGATGGCCCGAGCCCTGGCCGTCAACCCAAGAATGATAGTGTGTGATGAACCGGTTTCAGCTCTGGATGTATCGGTCCAGGCTCAAATACTCAACCTGCTTAAAAAATTACAGGAAGATCTTAACCTGGCCTATCTTTTCGTTTCCCACGACCTCAACGTGGTTAGGCATATTTCGCATGAGGTCGCGGTAATTTACATGGGCCGTATCGTGGAAAGCGCGCCGACGGAGGAATTGTTCAATAACCCTTCTCACCCGTACACCCGCGCTCTTTTAGTGTCCATGCCCGGCTTGGAAAGACAGGACCAAAGTTTAAAATTAATCGGAGAAATCAGTTCCCCTATCGATCCTCCTCCTGGATGCCGGCTGGCGTCCAGATGTCCTGTCGCCAGAGACGCGTGTAAAGAAGTAACGCCTGAGCTAAAGGAGGTTTCACCGGGGCATCTGGTTGCATGTCTTGATTAAAACCTTTCAAAAAAACATCCCCCCGAAACTACCGGCCGGTTCTTTATCAATAACAGGCGCCGTAAAGGCATTGGAAGGCCAGTGCTTGGGACAGCGCGACGACTGCCTCATAATTCAGGATTCATATTCTCAAACGAATTTTTTAAAATAAAAACCAGGAGTTTGTGATGTCAAATAAAGAAAATGAATTTGGTGGTATCATAGGCCGGACCTACAAAGAGTCAACATCCTACTGGCCGGAACCGGTAAAGGCTCCGGATAGCAGCCCCAATGTGGTCTTCATCATCCTGGACGACGTCGGATTCTCACAAATAGGATGTTATGGGTCTGAAATCGAAACTCCGAACATGGACCGCCTGGCCCAAAACGGTCTTCTTTTTAATAACTTCCACACCACCGCCTTGTGTTCTCCAACAAGAGCCTGCCTGCTGACTGGCCGTAATCACCATTCGGTCGGCACGGCCATCATCACCGATTTAGCCACAGGATACCCGGGTTACAACGGGAGGATACCGCGCAGCGCGGCGACCATCGCCCAGATACTTAAAGAGAATGGTTACAACACCATGGCCGTGGGTAAGTGGCATAACACTCCGTCTGAGGATTTAAGCGCTGCCGGTCCTTACGACCACTGGCCGTTAGGCATGGGCTTCGAGCGCTTTTATGGATTTCTTGCCGGAGAAACGAATCAATGGAAGCCTGATCTTGTTTACGACAATCACCGCATCGAAACCCCGGATCGTCCAGGGTATCACGTATCCGAAGACATTGTTGATAAGTCAATAGGGTTTATTCTTGATCAGAAGCAGGCTAACCCGGATAAGCCCGCTTTTCTCTGGTTGTCTTTTGGCGCAGGCCACGCTCCGCATCACGCTCCAAAGGAATACATCGAAAAATACAAGGGGAAATTTGATAAGGGGTGGGACAAGGTTCGTGAGGAGGTTCTGATCCGGCAGAAGGAGATGGGTGTTGTCCCCCAAGACACGGAACTGGCGCCAAGCAATCCCCGCGTTAAACCCTGGGACACGCTGTCCGATGATGAAAGGAAATTATTCGCGCGCATGCAGGAAGTATACGCGGGCTTCATGGACCATACCGACCACCAAATAGGCCGTTTCGTGAATTTTCTTGAGAAGATTGGAGAACTGGATAATACCTTGATCATGCTTATTTCAGACAATGGCGCCAGCAGGGAAGGCGGTCCCAATGGTACTGTTAACGAAATTCGTTTTTTTAACGCGGTCAGAGAATCCCTTGAGGCCAACCTGGAAATGATTGACGAGCTTGGTGGTCCTCTCACCTACAATCATTACCCGCGCGGCTGGGCACAGGCCGGTAACAGCCCTCTTAAACGCTTTAAGCAAAATACTCACGGTGGAGGTATTCGTGATCCTCTCATTGTGCATTGGCCCAAAGGCATCAAAAATAAAGGTCAAATTCGTCAGCAGTATCATCACGTCATTGACCTTGTTCCCACGGTTTATGACATTATTGGGATCAACCCGCCTGATGAGTTCAATGGCATACAGCAAAAACCCATTGAAGGCATCAGTATGGCCTATACTTTTAATGATGGCGACGCGTCCACACGAAAAGAAATGCAATACTATGAAATGTTCGGTCACCGGGGTCTTTGGCATGACGGCTGGAAAGCGGTTACTTATCATGAATGGGGTTCCAAAGGGAATTTTGATGACGATAAGTGGGAGTTGTATCACATAGATGAGGATTTTTCGGAATGCCATGATCTGGCGGAGCAGTATCCGGAAAAATTAAAGGAAATGATCGATCTTTGGTGGCGTGAGGCGGAAAAGTACCAGGTGCTGCCTCTTGATGACCGCACAAATGAGCGCTTCTACATCGACAAGCCCCCGCGCGATAAAGATCGAAAAACCTTCACCTATTATCCTGATACCTCCATGATGCCGAGCAGCGCCGCTCCTCCGATCCGAAATCGCTCTCACTTTATCCTGGCAGAGGTGGATATCCCTGAAGGCAGCGCTGAAGGCGTTCTCATCGCCCACGGCGGCCGCTTTGCCGGTTATGCCCTGTACATTAAGGATAACCGGCTGGTCTACGATCATAATTTTTTAGGAATCGAGCACTATATTGTTACTTCAGAAATTGATGTACCTGCCGGACCTTCAAACTTGGGGTTTAAATTCGAAAAATCAGGCGAGCATCAGGGTATTGGTCAACTGTTTATCAATGGGCAAAAGGTCGGTGAAGCGCCCATAGCGCGTACGATCCCGGTATCTTATGGGCCGGAAGGCCTGGAAATCGGACGGGACACATTAACCCCGGTGAGTGAAAACTATACCTGTCCTTTTAAATTCACCGGCATCTTGAAAAAGGTTGTGGTTACCGTGGATGGCGAACCTCATCTCGACCCGGAGGGAGATTTTAAAGCAGCCATGGGCGAACAATAACTTCGTGTCGTTAGCTTCATAGAAATAGGATCTTCTCCGAATAAGTTGATGATATTTAATGGCCAAATCCACCCTTTCCTCTGGTTCCCAAGCTCCGGCTTGGGAATCTATCCAGGGTTATCACGTTTCCAAGCTGGAGCTTTAGAACGAGTAGAAACACTCTGCTTGGAGATTTTCACTCGATGAAACGGAAAGTACTCACGTATACTCAAACTCGGCACCGGCTCTCCTTCTTCTTTCAAAAGTCTTTGATAAACCTATGGATAGCGGAAGATGCAGCCGATATCATTATATCTAATCCAGCATAGACTCAGCAACTCTTTGGAAGAAGAGCCTTGTTAATAAACCTTTCTTTCAACTTGGACCTCAGCACCTTACCGATAGGGCTCTTAGGCAAAGAGTCAATAAATTCCACGAATTTGGGTTTCTTGAAGCTGGCCAGATTCTGCTTTGAAAACTCGATAACCTCCTCAGGTGTCATCTCTTCACCTTGTTTCAATACTACGGCCGCACAGACCTTCTCACCCCAGATTTCATCCGGCGCGCCATAAACAGCGACTTCAATTATTTTTGGGTGACGGTAGAGAACCTCCTCGACTTCCTTGGGGTAAATGTTTTCCCCGCCGCTGATGATCATGTTTTTCTTTCTTTCAACAATATATAGAAAGCCGTCCTCGTCAAACCGCCCAAGGTCCTGGGTATAAAGCCAGCCGTTCCGAAGCGCTTCCGCGGTTTTTTCAGGGTCTTTATAATATTCCCTCATAACATTGGGACCGCGCACAATGATCTCACCCACCTCCCCTGACGCCACATCTTCACCCTGGCCGTCAACAACGCGCACCAGCTCGGAAATATGCGGGAGACCGACGGAAAAAGGTTTCTCCGCAGTGTACTCCTCTGATCTGCTGGTTGTGCCGCCGCAGGTCTCCGTCATACCGTAATTATCAATAATACCTGCGTTACAAAAAACTTTCTTGAGCTGGTTCCTCGTCTCATCAGGCATGACTTCAGACCCTGACATGAGATATCTGACAGAACTAAGATCATAACTACTGATTTCCGGCTGTTGTAAGATCATCTTGTAAACGGTCGGGGGATTCCCCAGCCGATTGATCTTCTCCTTTTGTATGAATTCAAGCATCTGTTTCGGATCGAACGCTTTCAGAATAACGAGAGTGTAGCCCGCGAAGATATTTCCAGTAAGGTTCGCTATGGATCCCGCGTGAAAAAGCGGATAGACTGTCATCGACTTCATGCCAGGCTCACGCGTCCTCCCAGCCGTGCTATTTATATTCATCCATATCCAGTTTTTATGGGTGGCCACCACTCCCTTTGGTTTGCCTGTGGTTCCGGCGGTATACAAAATGGTCGCCACCTCTTCCTCTTTAATTTCTCCAGACGGCTCTTGTGTTGATTGTTGGTCAGTTTTCACCTCAAAATCAATGAATCCCTCTACCGGGTTTTTCCCGAATGAAAAAAATCTTTTAACCTCCTCAAGTTGTGGTTTAATCTGAGTTATGGTTTCATTCAATGTGTCCAGAAACAAAACCGTGGAAACGTCTGAATGGTCGACAATGTAGGTAAGTTCACCTGGAGACAGTCGAATATTCAAGGGGACGAGAACGGCTCCTATCCGCCAGATAGCGTAAATTGTTTCCACAAGCTCCAGACAGTTAGAGGCCAGGGTGGCCACATGATCACCCTTTTTCACACCTAAACTCAGCAGCGCGTTAGCCCTTTTGTTTACGCGGTCATTGAGCTGAGAATAGGTGGCTCGCGCGTCATCGAAGATAACAGCCTCATCACGCGGATACTTCGCGGCATTTATTTTCAACATAGTTCCAAGTGTAATTTCCATAACGACATCTCCATTATCTCTTTTAATGTTTTAAATATTTTCCGTCATATTGACGGTTATGACGTCTAAAAATTTAACCAACCTTAATTTTCAACACTTATCGCAAAAGGCATTAAGAGAAATTAAGGCAGTCTAATCAAATACAACATTCTGTTGTTATCCAGCTATAGTAATTGCCAAAATTATCTTCCGTTCGGTTACTACGGTAAATCAAGACTTTAACGGCGGCTGCCATGATATAAAAAATGGCAATTACATGATGTTTTAGCGTTTGTCATAAGATGGCTTACGAGAACAACCGAAACTAAATCTTCTCCTATCCCAAGGTCAAACGGAAAATATTTATGACAAACGCTCTGATACTAACCGGAAGCTATTGAACACAATCATTATTGTCAATTATTTTTACCCTGTTATTTTAACTTGCCAAATGATCAATAGCAAAGGAAATTGGGGTCAAGGAAGCGCTTCGCCTTTAATTTTAAAAAAAGATTTGACTTGCGATAAGAGTTTTAGGAGCATTGACTATCTTAAATACTTTTTTATTTTGAGTTAAAGGGCCTGGCCAATTCAAACCGAACGTATTTAGCGAATAGACAATACCGGCTTTTAACTGGTGTTTGTATTTTTACTTAAACGCAATAGGGTGAGGTGATTCATGAATCTTAGTGAGTTGTATGAAAAAGGAGAACGCGTTATCAGTGAACAGAGCTATGGCCTGCTTCTCGAAGGAGTGGAAACGGGTTTTGTGCTGGCCAATAACCGCCGCGTCATGGAGCGGTACACCTTCAGGCAGAGTGTCATTGACGCCTCTGAAGCCACCACTAAATGTCAGGTTCTCGGGGTTGAACTGGGTACGCCGGTGATTATGTCGGCCCTTACCATGCCTATACCCGCTATCGCGGAAAACGGGCTCATGAAAGTCGCGTTAGGGCTCAAAGAAACTGGCTCCCTGATGTGGACCGGCACACCCGTCCCAGGCAATCTGAAAGAAATCGCGGCAACCGGTGTTCCTCTCGCCTCAACGGTAAAACCCTTTAAAGATAGAAAAAAGATCTTTGAAGAGCTCGAACGCTTTCAGGACGCCGGAGTCACCTGGGCCGGGGTTGAAATAGACGTTGGTTACGGAACCAAAATCAAAGACAGGCCCATTGTTTCCGATTGCGCTCCCCTGTCACTGGCGGAACTCAAAGAAATCAGGAAAGCCGTATCAGGAACACTGATTTTCAAAGGAGTGCTTAGCGGTATCGACGCCTCAAAGTCAATAGAGGCGGGTGCGGACGCAATCGTGGCTTCCAACCACGGCGCTCATACACTGGACTACCTCCCTCATCCGTTTCAGGTAATGGAAGAAATCATGGAAGTTGCCCGTGGAAACACAGTGGTTATAGTGGATGGCGGATTTCGCCGTGGCAGCGACGTTATCAAGGGACTTGCCTTGGGAGCTTCTCTGGTCGGTCTGGGCAGACCGGTCCTCTATGCCCTGGCCGCTGATGGGCAAAATGGCATTCAAAGCCTTATCACGGAAATTACGGCTGAACTGAGCCGAATTATGGCGTTGGTCGGGGCCAAAGACCCTGCCAGCGTCAATCAAGACATACTGATAAGGGATTAAACTGATTTTCAAATTAAGGATCAGTGTTTTGGCAATCGCCTCATCAGGTGAGATAGTGTTGAGATCGGAGCTCCGGTAAAAATTTTATCTATTGAGTTCTCCCTGCCCTCATCTGATATCCGGCGGCGCCCTGAATGCACGAAAGCGTCATTATTGTATTTGTGAGTGAACTAATTTGGGGTTATAGTACTCTAAGAGGAAATGACAAACCAAATCATACAAATAAGAGCTGAAAGACGAACTGTCCCGCTCGCAATAAAGAAGGTTATGGCCAAAAAAATCTTCATACTGCTCCTGATAGCATGCATCACTTTCCCCGGATGCGCGGTCAACCCGGTAACCGGCAGACAGGAATTGACCCTGGTTTCCGAATCCCAGGAAATAAAACTCGGCCAAGAAAATTACGCGCCCAGCCGGCAAATGCAGGGAGGGGACTACACTGTTGATCCGGAACTGACCGCATATGTAAAGAGTGTGGGCAGGCGGCTGGCCGCAGTCAGCGACCGGCCGAACCTGCCTTATGATTTCGCGGTCCTGAACAATTCCGTACCAAACGCCTGGGCCCTGCCCGGAGGCAAGATCGCCGTGAACCGCGGGTTGCTTCTGGAGCTTAAAAACGAAGCTGAACTGGCCGCGGTCCTGGGACATGAGATCGTTCATGCGGCGGCTCGGCACGGAGCCAAGAGCATGGAACGCGGGATGCTTTTACAGGGGGTCATACTGGCTACCGGCATTGCCGCGCGGGATTCCGATTATGTAAATTTCGTGGTCGGCGGCGCTCAAATCGCGGCGGGCCTGATCTACCAGAAGTACAGCCGGGAAGCGGAACGCGAGGCGGATTACTACGGCATGTTATCTATGTCACGAGCGGGTTATGATCCGCGAGCGGCGGTTAGTTTGCAAGAGGTCTTCGTTCGTTTATCCGAGGCCAGAAACCCAAACTGGCTCGAGGGATTGTTTGCCAGTCATCCGCCTTCCAGGGAACGCGTCGAGGACAATCGCGCCACCGCCAGCACACTGCCAGCCAAGGGGAAACTTAACACCGAACAATATCAACTTAAAATCGCTCGATTAAAAGCGTCCAAACTAGGCTACAAGGCTCACGATGAGGGACGAAAGGCCCTCTCAAAGGGGAAAACCGGTCAAGCCCTGACACTGGTAAAAAAAGCTATCAAAATCGAACCCGGGGAAGCGACATTTTATGCCCTGAAAGGTGATATACATTCCAAGCAGCGCCGTTATAAAGACGCCCTGAAAGAATATAACAAGGCCTTAGAGTTGAACGACCGCTTTTTTTATTTTTTTCTTAGAAGGGGGCAGGCAAAGGAGAAACTGGGGGACATTCAGGGAGCCCGCAGAGATTTGGAAAATAGTATATCCCTGCTGCCCACCGCAACCGCCTATAACTCTCTGGGCAACCTTTACCTGGCTGAAGGCAACCGGCAGAAGGCCGCGCAGTATTTCAAAACCGCCGCCGGCTCCAAATCCGAACCCGGCAGGCAGGCGCTTCGTTCACTTATCCGCATGGACCTGCCCGAAAATCCGGGCAATTACCTCAAGGTTCGTCTCGGATTGAACAACCGGCGCTATGTAATCGCCCAGGTTTCAAATCCCAATCCCTTACCGGTTCGTAACGTGCAGTTAAGGATTCTTTACCGTGATTCCCAAAATCAACTGCGCCAGGCAATTCGAAATGTTGGCGGAATCATCGCCCCGGGCAAAGCCGCTCTCACATCTCTCGGGCTGGGGCCAATCAGTGACACCAACGCGCTGAAGAATATCAGGGTTCAAGTAATTCGCGCCCGGATTGCCGAGTAGCGGCCGAAGATTTATCGAGCGGGAAGCATTATCCCATGATATTGGCCCAAGATATTGATCCAGGAAAAGGTATATTTCGTCCCGATCGTTAATGAAATGGCAGACCGCCATAGCTTATATAAATTGACTTAAAAAC
>JAFDLS010000241.1 GCA_019306365.1 Deltaproteobacteria bacterium
GCGGCCAGGGCTCCCATCATAATCGTGTTTCCGAGGATGGGGTTGCCCAGCTTCACGGCCTCTTCGGTTGCTTCTATGAACCAGACGGCTGAGGTGAGTTTTTTCAGCGGCTCGGCTATTTCTTCCAGGGACGGGTATTTCAGTTCACCGGCGATTACTTCCACGGAGTGCACGGCCCGGGTGTTGGTCAGCACCTTGACCTCGGGGTTGCCGTAATTGTTCAGGAGGCGGATCGCCTCGGTAGGCTCCAGCGCCACAATCATGTCGGCCTTGCCGTGGGGGATTTGAGGGCTCCAGGCGCTTTTTTTCGAGATCCTGATATTGCTCATGACAGACCCGCCCCGCTGAGACATGCCAAAGGTTTCACCTATGGTAACATGGCATCCCTGGCGCAGGAGCATACTGCCAAGCATCCTCGAGGCCAGGACGTTACCCTGTCCTCCAACGCCGGTGATGATGAGGTTATATGGGTCCTTTGATAACTTTCCGTTTCCCATGGTAATCACGCCTCCTCTCGAACAATGGCCCCGGAAGGGCAGATATCCGCGCAAACACCGCAGCCGGCGCAAATGACTTCATCTATCCTGGCGGCCTTCTTTTCCATGTCCCAGATCAATCCGGGACAGCGGAAGATACGGGTACATAACTTGTTACAGCCGCAGTCTTCACCCAGACAGATCTCCTGATCAACCCGCATGTTATATTTCTTTTCAGCTTTTTTCTCAGGACTGAGCGCGCAGGGCTGTTTAAGGACCAGCACCTTGGCCCCTTCCTGGTATTCCATGAGGTCGTTCAGCGCCTCCTGAGTTTCCTTTAAGTCAAAAGGATCGCGAACCTCAACTTTCGCCCCCATGGACCGGCAGATTTCGGCGATGTCCAGGGCCGGTGACTCATCCTTCATGGCGTTCACGGTCAGGCCGGGGTGTGACTGAAAACCCGTCATGGCCGTTCCGCTGTTATCCAGAACGACCAGGGTGAAGCTGGACTTGTGGTGCACGGCGTTCACCAGGGCCGGTACAATGGCGTGAAAAAAGGTGGAATCACCGCAAACCGCCATCACCGGCTGATCCATGCCGAACTGCCTCAACTTGGCAAAACCGCTCGCCACACCGGCGCCGGACCCCATGGCGTGGCCGGTTTTGGTGGTGCTGAAACCGGTGGGTAAAACCGCCATGCCGTAGCAGCCGATATCTCCGCAAACAAAGCCCTGGCGGCCGTCTAACTCCAGCGCGTTATGAATCGACCAGAAGGAAGCTCGATGCGGACAGCCGGGGCAGAAGGTCAACTGACGGTTCGGAGCCCTGGCAAAAGCCGCCGCGCCCGCCTTTTCGGCGTATTCCTTAGGAACTGTTTCATAGCCAACATCAAGCAGATCGACCAGAGCCTGTATGACAATATCCGGGCTCAGTTCTCCTATGGACGGGATCTGGCCGGAATGTTTGCCATAGAATTTTTTAATCCCGATCTCCTGGGCCATCTCAGCGGCCAGCACCTTCACGTTTTCTTCCATAAAGGGGAGTATTTCCTCCACGATCAGGATTTCGCCGGTCATGGAAAGATGTTTTTTCAAGAGTCTGGGCGGCAGGGGCCAGGTGGTGCCCAGCTTTAGCAGCCCGACACGATCTTCCAGGCCCAAAAGGTTGATAGCTTCCTTGCAGTACAGATTACCCACGCTGCAGGTTATGATCAGCAGTTCCGGTTTTTCAGGACCCTGGTAGGTGTTAAAGGGGGAGTCTTCAAAGATTTCAGCGGCTTTTTTAAGTTTTTGCTGCTGTTGAGCATGTTTGAAACCATAACTCATGACCGGGCCTTTATCAGGGTCAAGCATGGATCCGCTGAAATGATAGTGGGCCTGCGCCTCAACCTTCGGCAGCCGGCCAAACGTTACGTTCCCGCTGGCGTGGGACATGCGGGTAACGCTGCGTAACATGACCAGGTTTCTTATTTCCTCTGAAAGCTCAAAGGCCCATTTGGTCATATCCTTGGCTTCCTGAAAGTCCCCTGGCTCGAGCAGCGGGAACTCCATCATCTTGGCGTAACCTCGTGAATCGCCTTCATTGGTGCTGGAATGAGCAGCCGGGTCCTCGCAGGTCACCAGGACCATGCCTCCCCTGGTCCCGGAAATAGCCAGGTGCAGCAAAAAATCCGAAGCGACGTTTACACCCACCTGTTTCATGGAAGCCAGCGATCTCAACTCGGCGAAAGAAGCCGCTGCGGCCACCTCGGCGGCCACCTTCTCGTTGACCGACCACTCCACGTATATATCCGCCTCTTTGGCGACATCCGCGAGTCTTTCAATAATTTCCGAGGAAGGCGTGCCAGGATATCCGCTGGCAACTTTTACACCGGCTTCCAGGGCCCCGCGGGCGATAGCCTCGTTGCCCATGGCCATATATTCCATGCCTTCCTTACCATCTAGCAGTACAGACATTGTTTCCCCCTGAGTGATGAGCTTGTTTTCATATTGATTCTTATAATTTTTTTTAAATCAGCCTGATAGTAAAATTATTTAATTTATAAAGCGGCTCAAGACCGGGTCTTGAGGATCCAGGTACAAAAGGTTTTCAGAGCTGCCGCTTTTCTTAACCAGAGCCGCCACACAGAATTTTTTCTTGTTCATGGAGGCGGTTTTCAGTTTTTCCAGGTTCCCTTCGGGCAGATCGCGAAACTCGAGAACGCCCTTTGACCTGGCTAGGTCCAGGAGTTCCTGACCGGCCCGGCTTCGCACTATAACCTGGTTCCAGCCTTTAGCCGCGTCCCAGCCTTCCGGCACACGAGCCGAACCCACGGAAAGATCGCTGAACTCGGCGGTCATGTCGAAGCAGTATTGACAGCCTTCTTTCACGGAAGGAAGCACCTCCTCCAGCGGAATCGTGATAGTCCCGTTGGTGGTGTACACTTCCATGCATTCGTATTTGCTCGGCGGAATATCCATGCCAACAATAGAATCCTCGTCCGCTTTGCCTTTCAGCAGCCTGGCGAGGTCCCGCCATGAAAGCGCCCAGCCGCAAAACAGGCCAACCACAAGGCTCAGTTTGTCGATGTGATTGTCTTTCGCGGGCTCGGGCTTGAGCCTCATTTTAGCCAGCGCCAGCGCCTGACACGGTGTGGCTACGACCCCGATTTTTTCAAAACCGCCCTTGGCCGCCTCGTTAAAGGCCGCGACATTCGGGGAGGTCACGAATTTACTTTTCGACGCCCTCACGACACCTAACGGGTCTGAAACCGAAACGCCCTGAGGCAGGAACCTTTCGCTTTCCTCAGTGAGGACAGCCGTGTCAAGGAGGCCCTCTTCAAGGGCCAGTTTGACAAGGGCCGTGACCGTGCCGCCGTGTTGAGCCGAAGAGCGCGTGGATTCGTCAGCGGCCCTGGTGACATATAACCCTTTGAAAGGCCCCAGTTCCGGCGTTAAATCCTTTGGGTCATATAAGGCTTGTCTCAGCTGTTCCAGGTCCGTGGGCGTCCTCGGACAGTAGGCGTAACATCTGCCTTCCTCCAGGTCGCACGCATGCAGCACAACGGTCCTGTCCTTGTATGCGGTGTTATAAGGGCATAGGTTTACACAGGCCCCGCAGTTGATGCAAAGACCTGACTCCAAAACTCCTGTTTTTAATTCTTGTGCTCAAACGGCCAGCGTCTCTAAAGTCTTAGAAATGTTTAATATATCCCTGCGCGTTAATTTTTCTTTCTCCGCGATTTAAACCAAAACACTAATTTTGAGATAGCTTCTTTATCTGATGAACTTGATTTTCGAGAAATATCATAGGCACGGCTAGGAGGCAAGTCATATTCAAGGAGGACGATTGCGGCGTGTTGTATAGGGAAGGTATGGGCAGAGGAGGCGGGTTGTGTAAGCGGATATTGATCCTTTCTATTTTAAGGTTTGTTTGAAGCCCGTTGTTGCTGTTTATCCGGTTCCCAGGCTCCGGGTCTGGAAGCGAGTTATGGAAAAACTCACAAAACCACTTTGTCTCCAATTCGTTCTTTAAGTATTTGAACAAAGGCCAGGGCCGTGAGAGAATAAAGCCCCTTTCCCGGATAAACCAGGCCCAGGCGGGGGGGCTGGTTCGACGCGGTGGTAAGCCGCCACGGCTGTCAGGTTCAGGGAACGACCGAGATTGCCTTGACCTTTCTGGACACCTTGAGCTACCTTGACGATATACCCCTTTGCGGCTTATGAAATCGACGGGAAGACGTGGCGCGATTTCCCGGCCCCGGCCTATCTCGAAAAGGCCCGGCCCATATTTGAAAAACATGAAGGATGGCGGTGCGACATCACTGGGGTGCGTTCTTTTTCCGACTTGCCTTCACAGGCTAAAGCGTATGTGCGCCGTATCGAAGAATATGTTGGTTTCCCGGTAGGCTGGATTTCAGTCGGGCCGTATCGGGAGGCCGTCTTTCGGAGAAGTTAGAGCGAACCGAAGAGGTGCTAAGGCGTGCCGGCTTCATTTGATTACGATGAAACAAACGCGCACGAGCGCTATGATAAAGGCCGGAGTCTGCCTCCGGAAACCCTGCGGCTCTGGCAGGAAGCCATTATCGGCCAACTGCCTCGTGAGGAGGTAAAAACCATTATTGATCTCGGGTGCGGGACCGGCCGATTTTCCCTTCTTTTGTCCGACGCTTTTTCGGCGAAGGTATATGGTATCGAGCCTTCCGAGAAGATGCTGTCCACGGCCAGGCAGAACATATCCTCATCCTTGATTACATTCCTAAAAGGATCAGGCGAAGGCATCCCGTTGCCCGCGAACACGGCGGACATGATTTTTCTTTCCATGGTTTTTCATCACATTGAGGATAAGGAAAAAGCGCTTTTCGGTTTCAGGAAGGTTTTGAAAGATAAAGGCCATGTCCTGATTCGCACTTCAACCCGCCAGAGCATGAAAACCTATTTCTGGCCTCAGTTCTTCCCCGGGGCCATGGAAATAGAGATGAAACGCGCGCCCGACCGGGCGGAGTTGACCGGCTTTTTCAAAGACCGTGGTTTTTACCTAACCCGCCACTTACTGGTTAAGCAGCGTTTCGCGAAAAATCATCTGGAATACTTTGAGAAGATCAGTACCCGAACCCTGTCGAGCCTCCAGGCTATTTCCGACCAGGAATTTCAAGATGGGCTGGCGCGGCTGAAAGAATATTGTTTAAGCCGCAATACCAGCTTGCCTGTTCGTGAGGAGATTGACCTTTTCGTTTTTCAACTCCGTTATTATCCTTCCGGTGGAGATTGATTTTTTGTGTTTAATCCTTGCCTAATCTGTCAGGTAAGATTAATTTGAGTGGACTTGAGGGGAATCCATAATCTTTCTTT
>JAFDLS010000041.1 GCA_019306365.1 Deltaproteobacteria bacterium
TGACTGTGAACCTCAAAGTCACCCGCAGGCGTCATGATTTGCGCGGACAGGGTCCGTCGATTATTTTTTATCTCCCGTGCCGTCAAATCAGCCTTAGATTCCACGGCAAAGGTAACAACCCTGGAACCCATCTCGTCAACCAGCTTGCGGCCCCATTCGTCATCAAGGTTTATAATGGCCTTAGGACCGCCCTTAAGATGGTCACCGTTTAGATACTCAAAAAACAAACGCCTTTTCGCCTCAAAGTACGAAGGCAAGTCCTGATGGTAATCCAGGTGATCCCGGCCAAGATTGGTGAAAATGCCCAGATCGAACTTACAGCCGGCCACACGTGAAAGTGTCAAGGCATGTGAGGAGACTTCAAATACCGTGTGTGTTATGCCGTCTTGTACCATTTCGTTGAGGTACTTCTGTAAATCAGCCCCTTCGGGTGTCGTGATAACAGATGGCCTTTCTTTACCGGCGTAGCTGACTTTGATCGTACCCATGATTCCGGCGGCGTGGCCCGCCTGCTTCAGAATCGATTCAAGCAAATAAGCTGTTGTTGTTTTGCCTTTAGTTCCGGTAATTCCAACCATCACCAGCTTTTCGGCGGGATGCCCATACAGTTCAGCCGCGGCCAGAGCCATACCCCTCCGCGCGTCCGGAACCATGATAACGGGCACGCCCGGGTCTTCATTTAATGGACTTTCCAGTAAAATGGCCGTCGCGCCAGCCTTTACCGCCTCATTCACATAAAAACGGCCATCACTGACGTGACCTTTAAGGGCGACAAAGAGAGCTCCGGGAGTTACAGTTCGAGAATCATACGCGACAGACGTAACCTCGGTTTCCGGATTACCGGAAAAATCTATGATGCCATTCCTTTTTATCAAAGCCTTCAATTTCATGAGTTTTGCCCTGCCATTTTCCGGTTCAACTGATATGGCTTAAAGCCGGCCTTAACCTGACCAACCAATCCAAAATGCCGCTCTAGTTCAGAATTCCGTTTTTTTTCAAGGGTACTTGTCATTACTGAAGGTCTGGAACGAGGAGCCAGATTTAACAGAGGCAAAACCTTCTCGCCTATTTCTTTAAACGTGGGAGCTGCGACAACGCCGCCGAAAAATTTAGGCCATGGCTCATCCAGAATCACCAGGACAGCCAGTTCAGGATCGTCATAAGGCATAAACCCCACAAACGAACTAACGAACTTAGTTTTCGAATAACTGCGGGTATTTTTATCCAGTTTCTGAGCGGTACCCGTTTTACCGGCGGCCGGGTAACCTTCAGGCTCGGCCAGCATGCCTGTGCCGCCTTCCTCGACCACCATTCTCAGCATTCTGCGAGCCTCTCTGGCCGTACGCTCGGAAACAACCCGGCGAACAACTTGCGGCCTGAACTTTTTGATGATTTTGCCGGAAGGATCAGTAATTTTTGAGACGACAAAGGGACGCATAAGCAGACCGTCATTAGCCAGGGCGGACATCGCCGCTACCATTTGAATGGCAGTGACGGAAATTCCCTGCCCAAAGGCGATATTCGCGGCGTCAACCTCTGTCCATTTATCACATGGCCTTACAAGACCGAATGACTCGCCCGGCAGATCGATCCCGGTTTTGGAACCGAACCCGAAATTGGCAAGATAGGTGTAAAAATGATCCGAACCCAGCCTGCGGCCGATTTTGACAGCCCCTATATTTGAGGAATACTTCACGATGTTACTAACCGTAAGCCGCCCATAACCTCGTGAATCATGAACCACGCGGGAACCGATTGACATGAAACCGTTGCCGCAGTCGAGCCGGTCAAACGGCTTTACCACGCCCTCTTCCAGGGCAGCCGCCACCAGAAAAATCTTCAAAGTTGAACCAGGATCAAACGAATCGGTTAAAGCGATATTTCGCCAACGCTTAGGTGGATACTGACCATATACATTGGGATTGAATCCTGGAGCCACCGCCATGGCCAGAACCTCTCCGGTTCGAGGCCGGAGCACAATGCAAATACCCGACCTGGCGTTGTATTCCCTCACCGCCCGATTCAGGGCCTTTTCAACCACGAATTGAATACGCCTGTCGATGGTCAGCGTCAGGTTGTCCCCTTTCATCGAGGGCCGGCTCTTCGAGAGGCGATCCTGGAACGTACGGCCCAGGGCATCACGCATTACCGGCATATAAGCCACCTCGCCCCTGAAGTAATCGTCATAAGCCACTTCAATACCTTCCAGCCCCTGTGCGTCCACACCCACGAACCCCAGGAGATGTGAGGCTAAACTGAAATTTGGATAAAAGCGTTTGCTTTCCTTTATAAATCCCAGGCCTTTGGCGTTCAGGGCTCTCACCGCCGCCGATTCATCCGGATCAACCTGCCTTTTCACCCAAACAAAATAAGACTTGCTGCTGAGTTTCTTTAAAATTCGGCCGCGATCGAGATCCAAAATTCTGACTAACTGATTAGTCATGGCCGCCGGGTCCTTAATTCTGATCGGTTCAGCATAAATGGAATCCACACTAAGGCTCACAGCCAGCTTTTCCCCATTTCTGTCAAAGATGTCGCCACGAACCGGTATAAGCTTGATGTTTCGAAGATATTCTTGTTCGGCGACCTTGACCAGCTGATCACGATTATGAATCTGAAGGCTCGCCGCCCGCCAGATCAATCCTCCCCAAGCCAGAAGAAAAACGCAAAAAACCACGACAATTCTAAATCTCGTCCATCTAACTTGAGAAGATTTCATTCTACAACCACGACTTGATTCGGCCTGGGGGACACCAGACCGAGTTTGTCTCGAGCCAAACGTTCCAGACGATCCAAAGAGCTCAGGTTGGCCAGCTCAACCTTGAGTTTCCGATTCAGGTCAATCAGAGCCAATTGCTCTCGGTTGAGCTCTGTTATGGCGTACCCAATCTGAACTGCCTGATGATTAATCCATACAAAAGTAAGAGCGAAACCTATGAGCAAAATTCCTGAAGAAACCGCGATAAAAAGGCGATACCCCTTGGCCCAGAAGGAAACCACCCTCTTGCGGTTACCTTTTCTAATAGTGGCGTAGTTAGTTTTAGTTTGTTGTAAAGTTCTTGATACCATCCGGATCTCTCAAACCCTTTGTCCGACCCGAAGTTTGGCGCTCCGGGCTCTGGGATTACCAGCAATCTCTTCGGCTGTTGGCCTGATAGGTTTTTTATAGAGGGAGATCAGGCAGGCTTCACCTTCACGCGCTTGTTTCGGTTTAACGAGAGCTCGTTTGACCAGGCGATCCTCCAGGGAATGAAAACTGATCACCACCAACCGGCCTCCCACTTTGATTAATTTCGGAGCAAGGATGAGAAACTTTTCCAGATGGTCGAGTTCCCTGTTGACGGCGAGGCGTAAAGCTTGAAAGGTGCGTGTGGCTGGATTAATTCGGCTTCGGCGACCGGAACGGGGAAAAGACCGGCGAACCTCTTCGGCCAGTCTCAACGAAGTCATGATCGGTTTCTTTTCCCGAGCACGAACGATATTCCGAGCTATGCGGCGAGAATTCCTTTCTTCGCCATAGCGAAAAATTAAGTCTGCCAATTCTTTTTCTGGCAGATGGTTGACCAGGACTGAGGCCGGTTCGCCCGAGCTGTGATCCATGCGCATGTCCAATATCTCATCCCGAAGAAAAGAAAACCCTCGCTTCGATTCCTCGAGCTGATAGGAACTTACGCCTAAATCCAGTAAAATGCCGTCCACGGCTCCCCATCCAAGTTCGACCTGGATCTCATCCAGCCGGGAATAATTCCCATGATACAATGTTAGAGTAGAAACGGCAGGCTTTAGCACCTCCTCAAGGTAGCTGATTGCGTCCCGATCCTGATCCACTCCCAGGAGACGACCACTGGGTCCAATACGATCCAAGATTATCCGGGCGTGCCCCCCCCCACCAACGGTTCCATCTATATATTGACCGCCCACCTTTATATTTAAGGCGGACATCGTTTCCAATGGCATGACTGGAAGATGACTGAATTCCATATCCTGTCATATCCTAATCTCTTCAGATTCGTAGAATTCCTGGGCCAGCGTTTGCGGAACCTCGCTTTCCCCAAGGACCCTGAAACGTTCCAGGTCCCATATTTCAAATTTCTGCAACGCGCCCACGGCCACGACCTGCTTTTTCAAGCCGGCTTTTTCGCGCAGCACCGTCGGAATTAATATTCGACCCATTTTATCCACAGTGCACTCATGAGCGTTTCCAATAAAATTACGAACAAAAGCGTCTTTCCGGGGACTGGACTTGGTCTCCTTGATCTGTTCCTCAATCTCTTCCCAATCATCCTGGGGATAGGCCCAGAGACATTCACCAGTCATCCCGAAGGTAATAACAAGTTGTTTTCCCTCCCCATTATCAGGGATCAAATCCCTAAACCGGGTCGGGACTGACATTCGGCCTTTGGGATCGATGGTGTGTTGAAAATTTCCTTTAAACATTGGTCACACTTTGGGAGTAAAAACCCTTGCTTGGTATTTTGTGACACTTTATGCCATATACAATCCACTTTATGCCTCTTTTCCCCACCTGTCAAGCAAAAAATTCATAGAACTCATAGTAATCATTAAAGTTTTTGAGATAAAGGAACCACAATATAATGTATATATCTTCAGAATAACCACAATATAATGTATATTAATCCCTCAAATGAGGAGAATTAAAACTACTGCCTCACCGTAAAAGAAAACTAAAGACCTTACTGGCGGCGTCCTCGGCGTTGGTACTGATTTACAGCCCGGCTGTGCTCGGTCAAAGTCCTTGAAAAATGGTGTGTGCCATCGTTCTTTGAGACAAAATAAAGATAATTGACCTTGGCAGGCTCAATGACTGCTTTGAGGCTGGCTTCACCAGGATTGGCGATAGGACCGGGAGGCAAAGCCTTGATCTGATAGGTGTTGTAAGGAGTGAGGGTTTCGAGGTGTTTACGCGTCAGATTTCCGTTGAAACTTTCGAGACCATAAATAACTGTTGGATCACTTTGCAGCCGCATGCCCTGCTTGAGACGGTTGAGAAACACGGCCGCGATCAAGGGCCTTTCGGAATCATCTCCTGTTTCTTTCTCCACTATGGAAGCCAGGGTTACAATTTCATGCCGGGTCATCCCGGCGGCCTGGGCCGAGGCTTCATAACGGCTCCAAACCTTTAAAAACCGATTTACCATTGCCTGGGCGATATCCCGGGCAGATATTCCGGCGGTAAAATAATATGTTTCCGGGAAAAGATACCCTTCCAGATTTTTTTCGTCAAGTCCCAATGACGTAATGAACCCGGAATCGTTAAAAAGGGCAAACAGACTCTCTTTATCGGCCAAGCCGGTCTTGCTCACTATCACTGCAACCTGGGCCATGGTCAAGCCTTCGGGGATGGTAAGCCGGTACATCTTCAGCCGGCCCCTGATCAGGCTTTCGACGATCTCGGTGGTATTCAGGCTTGGATCAAGAATATGTTCACCGGCTCGCAGCTTTGGGCCTACCTTCTTCCAGGCCACAAGATAGCGAAAAGCGGTGGCCGAGCGAATTACGTTAGCTTTCTCGAGCTGCCGTCCAATTACCGCCGGAGACGCGCCTTTCGGAATCGTAACAAGCACCTGCTTCTTTTGTTCCGAGACCGGTGACAAAATCAAATCCACTCGCTGCAAGGCCAGAATAAACACAGCCAGAAGTAAGATTAAAGTTAAAAAACCGGCCCACAGCAGAAAACGGCGCATCCGCCCCCCCAAAAAAGAATAAAAATATCAAAAAGAGATGTTTAAAGAATCGAGATACCCTTGCAGGATGTAAGCCGCGGCCACTTTGTCCCGCACTTTTTTACGCTTCTTGCGGCTCAAATCGGCCTCGAGCAGCACGCGTTCGGCAGCGGCCGTTGAGAAGCGTTCATCCCAGGTCAGGACCACAAGGTCATCGCGAATCCTGAGAGCCTCAGCCAGAGACAGGGCTGCCTCTGCCTCAGGGCCTAAGGATCCATTCATTCTTCGGGGAAGCCCGACCACAACTTTTTGAACCTTATATTTTGTGATCAGGTCCTGAATCGCTGTCAAAAGCTCTTCCTTTTTTCCCCAGGTTAGAGTGGTTAAACCTGAAGCGGTCATCCCAAGATCGTCGCTCAAGGCCACGCCGACCCTTTTGGATCCGGGATCTAAACCCATTATCTTCAAAAAAACCTCCTTCTGGTCAAACCATCATCGAGCCTGACCTGACGAAAAAAAATTCATGTTAACTTCTTAACACCTCAGCCTCATCTTGGCAAGGGGATTGCCAATTCCATCTGGATACTCTATAACTAAACAGTATTATGAAATCTATAACCTGAAGCCACTAAACCACAGCAATGGAGCCTGGCAGGCATGACTAAACCTATCGTCCTTGGTACAGCCGGACATATTGACCATGGAAAAACCAGTTTGATTCGAGCTCTGACCGGTATCGATACCGACCGGCTCAAGGAAGAGAAAGCTCGCGGAATAACAATTGAACTGGGGTTTGCCCACCTTACCCTGCCAAACGGTGAGCGAGTGGGTATCGTTGATGTGCCCGGCCATGAAAAATTTGTCAAGCACATGGTTGCCGGGGCGATGGGTGTTGATCTGGTAGCCCTGGTCATCGCCGCCGACGAAGGCGTCATGCTTCAAACCAGAGAACATATGGATATCTGTCAGCTGCTTGGAGTGCGCCAGGGGCTGATTGTCCTGACCAAGATAGACCTTACCGATGAGGAATGGCTGGAACTGGTTGAGGAAGACATACGAGAATTCGTAAAAGGAACCTTCCTGGAAAACGCTCCGGTGGTCAAATTTTCAGCGACAAATGGTCAAGGCGCCGACGACGTGATCGCCGCTATTTCTCAAATCGTAAGTCAGGTTGAGGAAAGGCAGGCGGGCAGCCTTTTCAGAATGCCTATGGACCGGGTATTTACCATGAAGGGTTTCGGGACTGTGGTCACTGGTACGGCTATCTCCGGAAATCTTTCACTGGGAGATACGGTGATGATCTATCCGGGTGAAAAAACAACCAAAGTCAGGGGGCTGCAGGTCCATAACGACAGTGTGTCCGAGGTTGCTGCCGGGTTGAGAACCGCTGTTAACCTCCAGGGACTCAATCGAGATGAGGTCGAAAGAGGTCAGGTTCTGGCCCACCCTAACACCCTGCGTCCGAGCAAAAGGATGGACGTCTGGATTCAGTACCTGCCCGGTAATGAGAAGCCTTTCAAAAACAGAACTCGAGTTCGCTTTCACGTCGGCACGGTGGAAATACTAGGAATTTTACTCCTGCTCGATAAAGATGAGCTGACTCCCGGCCAGACGGGTCTGGCCCAGATTCAACTTGAAAAGGAGACGGTGACTTTGTCCGGGGATCGGTTTGTTTTGCGCAGTTACTCACCTGTCAGAACCATCGCCGGCGGGGAGATACTTCATCCTCACGCATCCCGGCACAAACGTTTCAATGATCGCACCTTGGCTGAACTGACCGTATTGAGGGAGCACGATCCGGTGAAGAGTCTTAAAGGCCTGATTGACAGCGCCGGGACAAAGGGAAGTTCAGCGCAAGATCTAGCCGCCCTTATTGACCTTCCCGGGAAAAAGATCAAGGCGGCCCTTGATCAGATCCTATCCAAGCAGGAAGCAATCATTTACGACAAGGCCCAGGGCAATATCATCAGCCGAACCGCCTTCGACAATTTAAGCGATCAGGTCCTGAACATATTAAAAGGGTATCATGAAAAATACCCTCTTCGCGCCGGACTCAATAAAGAGGAATTCAAAACTCGTGTACCGGCCCTCTCAGACAATAAACTTTTAACTTTCGTGCTTGACTCAATGCTCAAATCCAAGGCCATAGACATGTACCGAGATGAGGTTCGTTTGAGCGGACATCGCCCTAATCTGGCCGAGGATCATCAGGAGATTGAAAAGAAACTGCTCAGCGCCTATGAGAAGGCCGGTCTGACCCCGCCCTCTTTCAAGGACGTTTCAGGCAGTTTGACCGGCACGGCGGATCAGCAGAAGGAGGTCCTGGATCTTCTGCTGAAAAAAGGGAAACTGGTAAAAGTCAAGTCTGAGCTGTTTTTTCACCATAAAGCCATTAATCAGGCCAGGGAACAGCTCCTGGCGTATTTTCAAGGCAGCAAGGAGTTAACCACGCCGCAGTTCAAGGAAATGACCGGCCTCACACGTAAGTATCTCATACCTCTTCTTGAACACTTTGACGCTCAGGGCTTGACCATGCGGGTGGGTGACATCCGTATCCTCAGAAAGGAGGGGAAATAGTACAGCTAGAAGATTCACTGAGAATCGAAAGGCCGGTAAAGTAAAGCATTATTGGAGAAATAACTTGAAGCCATCTCAAAAAAGTTTGCTTGCCCTAACTCATGAGCCCCGCTTCGCTCACGCTGCAGCGGCATAGGTCGTGCGAAAAATTAAGTCCTCGAAATATTTAATATATTCCTGCGGGTTAAATTTTCTTTCTCCGCGATTTAGATCAAAACACTAATTTTGAGATAGCTTCTTATTAACTCTGATTTTTTCGACCTTTCAATCCTGGTTCCATTTGCAACGATTTGGCATGGTTTTTTTTGACCAGACCGTAATTTCATGATATTTATTTTTAATAAAGCGGCTGCCAGAAATATGTTCCCTGGAATACAGATTTTTGATAGAAGGTTCATTGAATCCAAAGGCAGTGACAGTTCAGGCAGTCGCCCGAATGTTTTGGCGATTGTCAAATAGTTCCCGGTAAGTCTGCAGCCTCTGTAGATAGGTAAACTCTGCCTTCAATCGGAACAAAGTTCTGACAATCACTCCAGGCATACGAATAGACCTATACACAGCCTGCTTAACACCCTCGCGTCAGGCAAGGAGAAGGGTAATGCAAAAAACAAACGTCGGATTTATCTCTACACGTCTCGCTGGCACCGATGGCGTATCCCTGGAAACTTTTAAGTGGAATCAAGTTCTTGAACGCAGTGGGTACAAGTGTTTCGCTTTTGCAGGTGAACTCCAGACCCCGTCTGAAGACTCTTTTCTGGAGCCGAAAGCTCATTTCAATGATCCTGAAATCCTGGAACTCCATGAAGACTGTTACGGCAGGACGACCCGCCCGGCTTCTCTGTCAAAAAAAATTCATGAATTGAAAGATTACCTCAAGAAAAGAATCTATGAATATTGCTTCCAATTTGATATCGATCTTTTCATAGCGGAAAATATCCTCACTATCCCCATGCACCTTCCTTTGGGTATGGCCCTCACTGAATTCATTGCTGAAACAGGCATGCCAACCGTGGCTCACCATCATGATTTCGCCTGGGAACGGGATAGATTCCTGATCAATGCGGTCCAGGATTATCTCGACTATGCCTTTCCGCCCAATCTTAAATCCATCCGTCATGTGGTCATCAATTCCAAGGCTTCTCGAGAGCTGAGTTATCGCCGGGGGATAAGCAATATAGTCATCCCCAACGTCTTTGATTTTGCTAATCCCCCTGAAAATTCGACTAAACGGGAGACGCTCCGGGAAGAGTTGGGTCTGGCGAATGATGATCTATTCATTTTACAGCCCACCAGGATTGTGCCGCGCAAGTGGATAGAGCGGGCGATTGAAATGGTAAGCCTCATGGAATTGAATAACCCGAAACTTATCGTCTCTCATAAAACCGGGGACGAAGGGGGCCAATACGCGCAAAGGGTTATGGAATATGCCTATCGTTTAGGCGTGGAGTTGGTATACATTGGTCATCTTGTCGATTCAACTCACTGTTTCAACACCGAATCCCATGAAAAATACACTATTGACGATGTCTATCAAGCCGCTGATCTGGTAACTTACCCTTCAGGATATGAAGGCTTTGGCAATGCCTTTGTGGAGGCCTTATACTTCAAGAAACCCATTGTGCTCAACCGCTACAGCATCTTTATAGAAGATATTGAACCTTGCGGCTTTAAAGTAATTTCTTTCGATTCCTTTGTGACGAGAAATACCGTCAAGCAAATCAAGGGTTTTCTCAAACAAACCGATTTAGATAAAGTTTTAACAACAAACTATTTTCTGGGTCAGACACACTTCTCTTATGAGGTTCTGGAACACAAGCTTTTCCCCTTAATTGAATCCCTGTTTCTAGTTGCTCATAAATCCGCGGGATACTAACAATAAAAATGAACAGACCTTTACGAATAGGCATACTGCATTACTCCTGTCCGCCT
Source organism: Deltaproteobacteria bacterium (assembly GCA_019306365.1). Lineage (GTDB taxonomy): Bacteria > Desulfobacterota > Desulfarculia > Adiutricales > JAFDHD01 > JAFDHD01. Next base: position 10,191 of record JAFDLS010000041.1, read on the forward strand.
ATTGTGGGTGGTGTTGAAGAGGTAATACGACAGCAGGCCTCAGCGCTCAACCACGCGGGCCACCAGGTTTCAATCCTGGCCGGAATGGGAGGTGACTCATCAATTAGCTACCAGGTGCGGATAGAGTCCCTGCTCAGTTCTCAGAATGAACAGATAAATAAAATCCATAAAAAATCCATAAAGGGACATCACACGGATTTGCGGCAGCCCACGGAAATGATTTACGAATTGCTCTTTGATTGGTCCAGCAATCAAGATGTGATTTTAGCGCACAATGTACTTCAAATGTCCTTCAACCTTCCTTTGACTCTGGCCCTGAGGCGTCTGGCCTCTTCAAAAAACAGCCCGGCTATAGTGAGCTGGGCGCACGATTCCCCCTTCTTTAATCCCTCGCCCCAGGGGTATTTGAACAAACCTCCCTGGTCGGTTCTCAAACGAATCCATCCGAACATTTATTATGTGACGATATCAGATTCACGCAAACGAATGTTCGAAGAAATAAGCCCCGCGCCCTGGAAGGTAATAAAAAACGGGATTGACCCGAACGACCTGTTCTATCTTGACCCGAAGTCTATCAAGGTCATGGAAGAGCTGAAACTGCTCGCGCGTGACCTGGTAGTGATTCAGCCAGCCAGGATAACGCCGCGCAAAGACATTGAGCTCTCGATCCACATTGTCTACGGATTTAAAAAAATGGGGCTTAATGTCCTTCTAATTCTGACCGGGGCTTATGATCCTCACGAGAAGCGGGCGCCGGCTTACTACCGCCGCCTTAAATACTGGATAAATGAGCTCGATTTATCAAACAACATTACCTTCCTGGCCGAATACATGTCTGAAGGCAAAGAAATACTGCCTCCGGATCGCTCGATCATTCGAGACTTTTATCTCATGGCTGATCTGCTTCTCATGACAAGCAAAGACGAAGGATTTGGACTTCCGCTGCTCGAAGCGGGCCTGCTTAAGCTTCCCATTGCCTGCTCTGCAATTCCAGCTTTTAAGGAAGTTGGGGAAGATGTTTGTTTCTTCGGATTGGATGATCCGCCTCTATCTATTTCCGGCCGGATTTTCGAGTATCTGAATCATATTCAGACCCATCACATGTTCCGGCGTGTTATGAGCAAATATATTTGGGGTGTGATCTGCGAAAAAGAACTGCTGCCATTTTTGGAGCAGTTTACTCAAGATCGCGTTTGATGTGAGATACGGACGGAACATATATCAAGGAACCCGTGCAGATTAAGGCTTCCTTAAATATAAGGCCTGCCAATAACGATTAATAGAAATCGTCTCAAATTTAATCAATCTTCAAGCTTCCCACCCAGGTTGAAAGGTCCTGAATACTCTTTTCTTTGCAGTAGGCCTCTATTCCTTCCAGTATCTTGAGCGCGGCTCGAGGATCAACGAAATTCGCCGTACCTACCTGAACGGCCCTGGCGCCCACCATCAAAAACTCAAGCGCGTCTTCAGCCGTCATAATGCCGCCTCCCCCAATAACGGGCGCGTCAACTGCTCGCGTCACCTCCCACACAAGGCGCAAGGCCACGGGTTTTATGGCTGGACCGGATAACCCGCCCACCACGTTTTTTAACGCCGGACGCCGGTTCTCAAGATCCACGGCCATGGCTGGAATGGTGTTAATTAAAGAAATAATATCGGCCCCGGCCTGAACCGCGGCCTCAGCCACAGCCGTAATGTCAGAAACCATTGGGGTCAGCTTAACCATGACCGGCTGTTCGGCGGCCTGAACCACGACCCGCACTACTTGAGCCGTAAATTCCGGGCTGGTTCCAAAAGCAAGACCGCCGGCGGCAACGTTGGGACAGGAGACGTTGATTTCAATCATGGCCACCCCATCGGCCTTTCCAAGACCCTGGGCCAATGCCGCGTATTCATCAACCGTCTTGCCTAATATATTGGCCACTACAGTTACGTTTCGTTCAACCAGCCATGGAAGTTTCTCTTTTAAAAATACATCGAGGCCCACATTTTCAAGGCCGATGGAATTAAGCATGCCAGCCGAAGTCTCCACGATACGCGGCGGAGGGTTTCCGGGCCAGGGCTCAAGGGTAAGACCCTTGACCACAACACCCCCCAGGAGCGCCGGATCGCAAAAATCGGCCATTTCCTGACCGTAACCAAAGGTACCTGAAGCGGCCAGGACTGGATTTTTAAGCACCAATTTCCCCAGATCAACCCTCATGTCCGGTTGCGTTACCATCTGACCTCCTCAGCGAAAAAAACCGGTCCTTCAAAACAAACCCGGGAGTAAACCGGTCCGGATTCCTCTCCTGAAGCCCGTTCAACGGCGCAGCTCAAACAGGCCCCCAATCCACAGGCCATATTCGCTTCCAGCGAAACCTGAGCCCGCACACCGGCTTCTCTGGCCAGTACCGCCACCCTGGCCAGCATGAGCCGAGGGCCGCAGGCAAAAAGCTGAGCCGGTTCTTCCTCCAAGGCGACCGCCAGGGGTCCGGTTACCATGCCCTTAGCGGCCTTGAGACCGTCCTCTGAAGTAAGAACAAGTTCTCCCTCATAGGGGGTCTGCCTAATCAACGCCAAAAAAACATCAACTTCTTTTGAGGTCCGAGCTCCATAAAAAAATTTACTTTTTCGATCCCCCATCGCTTCGGCCAGGGCTATCATCGGAGCCAGTCCGATCCCTCCGGCCACCAGATATGATTGCTCTTTTGCCTCACTGAAATCAAAGCCTCGCCCCAGGGGGCCCATAATCTCCAATTCACGGCCCGGTTCCACCCCTCCCATTATTCTGGTCCCAACTCCAATCACACGATAGAGAAGCGAAATCTCTCCAGACGAGTTCAAACGATGCAGTGAAAAAGGCCTTCTCAATAGAGGACCTCCTTCCAATGGCTCCGAGCCGGTTCGAACCATAACGAATTGACCTGGTTTTGCAGCCGCGGCGATTTCCGGAGCACGAAGCCTCATCAAATAGGTACCTTCCATCAATTGACGATTTTCCAGTACCTGACAGTTTTTAATAAACACATCACCCAACTTAAATCTCCTCAAACCAAGCCGGCTATCAAACCGAATCGGCTGGCAGCCTTTTCCCGGCGATAGGAATAAAATATGTCGTCACACACCGTACATATCCCGGAAATTTCTATGTTTTCCGAGCGCACACCCACGGCCATCAATTGATCTTTACTGACAGACCAGAAATCAAAGTGATGATCCCGGGTTTGATACTTCCAGAATTCCTGAGGCAGTTCCCGGGCATAATTCACGAACTCAGCACAGCAAGGACCCAAAGAGGGACTGATTCCTACCATGAGATCCTCGGGGCGGACGTTGAAATCCGTTTTGAGCCTGCTGACAGTTTGGCCTAGTATATTAGCCACACTGCCTCGCCATCCATTATGAACCACGGCGACCACCTCTTTTACCGGATCGAAGAGCGCCACCCCCTGGCAATCGGCCAGCATAACGACCAGACCCAGGCCGCGGTCAGAAGTAATAAGCGCGTCATATCCATTGACCGCGCCTCCTTGCCGCTCGTTACCGAGACACCCGCCCGCCTTGATCACCAGAGATTGATCTCCGTGAACCTGTTTGGCGAAAAACAGGCGATTAAAACCTATGGTTTCTGACGCAAGGTCAAGGTTCGCCTGAACATTGACTTCTAAATCGTGCGCGCCAAATGATAAATTCAAACCTTGAGGACTAACCCCGCCAAATCTGGTAGTGATTCCATGGTTCAATCCGGGAAAATTCTCAAACAGATCAAAGCGGTAGTAAACCAGACCGTTTTCCTGACACAGTTTCATCTTTTCGCTCAAATCACGAACTGAACTTTATCCTTGTCCGTACCCCTTTCCGCCCGCCTGGCCAGTTCAAGGTATTCCTGCCCTTCCTGCTCCCGGCCTCGCTTGAGACAGCCATGACCATAAATCGTGGCCTTGCGAGCCAGTTCGGTTCGAACCGCCCGCTCCTGGGCGGGTTTTAACGTACCAGACTTCAGTAATTTTAGTAAGGCTTGAATCCTGTATTTATCCAGGGCCGGCGTAATTTGGGAAAGCTGGTCCTCATGACCGCCGGTTTTGACTACCAGCGGCTGATCGATCATATAAACCGGATAACGCGAGGCAATTCGAAGCCAGAGGTCATAATCCTCGCAAGCGGGCATCGTTTCATCAAACACGCCGACACGGTCAAAAAGTTCCCTCTTGATCATTACCGCTGAAGGGCTGACCAGGCAGAGTTCAAGAGATCGTTCAAAGATATCCCCGGAAGGCTTGGCATGTCTTTTCCCCGGGGTTACCCTGCGTCCGCGCCGACACCAAATTTCCTCAGTCTGACAGATCAAGGCCAAAGGATTACGGCGGAAAAAATCCACCTGCACAGCCAGTTTTTCCGGCAGCCAGTAATCATCTGAATCCAAAAAAGCAACTAACCCTCCCCTGGACGCGGACAGACCATGATTGCGAGCCGCACTCACCCCTTTGTGCGGCTGGGTAAGGAGTACCAAACGATCCTGGTAAGCGGCCAGAACCTCCAGGGTTTGATCCGTGGAACCGTCATCAACCACGATCAGCTCAAAATCCTCAAACGTCTGATCCAGAACGGAATCAACGGCCCTGGGCAGCAATCCCGCTCGATTGAATGCCGGGATGATAACGCTGGCCGCGGGAGACATCAAGATGCGTTTTACTCCTTAACGCGGTTGATGAACATGACTTCATCCAGAGGTATCTTGGGCACGGTTATAACGCCGTTTTCATCCCGCCAATAGCGATATGTGTCAGATCGGTTCACATATACCGGTTCTTCATCCGGATATCCCAGAGCTATAACAAGGTTCGGTTGAAGGTGTTCGGGCAGGTCAAAAATCTCAACGACCTCTTTGCGGCCAAACGACAGCAAAAGGCAGGAGGCCACCCCTTCAGCCAGCCCGGCTATAAGCACGTTCTCAGCCGCCAAGCCCACGTCGTAATTATAAATCGCCTTGGACCCCACCCGCTCATCAATGAGCATAATGATATAGGCCATGGGCTCATTCCCCGGCGGAGGATCTCCGTCAGGGCGAATGTGAGCCGCCCATTTAAGGGTCGCAAAGATTTTGGCCCGCATCTCGTCATCAGTCACAACTAAATAACGGATCGGCTGGAAGTTTGCTCCTGACGGAGCCAACCGGCCGGCCTCCACCATTTTTTTTAAAACCTCCATCGGTACGGCCTCCGGCTTGAAGCGGCGAACCGACCGGCGTGATTGAATTAATTCATGAATATCCATCTGACACCTCCAGTTAATTCCATATGCGTATTAAAATTTGATAAACGACTGGTCATCTACTCACCGCAAAACCATCCACAACCAGGCAACCAGACCGGACAGTAAGAAATTAACGTCAACCAGAGCCTCAAAAAATGTCCCGATGACCAGCCTTTCCCGCTTATGCAAGATAAGGTAAAAGGTTGCATAAGCCGGTAAAACCAGCAGGAACAAAGCCAACGAAGACAGGAAGCTCAAAAGCCAGCCCCCTGCCAGCGCCAGCGCCAATAAGGCCACAGCCAGGTTGAGGAGGGACAGGGTTCTTTCTTCCCCAATAATAATAGGAACGGTCTCCTGGCCAACGATTCGGTCGCCCTGGATATCAAAAATGCCTCCCAGAGAGCTGCGGATAAAAACTAAAAGGAAGATTATCGCCGCGACTATGGCCGTGGACCATGTAAGCGCTTCCCCGAAAGCCAAAACCGGAATAAGACTCAAGCTCAAAGCCCAGCCGCCGGAAACCGATAAAGTTCTGGAAGCCGGGATGTCCTTTAGCTTGGTAATTCTTAAATAAGGCCTTAAGAAACCAGGTATAAGATTTACCGAATAAAGAAGACTAACAGCGCTTGTACCCACAAAAAGGATGAAAATAGAAAAGCTAATTTTAAGGCCAAGCGCTAAACAAACCAGACCGGAAAGAATCCCGGAACCGATTAATACGGTTTTGTGAGATTCAAGGAAGAGGACACGATCAGGGTCATTGTATTTCCCGGCCTCTTTATCAAGAAAAAGATTGAGCATGTGCATGGCATGCACATAGAAAAAAGTGACGGCTATAAGCTCAAAACTAAAAGATAGTCCTTGAAGGAAGGCTCCGGCCATACAGAGCGCGCTGGCGCCCAGGGCAACATATATGTTGCTCAGGAGCATAATACGAAGAAGGCGATGCGAGACGCTGCGCAGGGA
>JAFDLS010000242.1 GCA_019306365.1 Deltaproteobacteria bacterium
CCGTTATATCCCTTATTGATCGCGTTAATCAAAAAGGCGGTGGCCAGTCCAGTTTTTCCGACCCCTGTGGGGCCGATAAAGATAATATTACGGCATTTGGTCATGTAATCGAAGGCATCATACAGAGCCAGGGTTTTCTTCCTGTTCAGTTTTGGCTGTCGGTCAAATGGGAATGTCTCAATGGCCCATTTTTCAGGGATTTTGGCTCTTTTGAGCCGCATCTTTTGGGAATTTTCCTCTTTGATTTGATATTCCTCCTCAACAATATATTGCAACAGACGCGCATGGGAGTAGTTGCCTTTTTTAGCAAGGGCAAGATAGCGGTCCCAGTTGGCGAGCAAGCTGCCAAGGCGGAGACACTTAAGCTTTTGGGCCAGTTGGTCATCCATCTTCATCCTCCATTTCATCATAGATGGAGAGGTCTGCTTCATCAGCGAAACACCCCTCGATATATGTATCCCTGTTGAGATAATCTTGATCTATTTCCGGGGTCGGCACATTGAAATCACCGTCTGTGAGTTTCAAAATGACAATATTTTCGATGGTTGCGATATCCGTAATGCGATATTTATGAGCCCGCTCGACAGCCCGGATAAAGACTGTTGGCGCAACCTTGCGGTATAAGCCAAAAAGCTCACGGATAAAGCGATGTTTAGGCTTGCCGCTTTGGGGAACAGCGAAATCGAGATAATCATCAAGCGTCTTGCCCAAAGATCTCAGGATTTTCTCTTCCCGTGCCGTGGGTTTCTTGCGCTGGGTGGGCCTACGCGAGGGCCGGGGGCCGCCTTCAGGGAAGATCACTTCATTTTTGATGCCGTCGGCAGGCAACAGATAGTGTCCCAAAAGCTTCCGGTTATGATAAATCTTTAGATGATCGCTGTATTCCAGCATCTTGACATCATGGCGTTTGGTTCCGGGTATCCAATAAAAATTACCGTCTAACGATGCGTATCCGTACTGATCTGTTCCTCTTTCATGAACAAGATAGGGCGGCTCGATATAAGGGGGCAACTTTTTCAAATAGGATTTTTCATATTCAAAGGCAACTGAGGGGATCAGACGGGTTTTGCCGGTGGGGCGGTTGGCCGATCTGAGCGTGGCCCACTCAAAGGCCTGACGATTCATATCTTCCAGGGTTTCAAAGGAGCGTCCCGGGAAAAAGTTTGTCTCAACCGTGTAAAATCCCCTTTCATTGCCTGCTTTGCGGTTTGCGTGGCCTTTTTCATGGCAAGCAAATGTAAAGCCGTATTGTCGGGCAAATTGCTCCATCTCTGCAACGATGACCGCATTCTTGCCGGTCCCCCGCAGACGGGCCAGGTTGGTGTTGTCGATGATGCAAAATTCGGCCGCATACCCCCAATGAGTGAGAGCTTCATGGAAAAAGCATTTCATTCGGAACCGATTGAAAAAACGATAAAACTTCAAATAACGGATCTTTGAATAACGAAAATATATAAGACTTCCCTGAACCAGAACAGATCGTGTGCCGAATCGAACACGATAAGGCGAGGTGTCATGCTGCATCTCTTCGCCGGCTTTATCCGGCTCCCGGTGAGAACGTTTGGAGGGGTTTTTGCCCAATCCCTGTTCGCGAAGTATCTGGGTGAGGGTCGAATAAGCGACACTGACGTCTTCTTCTTCGGTGAGTTTTTCATATATCCGTTGCGCACGGCCCTGGCATTCGCCGTAAAGCCGAGCCAGAAGATCCGGGTCGATTTTTGTCTTATCTTTACGCACGCTTTGCGGCATCTCGCCCTTCTGGGCGATAATGGTTGTCACCGTGTTGGGGCTGATCTTGAGGCTCCGGGCTATCTCACGCACCCCCATGCCTTCCTGGTGAAGAAGATAAATGGCTTTACGCTTGTCCGGTTCGATCATGAAACGCCCTTATGGATTTTAAAAACGCATCGGTCTGTCTTAAAATGCCGCCAGTCAGAAGGTTGGCCTGAGCAAAAAAAGCGTTGGTCTTATATTGGGGATTCTTTGTTTTCGCACTGACCCGTTGCATATATTTGGATAGGATCTCAAGATCGCGAATCATGGCGCTTTCCATTTGGCTGCAACCCGATGGGATTGTGTGGGATTCCTTTAAACGGCCCAGTGCCCATGTGATGTTCCCGTTCTTGATTTGTTCGCGCAAAGCCTCCGGTCCCCTGAAATACCCATTGGCCAGGAGCCCTATAGCGCGAATGCTTAAATTCTTACCCGATACGGATCTGACAAATCCGTTCACATCATCAACTTGAACCCCGTTTATACGCATAAACGGCCGGAGGGTGTACATATAGACATAAATGGGAAATCGGCCTTTAAATATCTGATCAAGCACATAATCGCTCATTTCATGAATAATCCCGGATCTGACACTGACCCAGGCCTTGCTCCGTTCAAGAAGAACTGCGATCTCGGCAGTGGACATTTTGTGAACGCTCTTGAGTTCATCAACAAATCTGGCCTGTTCCAGAATGGAAAGACTCTTGGCATTTGAAATGCGGATAAGCTCGATGATGCCCAAAACTTCATCGGTACCCATCGAAGCATAGGGCACCATAGCGATTCCAAGTCTTTGGGCACATCTTAACCGCTTAAATCCATCGAGCAGTATTCGCACTTCCTTTGTATCAACCCCTTGCAAGGGGTCCCGAATGCCTTTTTCCATAATCGACACCAAAAGCGCCTTCTCAGCACCGGGAGATTTCATCCGGAAGCCTTCATATCTTAAATCCAAACTGGAAATTTCCACCTGTTCGGCCATGTCATAACTTCCTATGGCGGTTTGTTGTGATGACCGGAGCCAAGATATGGTACTTTTTTCCGCTTGTCGATGCTGTGTTGTCTCAAAATGTTATCGATCATCCCGATCACCTCCTTTAAACCAACCGCCCGCCCTTCGATCAGGCTCGTTGTCAACCGAATATGAAAGATGATGGTTGTGTCAACCCCGTATTCACAGCTAAGGATGATTTTTTCATCTGGACTTGAAACAGACAAAGAAGGGGCATTGCGGCGGGCGTTTAAATGTTGTTTTTTTATCTTTCCCTCCGGGCTTTTATAATACTCAATACTTCGCTTTATGGCACTGTTTCGCCGATGGACTTCCCTGCAGCCAAAGGGACATCCAAGGTCGGCACGACCAGCATTGCGGGGGTGGGTGAAAAAGAGTATCCCACAGTGCCTGCACCGTTTCAGACACTTTCTTAACTGGGGTCTCTCTTTCAGCACCGAACGGATAAGCCGATAATATTCTAGGACAAGACCACGAGCTTCTTCGATCCGGTACCAACCCGGCTCGAATCGAAAAAAAGGTTGAATTTGGATTATAAAAAAGCTAAATGTTTGCTTATGTCGCTGATGTATGTTGGCATGCCCTCGTTATTCCTTTTTTGAGATTATGGTAATCTTTAGGTATAACGAGGGTTATTCATTTGTAAAGATGGAAATGGTTTTCTATTAGGTGGGGTCCTTCAAAAGGACTGTGTCAATTTATCTCAGCAAGGGTGTATCAATTTATCTCAGCGCTATAG
>JAFDLS010000243.1:0-3510 GCA_019306365.1 Deltaproteobacteria bacterium
CAGGCTTGATATGCAAGTCCCGCTGAGGAAAAGGAATGGTGATGCCCTGTTTGGCGAAGATTTGATAAACGGCGCGGTTGAGTTCGTGAATGGCCAGGCCCCGGTCCCGGGGATCGTTTATCCAGCAAAGCAGTTCGAAATCGAGAGCGGAATCCCCAAACGAACGAAAGCGAACCCTTGGAACCGGGTCCGTCGCCACCAGCTCACTGGCTAAGGCGATATCCAGCAAGGCTTTTTCGATCTGATCCAGATCACTTCCGTAAGCCACGCCCACTTTAATTCGTACGCGAAATCTTGGTTCCGGCGCGCTTTCATTAATAATTTTGGAATCCGCGATGATGGAGTTGGGAATGACTATCTGGACGTCGTCCCTGGTCTTGATGCGGGTGCTGCGGATGCCGATATTCACCACCTCGCCCCGCTCGCCGGACTCAAAGATGATGTAATCGCCGATCTTATAAGGACGGTCCATGAAGACACTGATTCCGCCAAAGAAATTGGCCAAGGTGTCTCTGGCGGCCAGGGCCACGGCCAGACCGGCCAGACCGGCTGAGGCCAGCAGGGGAGTGATGTTGATCTTCCAGGCGGAAAGAAAAATCAAGATCGCCCCCACGATGATCATAACCCGGGTCAAATTCGCCAGAAGGGGAATGAACCCGGTTTCCATCCGGCCGGCCAGGGTAAGACCCCGGGAAATCAACTCGAAAATAAATCCGGACAACCGGTAAAGCGCGATCGCCCAGACAAGGATCGCTATGGTCTTGAGCAGGCCCAGGGTGATTAAGGCCGTGTTAGCTCCGGGCTTGAGACAGATTATGGCCAGGGCCGCGCCAAGCAGAACGATAGATTGCCAGATCGGCCTGTCAATAACCTTCAAGATCTGTTCATCCTGAGTAAAACTGGTTCGTTTGGCCCAGCCCAGCAAGACCCGGTCAAAGATGATCTTTATCAGCCATGACGCCAGGACACTGACAAAAAAGATGACCAGGGCTCCCAGCAGGCGCGAATCCTCAAACCAGCTCAACAGCTCAGGCGCGAAACGATTTAGCAGGTTATTCAAGCTTTCCAAAGGTCCAGCTCCTTTTAATAAAATGACATGCGTTTTGGCGTAAAACTCATCCGATTTGTTTAGAAGGGCGGTTGCCGGAATTTTTTTTATTTTTAGTAAAGATGTAGTAATTGCCAGAATTACCTTCCGTTTGATTACCAAGGTAAATCTCGGCTCTAACAGCGGTTGTCACGATATTACAAATGGCAATTACATGATGTTTTGGCGTTTGTCGTAAGGTGGCACAGGAGAATGGCTAAAACTATATTTCCTCTTGCCTCAAAGCCAAACGGAACTTATTTATGACAAACGCTCTAATTAGCTTAAAATTAGTATCTCTAACGCTCATTGTCAAGCGGGTTTGATGATCGCGTCCACTCAAAACCAGGGTGCGTATGGAGCGTGGATGGGTCGTTTAAGAGGCCGGTTCATTCAAATCGCGGGAGGCGATCAGCTCAACCAGGCTTGAGATTTTCGTGTCAAGCCCCTGCCGTCGAATGCCATCCTCGAATTGAAGCAGACAGCCTGAACAGGCCGTAACAATGACGTCCGGCTCAAACGGCGCGATGGTTTCCGTCCTGTTATGCAAGACATCCTGGCTCAAAGAGTAATGCCAGAGGTTGAAAAGACCGCCGTAGCCGCAGCAGACAGGGGGCTGATCCGCCCCCAACAGTTCCACGCCGGGCAGAGACCGTATCAGGGCCCTGGGCTCCTCTATGATGCCCTGCTTGCGATGCAAATGGCAGGGGTCGTGGTAAAAAACCCGCAGAGGCTCGGCCTTTTTATCTGCCTGGCCCGTTTGCGGCCGCCAGTGAAGATCATTGACCAGAAGCTCATTCATGTCCCGGACTCTGTTCGCCCAGTTCTTACCAGCGGGCAGGTCCTTTCTATGAGCGTACTCTTTTAATTGAGCGGAGCAGGTCGCGCAGAAGGCCGCAATGTAGTCAAACTCCTCCGATTCAAAGGCGGCCAGGTTCTTCCTGGCCAGAAAATCGGCGGTCTTCGTATCTCCGGATCCCAGGGCGGGTTTCCCGCAGCATACCTGCTCCCGGGGAATGAACACGCGCGCCCCGGCCGCTTCCAACACACGAACAGCGGCCAGGGCCGTTTCCGGGTGGAGGTAATTGGCCACGCAGCCAGCGAATAAAGCCACGCGCGGACCGGACCCTGAAGGCTGAATGGTTTCAGGGGGCGCGTCCAGAAAAGGCTGAGGAGCCAGGGGCGGCAGCCAGCGGTCCGGGTTAAGGCCCGGTAATGGAAACCGGAAGTGAAGCCCGCTTTCCGGCGGGACATTTTTCAGCCACAAGGACCGGCTGGCCAGGGCTGCCCGGCTTAAAGATCCGTGAGACATGACGTCCCGGGCAAGAAGGCGTTTAATACCGGGCAGACCTCGGTTTTTAACGGCCAGGGTCCGGCCAGCCTGAATCAGCTCATCACCCTTCACCTCGTTCACACAGCTTTCGGCGCAGGCCCCGCACATCAGGCAGTATGACAGAAGGTCTTTCATCCGCCTGGCTAAATCCACTTCTCCGCCAAGTTCCGCCTTGAGGAGGGCCAGCTTGCCCCTGGCGGATGATCCTTCACGGCCGGTAATCTTATAAAGGGGGCATTCAGCCAGACAGCGCCCGCAGGAAACGCACTCTTCCAGGGCTTCTAATAGTTCCTTCCTGGTCCGGGTCAACTGAGGCGATCCTTAGCATCGGATTCAGGGAAGATCTTCCCCGGATTGAGGATGCCTTTTGGATCAAAGGCCGTTTTGAGGCGTTTCATCAAAGCCAGGGCGGCAGGTTCGATCTCCATGCCGATGAAAGCCGATTTAGTTACACCGATTCCATGCTCCCCGGAAATGGTTCCGCCTAACTCCAGGGTCTTAGAAAAAATTTCCTTGAGCGCGGCTTCGGCTGTGGCGGTCTGTTCCTGACTTTTGGAGTCGTACATGACATTGGTGTGGATATTCCCGTCTCCCAGGTGGCCAAAATTAATTATTTTCAATTCATATCGGTGGGCGATGTCTTCCAGACGGGCGATCATATCCGGGATCAAGCTGCGCGGAACCACGATATCTTCATTCAATTTACCCGAGGACACCTTGAAGAGGGCGGGCGATATGGCCCGTCGGCCCTCCCACATGACCTCAGCCTCTTGAGCGTCTTTTGCCTTGTGAACCGTGAGCGCGCCGTTTTCCCGGCAAAGCTCCGCCACCGTGTCCGCTTCGGTCCCGGCCTGGCTGGCGGGACCGTCGGTCTCGATTAAAAGAAACGCTCCGGCTTTCGGGTCCACCTCCATACCGGCGTATTCCTTGACGCAATCCAGGGAAGCCCGGTCCATAAATTCAAGCGTGGCCGGGACTATCCGGGCTGATGTAATCGCGGCCACAGTTTCGGCGGCCTGCGATATTTCATTGAAGAAGGCTAAAACGGTCTCTTTGGCTTCCGGTTTGGGAATAAGGCGCATGGTCAGCC
>JAFDLS010000243.1:3538-4610 GCA_019306365.1 Deltaproteobacteria bacterium
CTCCCCGGTTCCCAGAACTACTTCCAACCCCAAAATATAGTCCCGGGTGACGCCATATTTCACGGCCCGAGTTCCTCCGGCGTTCTCAGCGGCGTTTCCGCCGAGCGTCGAAAATTCCCGGCTGGCCGGATCCGGCGGGTAAAACAACCTCTCCTTTTCCACCGCAGCCTGAAAATCCGCCGCGATGACGCCCGGTTCGACCATGGCGGTCAAATTGGCGGTGTCAATACTTATAATCCGGTTGAAGCGAGTCATGACGCAGACCACACCACCCTCGACTGGCAGGGCTCCCCCGGTCAGGCCGGTACCAGCCCCCCTCGGAACCACCGGTATGGAGTGCTCGGCGGCCAGGGAGACCAGAGCCGACACCTCGCCGGTATTTCCAGGCCAGGCCACGGCCTCGGGCAGATGCGGCTGGTTGGTCGCGTCAAACGCGTACAGATGCAGGTCTTCAGGACGCGTGGAGAAGTTCTCCGGGCCAAGTATTTTTTTCAGACTGCGTCGAAGTTTAGTGTCTAACATAAAGAAATAATGGACGAATAGGTTCTAAGTGTCAATCCCTCTTTATTGCACCCCTCGTTAAAAAAGGGGAAACGCGGAAATTTTCGATAGAAAAAACAGCCGCGACTCGATTCTGATATGTAAACAGGAGACGGTGAAGACCGCCTCTAGGGTTCCCAGCCAGCAATCCCTTGATATATTATACCCAAATGGATTAATATGATAACTATAACTCGAACAATGAACGAACCCTGCCATGGTGCGGCCTTGTTTATGCGGTTCGACCCGGTAAAAAAGGAAAACAAAATGCGGCAAGCGGTGTGTTTTTGGTTATCAATTATTCTGGCAACCCTGTGTTTCGCTGCGGACGGATGGACCGGTGTCAAAAGAAGGACCCATTGAACCGAGGATCGCCCAGCAGCCCATTTACTGGTACGAACGCGGCGTCAAGAAGCAGGCCTGGATGGCCCTGGATGAGATAGCTGTTTTTTCGGCCGGTGAAAAGATAACGAAATTTGATCGGGAAGTCTTGATCCAGCAGCTCCCGCAAGGCGCGGAGATTATGGAAAGC
>JAFDLS010000244.1 GCA_019306365.1 Deltaproteobacteria bacterium
GAACATAATCAAGAGAGCCATCGAGGAACGGCTTGCCGTTAAACCTGAAGCTTATGCAAAGCCTTTACAAAGAACTCTTAAAGGATATTGGAAGTTGAGAGTCGGGGATTACCGTATCGTCTTCAAGGTTTCCGGTGACAGTATTTTCATCTTTGGTATAATTCATAGAAAGGATATTTACACACTCGTTAAGAAACGAATATAAAACTTAGGACTCAAAAAATAAATTCTACCCTCTGCCCTTTGCTTGCCCTGCCTGCCCTGTGAATGCTCGCCCTACTAAATGCAACGCATATTTCATGGGAGTAAAGCCTACTTGACCAAGCTGAAATCACAGACAAAACCTCAAGTTAGGTGTGTAACTTATAATTTTACCAGCGTCCCCAATAATACTTCAGGGTTAGGTTCTTTTGACAAGGAGAAAAATCCCATCCATACTAAGTTTGGGAGATATGCAAATGATCACTTATTGGTAATGGCTAGGAATCCGGCCTGGCGAAGCTCGCGTAATACGTAGCGGTGCACCAGATCGAATTCAGGAAGGTCAGCCATTTGGGAGAGAAGTCGTGTTTTCCAGAGTTTTTTCAAGCGGGCTTCTTTCCTGATCAAGATTTCGCGAGTGTTCGCCAAGTCCTTGCCACGAAAACGCATCTTCTGCCTGACAGCGTCTATTAGTTCTCCAGGTTTTAAGAAATCGTGTGAAATCAGGTGCCAGAGGTCATAAAGGTCACGGGGTTCATTTCGGGCAGGGTCAAAAATAGCCACAATCTTTTCCGCAGCGATCTCCTGGAGGGTGTAAACATTAACAACAGTGTCATCCGGCAAATCCGCGTATTCTTCATAGGTTCTCAGGAGGGGCCTCGTTTCAATGGGGAAGACGAGCCGCTCCCGAATGGTGATGTCCACCTTAACCTCCTTGCCCGTGGCCCCGGGCAGAGGACCTTCGTATGCCATGAAAAAGGAAAGGCTGTTTTGGTGAGAGTGCCGGTCGATACGGCTGATGTCGAGTCTGATCCCCGAGGCGAGCTGCACATATGCAAAAGCCTGGTCCAGTTGCTCATGGATACGCTCAAACGAAACATCACTACGAAGAGTGAAATCAAGGTCTTCAGAGAAACGATAGGCCGGGATGAAGCATTTTTTGATGGCCGTTCCCCCCTTGAAGGCCAGGATATCTCGAAGGACCGTTGTGGATAAACCCACCAGAAACCAGGACAGACAGTAGTCCCGCTCAAGGACCGTTTCCGGAATTCGACGGCCGCTTCTTCGGGCAAGACGGTTCGCCAACAGGGAAAGGTTTCGCTGTGGGATCATCAGGTTCGCACGATGGACAGAAGCTCATCGGCGGGCAGATTCAATTGCAGTCTCCATTTCCGCAAATATTTCCCTTCCGCCGGCAGCACCGGATCCAATCTCACGTACGTATCCGTAAGATGATCCTGCAGGATCTTTCTATCCGCTTGTGACCCTATCTCATAGAGTTCCATGATATACCCCAATCGCCGAATGACTGCGCCTACATTGACCTTCAGTGCATATTCGATCAATGTATTGACATGGATAGCCTCACGCCGCATCCAAATGCCCTTGACCACTTCGCTCAGTCCACCGCAATGCTCCGGCTGCCTGAGTCCGTCGATAGTGGTCCGTTCGAGGTCGCTGACAACAACCTTTTCTTGCTTGGTGACCCAATGGTGGGTCAGACCAAAAAACCACTCGCTTTTACAGGGAATAAACCGGAATTCGGTACCCATGACACGGATGGCACGTATCTTCTTCTGGGTCGCAACGTGTATCACCAATTGAGGCTGTGTGACCATCCCATGGATTTCCATTGCTGTACCATGGGACAAGTAGTAATCATTGTCGTTAACCAGTTCACGAGCTAAGACGAGGGGATTTCCGGCATACTCCGTTTCCTTGCCCAGCTCAAAAGGCACCAGGATGAACAGGCCAGGCTTGAGCCTGGTCACAACGCCTCTGCCCACAAGCTTTCTGACGAAGTTTCTGGCGTTTGCATTATTGAGCCCAAGGATCCTCTCAATGTCCTTAAGGCGAAAGGTCATTCTGTTTTCGTCGTAGAGCCTCGTGACCAGGCGTGCTGCTTGGGGTCCCAAGGTCTTCGCTGGCTTATTATATTTATAGATCATAGTGTGTCCTCTGGGGACACATTCTACGATAGTAGGATAACACAGTCAACCATCGCGGATTCGACTCGCCGGAGGTCAAAGCAACAAAACACCGAGACTCAGCAAACATAGCGGCGTTGTTTCTTTATTCAATCAACATTTTGTGAAAAAAGGCGTCGTTCCACGCAAGCTTGGCAGGATGCTTATGAAGGGTAAGGATATACGGCAGGATGGACAAGTACCGAACCCCCAAGATTTCACATGGATCTTATCAGCCTACTCCCTAATCCCCTTTTGCCTTCAACCTCCAACCTATCGCCTCTCACCAGCTTCCCTGGGGTCGCTCAATAAGATGAACTCCCCGCAGCAAGCAGCGGGGAATTAAACTCTTGTCTGCCTCTGCCGGATTAATCCGCCTCTGGCGGATTAAAAAGTTAACAACATCCCCTTTTACGGAATACTATTGCCCTGCCTGCGCTGTGAATGCCCACCCTACTAAATGCAACGCATATTTCATGGGAGTAAAGCCTACTTGACCAAGCTGAAATCACATACAAAACCTCAAGTTAGGTGCGTAACTTATAATTTTACCAGCGTCCCCTACCCTACGCAATTATGCTTGACAATTACTTCAATATGTATCATCTTTTTATATATCACCAATCGACATTTCAGGAGCATAGTAGCCCATGAAAAACCTAAAAAAAATCCCGATCCAAATATACATAGAGCAGGAGCAGGAGAAAATCTTGGAAGCCCTGTCCAGGGCGACCGGACGGTCAAAAGCCGCAATCATCCGTTCTTGCATCTCAAGGTTCATAGAAAATCTCCCCTTGGAGGAAGATCCTGCTCTGCGCGTTATGAATCTCGGCTCATCTGGCAAAGGGGACATAGCAGAAAAGCATGACGATTATTTGATATCTTTTGAACCCTAGAGTTGGAAAATGGAAAGGGAAACCGTCTTTGTTGACTCGGGGGCGTGGTTTGCCCTAGCTGATAAATCTGACAAATTCCACAAGAAGGCGACAAGTATCTATCCCAGGCTCCTGAAAGAGCATCATCACCTGACAACGACAAACCTGGTCATCGCTGAAACTTACTTCCTGATCCGCCGCACACTCGGTCACCAGGCAGCCGTGACCCTACTGGATAATATCTCGGCAAGTCCCCGGATCCTGAAGATTTACTCCGAAGCCCAGCTCGAAGACGCCGCCATAGCCATACTGAAGCAATATGAAGATCAGGATTTCAGCTATACCGATGCGGTGAGTTTCGCTGTTATGAAGCATTTCGGAATCAAACGGGCTTTTTCCTTTGATCATCATTTT
>JAFDLS010000245.1 GCA_019306365.1 Deltaproteobacteria bacterium
GTATGGATCCCTGCCAAGGTAAACAGCTCCTGTGCCTCCATGCCCTAACTCTTTCACGATTTCATATCGCCCTACGCTTTTAATGTCTCTCAGGCTGGAAATAAAATCGGCGCTTCTGGAACGCCGATCCGACAGATCACTCGAGTCCGCTGACCGTCTGGAAACTTTTTGAAATCTTTGGGTGGTTTTTGAAAAGAATTTCCAGATTTTATATAGTCTCCGACCTTTGGCCATTTCATTACGCCTGTATGCTCAAATCAAAATCGCCTATAATCAAATATAATCTTAATATCAAATATATATGAATCACTACTCAGCTGTCACTTCTATTTTGCAAATATTCGTATGCCTTGTGGATTTCAAGAAATTTTTGTCTGGCCAGTTCTCTGAGCTCCGGAGCGGCTTGACGGTAAGCGATTCTTATTTCCTCATCTGACGCTCTGGGATTGACACCCAGAATCTCATAGGGATCCCAATCGCCGCCATCGCTGTCCCTATCATGCCGGTTGGAAGCCCGACGATCACCCAGTAACAACCTTCCCAAAGAAGAAATAAAACCGGGAACCTTGCCTCGTCTAAGGTAGTACACCAGTATTCCCAGGAGGAAAGCGTCGTCAAACCAGCCAACTGGAATTAGAAAGTCCGGTAAAAAATCGTAAGGACTCATGATATAGAGCAATACGAGAATGATCGCCAGAACCTTAAGATAACCAAACATCTCAGAATCGCACCTTCACTAACTCCAGGTAGGGAGCGCAAGATGAATGGTTTATCTGCTTAAGAAACAATTGAGGCCATGCGATTCGCCAGCCATCCGGGCTGTAATTGAATAAGGCAGGATTTCCCGTAGCGAACTGCCAGTCGTGAATAAAACCGCTGGTCAAGGATAAAAAGAAATAAAAGCCTCCCGCGGCACCGCAAAAGGCGATAGTTACACTCACTTGCGTGTCCGCCGCGTTAGCGATGCCCGGTCCGGCCAGGATTAAAACAAAAAGCAAAGTCATTATCGCCGTGATGTTTTGACTGTTTATCATAAAAAAAATTGTATCATAAATGTTGATAATCACAAAAAATATTTTTAATCCAAAAAAGCCGCCCCATACCCTACAAGCAGGCGTATTTGAAGCCGCACTCCAGATCCTGACACTCAAAGAGTGGTTCCGGCTCATGAGGATCAGGGATCATGAACTGAGCCATTTCGATAACAGCTTTTTCGAGTAGCGGCTCGAAAGCGGTATCCCAACCTTGAGGGAATGCCATTTCAACCATTTGCGGCGAACTTTCATTCGTGAAGTAAAGGCCCGCTTCGAGAGTTCGGGTAAGGCCCGCTTTTTTTAAGGCCAGGGCATAGATTTGGAGTTGAGGCCAATATCGTTCCGGTTCAGGGTGATGGGAATACTTGTAATCCACAAGCCTGGCTTGACCTTCCGGGGTAACGTAAAACAGATCCACCTCTCCTGTTAAAGTCATCCTGGGAGTTTCAAACCCCTCGGGCTCAATCCTCATGAAAAAAGGCATCTCCCGTCTTACCAGGCCGCCGTCTCGGGCGCGAACCAAATCCTGGCCCCATGAACTTTGAAGAAAATCCAAAACCTGACAGGCCAGGGCTTCGAGTTCCTCATCCTTCGGGCGCACGTTTTCCCGGTTTGCCTCCTGTCGGGCCAGAGATGTTAACTCATTCAGATCTGGAATTAGATCCAGATTTACAGTTTCAAACAGCCGGTGAAGAATATTTCCTTTATGTCGCGGATGTAAATCTGTTGAATAAGATTCCGGGTCAAAGGACACGCTTTGACCGGGCAGCCCCATTATTCTTTCCAGATAATATCTGCGCGGACAGGACAGGTAGTGTCCCATATCCGTGGCGTTGATACTGATCAGTCCGGGTAAAACTTTTTCGCGTTTTGTGATCCTTTTCAGGATGCTCCGAGCTTTCGAACCAGGTTCAGGGAGATTGCTCAAAACGTCGTCCAGCTTCTTTGAGACAGATTCTTCCTGCTCTGTCAGTCCGGAACCTTGAACTATCTTGACCAAATCCGATCTTTCCTTTGCAAAATCGGTTAATTTTGCAAGCCAGGAGACGTCATCTTTTTTACCCTGAAAATTACCTGAAAAAACGAGGTAATCCTGAGCTCTGGTCGCAGCTACATAGAGAAGACGGAGGTATTCAGCCCCTTCCCTGGCATTTTCCCCATCCCTGAGCCTTAAGTAATCGCTCGGTTGAAGTTTTTCATCCGTCAGAGGATCCCTGAAAGTAAGACTAAATGTATTTGGACCAAAGACCAGGGGTTGGTTTGAATATCGCGGCCTGTGTCCCGCGTCCGGCACGAAGACCACAGGGAACTGCAATCCTTTGGCCTGATGTATGGTCATGATTTGCACCGCTTCAACGCCTTCCTGATTTAATTGCGCTTCTGGGTCTGTCCCCTGATCCTCCAGGCGGGTTTTTAAAAATCGCGCCAGTTCACGGGGCGTATAAAGGTCTTCTACCGGTAAATGCCGGGTAATCTCGATGAATCGCTGAACATTGGCCACCTTCTGTTCGCCTTGATACTGAGCCAGCAACACCGCCAGGTAGTCGGTTTTCTCAACAGCCTCTTCAATCAATTCCGCCGGAAACATACTGCCGGCTCGTTCAACCAAGGCATTGAGCACCCCTTTGATCCTCTTCAAAGCCTCAAGCTGACCCTCGGCCAGTCCTTCAGGCCAATCACGAGCCTGGGGGCCGAAGTAACTTGCCAGATCACGTCTTGAAGAACCGTCAGGCGGAAAAGCCAGTTGTGTCAAGGTTTCATCGCTTATGCCTGCCAGGGGTGAACGCAGCACCGCCAACAGTGCCGCCCCGTCAAGCGGATATGCCAGGTAAAACAAAAGACTGATCAGGTCCCAAATTTCCTGGCATTCATAAAATCCTCGTCCCCGAACCGTGTAGTAAGGAATTTTAGCCCGGCTCAGGGCTTGTTCATACGTTTTAAGATGATTGAAACGCCTGAGGAGTATGGTTAGATCTCCTGGTTTAGGCAGCCGTGGTTCATCTGAGACCAATACCCCGGCTTCTCCGGAAAGAATATTCTTTATGCGAACGGCCAGGGCCTCGGCCTCGCTCTTTCGATTTTCCTCCATATTGTTACCAGGTTCGAAATTCAGGACCTCCACGGCCGGGCCTGACACTAAATCATCTCTGAACCAATCCTGCCAATCTTCAGGCCCGTAGGTCGCTGCATATCCGTAAGAATGTTCATCTGATACCGATGAAACCGGCATGATCTTTAGAAAAAATTCATTAAAAAAATCAATAATTCGTTTTTGAGAGCGGAAATTCGTTTTCAGGTTGACGGGCTTCAGGGACCTTTTCATGTTTTGGAAAACGTCCACTTCAGCTCCGCGAAAGCGATATATGGACTGTTTGGGGTCCCCAAAGATGATTAAACGCCGTGGAGCTGTTTTTAAAACTTTAAAAGCCGGGCCTTCAGAAGGAAAATCAGCTTGACCTAACGGCTCGAGCAGATAGGCCAAAATGTCGGCCTGAAGCCGATTGGTGTCCTGAAATTCATCAACCAGAATTACCTTAAAACGCTTCTTTAACCCATTTCTTATTTCAAGGTTATCGTTTAATATTTTTCTCGTTTTTAAAAGCAGATCGTCAAAATCCAGTTTGAACCGATTTCCCTTCATTTGA
>JAFDLS010000246.1 GCA_019306365.1 Deltaproteobacteria bacterium
TAGGGCATGGAGGATTGCTGGACCGAATGGACGCCCTGCTTTTTAACATCCCATTGATTTATATCTTTATTGTTTTTCGAATGGGGACCGGAAGCTGACAGATGAAACCAGGCGGACAAAAAATAGCCATACTCGGATCAACAGGCTCCGTTGGGGTCAACACCTTGAATGTAATCCGAAGTTATCCTCACCGCTTCCAGACAGCCGCCCTGGCCGCTGGAAGAAACGTGAAACTGCTGGCCGAGCAGATCGCTGAATTTAAGCCGCGTGCGGCGACTGTTTTAACCAAGGAACTGGCCGAAAAGTTGCGCAGCCTCCTCGACCCGGCCCTGAAAGTTGAAGTGGCCTGGGGTGAAGAAGGATATGAAAAAATCGCTTCATTGGATGAAGCGGAGACTGTTGTATCAGCCATGGTCGGGGCCGCCGGGCTGAGGCCGACCTGGGCGGCTGTCAGGAGCGGAAAAAGGGTTGCTCTCGCGAATAAGGAAACCCTAGTCATGGGCGGAGAATTGATCATGGCGGAAGCTGAATCGCGGGGCGCGCAAATCCTTCCGGTTGACAGCGAGCATTCAGCCATTTTTCAGGTTTTGTGCGGGCAAAATCGTGCAGATGTCAAGAGATTGATTTTGACCGCCTCCGGGGGACCGTTTTTGAATAAAAGCCCGCAGGAACTGGCTGAAGTCACCAGCAAAGAAGCCCTGGCCCACCCTCAATGGACTATGGGAGCCAAAATCAGCGTTGATTCGGCCACACTCATGAACAAAGGATTGGAGACCATTGAGGCGCGCTGGCTGTTTGGTTTTTCAATGGAAAAAATCGACATTCAGATTCATCCTCAAAGTATCGTGCATTCCATGGTCGAGTTTGTGGACGGCGCGATTTTGGCGCAGATGGGCTGTCCGGACATGAGGGTGCCTATAGCTTATGCCCTGTCATATCCCGAGCGGCTGCCTCTTGATCTGCCTTGCCTGGATCTCCCCTGTCTGCCCGACTTGAATTTCAGACAGCCTGATCTTGAAGCCTTTCCCTGCCTGGCCCTTGCTCTGGAAGCCGGGCGCTCAGGCGGGACGAGTCCGGTTATACTCAACGCGGCCAATGAGGTTGCGGTTCAATCTTTCCTTAACGGGGAATTGAATTTTTTGGATATCAGCCTTGTCGTGAGGGAAACCTTAAGGCAAAAACCGCTGGAGCCGCTTGAAGACCTGGAACATATTGTTAAAATCAATTATGAAGCTCGCCAAAAAGCTAAAGAGATAATCGCAGAAATGGGGAGGGTGAATAACTAATGATTTACGTGGTTTCAACCATCATAGTTCTGGGCATCCTTGTTTTTGTTCATGAACTGGGTCACTTTCTGGCGGCCAAGGCCCTGGGGGTTCGTGTTGAAAAATTCTCCCTGGGGTTCCCTCCCAAGATGATGGGCAAAAAAATCGGGGACACCGAGTACATCCTTTCATGGATACCTCTGGGAGGATACGTCAGGATGTTCGGTGAAAACCCAAATGAGGAGAATGGGATTCCGCCGGAAGAACAGCAGCGTTCATTTACCCATAAACCGCCCTGGGCCCGTTTTCTTATCGTTTTAGCCGGGCCGGTTTTCAATTTTATTTTTGCTATCCTTGTCTTCTGTTTCGTCTTTGCCTTCCAAGGCATACCCCACCTGAGCACTTATATTGGTGAAGTCAGTAAGGACATGCCCGCCATCGAGGCGGGGATTATGGCCGAGGATCAAATCCTGGCAATTAACGGTCAACCGGTCAAATATTGGGAAGATGTATCCGCCGCCATCAAGGCTGGGAAGGGGCGGGACGTGGAAGTTACCCTTCAGCGAAAGGACCGGACCATAACCGTTCTGGTTGCACCCAAACGGGTGACAGTGGAAAATGTCTTTGGCGAGAAGAGCCAAACGCCTCAAATCGGAATCGTTGCCCGGGGTGACATGGTTATCGAATCGATCAATCCCGCGGCCGCGTTATATTACGGGTCCGTAGTCAAATTGATTGAACGCAAAATCCCCTTGAAAACCGTGGGCGGTCCGATTTTTATCGCGCAGATCGCGGGTCAGCAGGCCAAAGCCGGGGTATTGAACCTCATCATTATGATGGCGGTCCTGAGCGTGAATCTGGGCATAATCAACCTCTTCCCTATCCCGATACTTGACGGTGGAAGCCTTGTTTTCTTTATTATGGAGATGATATTCCGCCGTCCATTAAGCCTTAGAACACGAGAACTGGCCCAGCAGGCAGGCATAATCCTTCTGGTCCTGCTTATGGTTGTCATCTTTTACAACGATCTGGATCGAATCTTCGGATTGTCACGCATCTTTTCCAGGTAGGTTTTATAAATTTTCAACGACTGGCTGCAAGTATGATCACGTTAGCTCTGGAGACTTCGACCGCCTTAGGAAGCGTGGCCCTGGTTGATGAAGCCGGAACCCTGGCCGAGTCTATTGAACCCGAAGGCCTGACTCATTCTCGAACCCTTCTGCCTTCCGCGAACCGTCTGCTGAGTGAGACCGGTCTGACTTTACAGGACCTGGACCTGATCGCCGTGACGGTTGGCCCGGGAAGCTTCACGGGTTTGAGGATTGGACTGTCAGTGGCCAAGGGATTGGCCTGGGCGGCGGGGAAGCCTCTGGTTGGGGTCCCGAGCCTGGACACCCTGGCTCAAAACCTGCCGCCGGAGCCTCACCAGTTTTGTCCCATGATAGACGCTCGCAAGGGTGAGGTCTACGCGGCCTTATACAGATTCAATTCTAACGAAACCATCCGGCGCTTGACTGATTTTGGAACTTTCAAACCGGACAAGCTGGCTGAATTGATCCAGGCGGAGACCGTCTTTTTTGGGGATGGGGCCCGAACCTGGGGCAAGGTTTTATCTGAGGGGCTTGGACCGCGCTACATTCGAGCAAACAAGGATTTGGATTTTCCTCACGCCGCCGTGACGGCTCGGCTCGGCATGTCGCTCTTCGCCGAAGGAACGGAATCTGATCCGGCCCTGATCCGGCCCATCTATATCCGTCCTTCCGAAGCCGAACTCTCCTGGGCGGCCCGGCATAAAAACTCGGGAAAATAATTTTATCTTCGACCGTTTATGGTCGAGGTGATGAATCAGTAAGAGGATAAAGCGCACATTTCCACCGGCTTCAAGAAAAGAAGACCGCTCAAAACCCTTACCTCAAGGAGGAGTGCACGATGTCTGATGAATGGTCCCAGGCCGCGGCCCGCATAGAGACCTATGCTGAGGAGATGGTTCAATTTCAAACGGAGATGGTGGCCTGCCCGGCCATTGGTCCGCAAAACGGCGGCCAGGGCGAGGCAGACAAGGCCAGGGTGGTCAGGGAGTGGCTGGAACGTTTGAACCCCGACCAGGTACTGGAAGTAAACGCCCCGGATGACCGGGTCCCGGAGGGCGAGCGGCCAAACTTGATTGGCCTGTTCGAGGGTCAAAGCGATGCCAGGGTCTGGGTTCTGTCTCACCTGGACATCGTGCCGCCCGGGGAAAGGTCCCTGTGGGACGCGGATCCTTTTATCCTGCGCCGCGAAGGTGATCGTCTCATTGGCAGGGGAGTTGAGGACAACCAGCAGGGTCTGGTTGCCAGCTATTTCGGCATGAAGGCCTTCCGGGACGAAGGGTTAACCCCAGCCCTAACCGTGGGCCTGATCTTTGTGGCCGATGAAGAAACAGGCTCCCATTACGGTTTGAGGCACATTCTTAAAACCAGAGGTGATTTATTCTCTCCCCGGGACCTGATCATCGTCCCGGACGCGGGCGCGCCGGACGGGACCATGATCGAGGTAGCGGAAAAGAGCATCCTGGTACTCAAACTCACCGTGACAGGAAAACAATGCCACGCCAGCACGCCTCACCGGGGAGCCAACACCCTGAGGGCTTCGGCCAGGATAATTACGGCCGTGGATGAAGCCAAGCCAACGTCCCCAATGTCAACACCATTCCAGGCGAGGATATCTGCTACTTTGACTCCAGGGTCCTGCCTCATTATGACCTGAACGAGATAAGCTTAAAAGCCAGAGAAACAGCGGAGCAGGCAGCGGCTGAAAGCGGTGTAAGCGTTCAGCTGGAAACAGTCAAGGGCCCGGCTCCGGAACCAACGCCGGCTGACGCGCCCGTAGTTGAGGCGCTCAAACGGGCCGTATCTGTTGTGCACGGCCGTGAGGCCGGGGCCATGGGCATCGGAGGCAGAACCGTGGCGGCCTACTTCCGGGAACAGGGCCTTCCCGCGGCGGTCTGGTCAACGGCGGAAGGTACAGCCCATTCACCAAATGAAAGCTGTCTTATTCCCAACCTGATAGCTGACGCCAAGGTTTTCGCGCACCTCTATCAGGGATTATAATACGGGGTTCATCCGTTCTTTTTGAAAATTGACTTGAAGGAGTAGTTCTGTTAGATTCATTTTTAGCGAAACTTATTTTTGCAAAGCTAATAATACTGAATAACTTTAAAGAATGATTGTCGAGAAAAGCTGATATGAGACCACTGTAAAACCAGTAATTTTGTTGAAATCGCGGAAGGCGAAAATTCAACCCGCAGGAATATTACTAATATTTCGAGGACTTAAATTTGAGCCTGACATATGCCGCTGCAGCGTGAGCGAAGCGGGGTTCATGAGTTCAGCTAAAGGACGATGTTTTGCAGAGGTCTCGATATTGAATTTCATGGATATAATAAGTTTTAGGGTGTATTAAGAAGCTCCCAGGGGGATCCTAATGACTCAGATTCCCCTGGCTTTTTCTTTCAAGTGACGTTTTTTCAGAAATAGAATGGTTACCAAAATAAAAACGAGTTAATTTTAAACCAACGCCGAAAAGAGTAAAGATGAATCAATTAAAATCGATGCAATACACAGCGGCACCTGTTCAAGGCGGTTATACGGATAGGATTCTTGAGGTGGATTTAACCTCTGGGGAAATTTCCATTAGAAAACTGGCCCCTGATTTCAAAAATAAATTTACAGGCGGCCGGGGATATGCCTTGAAAATAATCTGGGATGAGACTTCCAAGGGAACCCGTTATGACAGCGAGGAAAATATTCTGGTCATGGCCAGCGGTCCTCTTGGCAACGAACCCAGGTTCCCCGGTTCAGGAAAATTCATCGTAGGCACGATCTCTCCATTAACCGGAACATTCATTGATTCGAATATTGGAGGACATTTCGGGCCGCTGCTAAAAATATGCGGCTTTGACGCCCTGGCCGTAAGAGGAATCTCAAAAAAAGACGTGGTGCTGATGGTGGATGCCGATGAAGGCAGAATCAGTCTGACTGAAGCGCCCGCTTTTGGCGAGGAAATCGACCAGGGGGGACTCACCTATGGAGACGCCCTTATAAAAGAAGTCAACGGGGGCGAACTGAACGAAGATATCGCCGTGGTAACCACAGGCATCGGCGCCCTGAACGCGAGATTCGGCATCATAGACAGCCTTTTCTATGACAAGCGGCGTGAAAGGACACGCAGTAAGCAGGCTGGCCGAGGAGGAACCGGCACGGTCATGCGTTTTAAAGGGCTTAGAGCCGTTGTTGTTAAATCGAGTCAGCCGAGAGTGCAGGCCAATAATCCTGTTGATAAAGAAGGAGTCAGACGGGCCGGAGCGGAACTGAAAAAAGTACTGAGCAAGGAAGACCCGAAACAACTGCGTCTTGGCGACTGGGGCACACCAATCCTGGTTGAGTATATGAACAACATTCACTGCCTTCCGGTAAAAAACTATCAATACGGCCAACATTCGGAAGCGCCAACGGTTTTCGCCGATGTTTTCCTGAACCGCTACTTCAAAGGTAAAACGCCAGACGGGTGTTACCTCGGCTGCAACCTGGCTTGCGCTAAAGGCGCTGAGGATATCACCTTGACTTACGGTCCTCTGGCCGGGAAAACAGTTGCCATTGACGGACCGGAATATGAAACCCTTGGGGCTGTGACCTGCATGGGTATCTTCGACCCTCAATTCACCATGGAGTATAACTGGTATTGCGATGAGTACGGCCTGGACACGATATCCATGGGCGTTACAGCTTCATTCCTGATGGAGTGCTTCCAGCGGGGTTATCTGACCGCTGAAGAAACCGGTTATGATCTTTCCTGGGGCGACACCCAGGCCGCCGACCGTCTGCTTCAAGAAACGGCCAGAGGTGAAGGGCTGGGACAAATATGCGGGCAGGGTATACATCGAGCCAAATCATGGGTGGCTGAAAAGTATTCAAATCGAACCGGCACGCCCTTTGATGAAACCATGGCTGAATTGAACAAGTTCGGCATGGAGGTCAAAAGCCTGGAATTTTCGATGTATGGGACCAAGGAATCCCTGGCCCAGCAGGGTGGATACGGCTTTTCTCTCAAAGGGCCGCAACATGATGAAGCCTGGCTTATCTTCATAGACCAGGTCAACATGGAACTACCCTCTTTTGAGATGAAGGCCAAAGCCTTAAAATGGTTTCCACTCATCCGCACCTGGTTCAACGCCGTTGGACTTTGCAAGCTTCCCTGGATAGACGTGCGCCATCCCGAAGCGGCCGATACTGACAATCCCTCACAAAATCAACCGTCACTGAACTACTATGTTCAGTATTTCAACGCGACTACCGGTTCTGACAAGGAGCTTCAAGATATTCTGGATGACTCTGAACGCCTGCAGCTTTTGCAGAAAATGATCAATTTACGCCAGGGTAAAGGAACCCGGGCCTCTGATCAAATACCTCTGAGGGCCATGGGCCCGGTTTATTTAAATGAATATGAATCCCGCGCCGAGTATTACGAGGATTGGCTCAAGGAACAATTAGGGCCCGGCGATGGACTCCCAGATTCCGCCGAAGAAAAGCACCAGATGGTTTTAAGATACAGACAGGAAGCATATCAGAAATTGTGCGATTCGGTCTACCAGGCCAAGGGTTATTCCCGTGATGCCATACCGCTTAAGGAAACCCTGCAAAAATTTGATCTGCTTGATGAAAAAGCCGAGAACTTATTAAAGGAATATGGGACTCCATGACTCATCAGGAGCCGGGATAAAATATCAAGATTGATTTATTAACACGGTCGAAACCATGTTTGTGTCGGTAAAATTATTAGGACTCCAACGCACTCTAACCCAGAAGGATCGGATTCAGGTCCCGTTCTCAAAGGGGACCCGGGTGGCGGATGTCTTCGCCTATATCAGGGAATCATTTCCGGAGCTGCCTTTTTCTGAAAAAGCCCTTTTGGTTACTGTCAACGACAAGGTTTCAACCATGGACCGGATACTGAAA
>JAFDLS010000042.1 GCA_019306365.1 Deltaproteobacteria bacterium
GAAGAGTCAAATAATGCATAAAAATTTATCGAGGTTAGGAGGGTATGCATGTCCGATTTAGGAGCCAGGGTTATAGATTCCCCCATGGGGAAGAGGGAAGTTGATTCCACGGGCGCGCCCGTGGGTGTGGTTAGAATGGACGTTGATCAATCATATGCGGGTGTGGGGGAACTTCTTCAAGAATACATCAACCATTCCAGCCAGGAAGCCTGGGATAAGATTAAAGCCAAGATAGATTATACTTATGACAAGCTTGATCTGGCGCTGGCTCCTTTGGAGAAGGTAACCAACTTTACGAGCGAGATTAAAGCAAAACTGGAAAAAGGGCAGAAGCTTCTCTTTAAACCCAATCTGGTAAGCATTAGCAACATAAATCCTCAGACTCATGAACCAGACATGGGGAGTTTTGCCTGCACCGAATGGCCGTTTATAGCCGCCTTGATGAGATGGTTCCATGACAAACTCTCTGTCAGCTACTATCAGATGTCCCTGGGAGAGGCCGCGACCACGATGGCATCCACTGCCAGTCAATATTCCATGATGAATCCAGAGGGAAAGACAATCACGACAGAAGCCGTGATCGAAGGGAAATCCGGAAATTTTTATGGCGGCTGGGGATTCTATTTTGTGCGTAAATACCTGGCTGAATCGCTTGCGCCGGGCGCCGAGGATGATCCGATGCAGGGGTACGAGCAAAGCGTCGCAGGAACCTACATTCCTCCAGGAATGGTCTCGGACAAGTTAATGGTTTATGACCTGAATAGAATTTATGACGATTCGAGCAAAGGCCGGGTGGTTGAAGTGCCTGACGGAGTTAATTATAAGTCCATAGGTCTTCATAAAGCCATAGTTGGCGGCAACCCTGAAGACGGTGAGGACATGGCCGCCTATCCGGGATGCATACTGATTAATGTCCCTAAGTTCAAGGTGCATGCCATCACTTTATTCACTAATGTTATTAAAAACCTGGGCATTGGACTCTACCCAATGCAATACTCCAGTACCGGCGGTTACAATTGGGATTACAGTGCCCCTAATACACTCACACCGGGAATGAAAGCAGGGATACCTCATCAGGTTTGGATTCCCGAGTTGGATGAAAAGACCGGATTACCGAAGCTGGACGCGGAAGGTAACTACATAATAGAAAAAACCGGGGGAATTACCGCCACCATGATCGATATCATCAAGGCCGTAAACAGCCAGGATATATTTACCTTGCATATTGTTGACGGCATTGAGGCGATCAACATTGATCATCAAGGCATTGGCATGGGCGAAAAGGCCCCCGAAGGCATAGTCTTCACGGGTTTGGATCCTGTGGCGACCGACTTGCTGTGCGCGCGATACATGTTCAGCAACGTGCCTCTTAAAGAGGCCATGGAAGTGGATCTGGATGACGGCATGGGGGGAAGATTCCCTCAGCGGGTTCCGATACCAGTCTTGGAAGGCAGTAATATTGTCACTGAAACGGGTTATGACTGCCCTCTTTCTCGAGACATATGCTTTATAAATTCTCAGAAAAGGGGATTGGGAGGGTTGGAATATTACGTAATCGGTCATGACGCCGTTGCTGATTCACCCCTTATATCCATTGACGGCCATTTGGGCCGGATAAACGATGGCGCCTTTGCAGACCTGATTACCGAAAGACTCTTTTTCGATACCTTCAGTTTCCCCTGGGATCTGCAGAAAACCACGTTTAACTATCTTGAGATCACCGATAAATTGGCCGGGACTTCTGTAAAAAAGGAGTTCTTGGAGACCTTTGATGAGAATGGAGACGGAACACTCACATATGAGGAATTTGGCAAGAAGGGTATTTTCAGCGTCTTTCTGAATGTGGCGGGTATCTCTGTTTCCAATTCGGTAACAGAACCATTTGGTTTCCTGAGATTCCGCTTCGACTCATTTGCCAAGCTGTATAAAAGCACAGATCCTCAGATGAACCCTAAAGGGTACGATATGATGAAGGAGTTCTTTTACGGGTCTGCCTGCCGAGCCGCTTACCAGATATCCCTTTTAGAGATGGAAATTCCGGATCCCTTTATACCCGGCCTTACATGCGGCAAAGGGAAATGGCCCAGTTTCCAGCTTGCTCAATTTTTTCAGATGGGCATGACCTTATATGGAAATGAGTTTCCAACCAAGATAGCTTTTCCAAGTCTGTATGGCTCCGCCTTCTTTTACGCCGACCTGACTCAAAATGAAGGGCAATATACGGGCGATAATCCTAACCAGCCTGATGTTGAAGCCATGCAAAAGTATATCACCGGAGCTTTAAATGGTGAGGAGAAACCTCTGGATTTCACCTTCTTCGTTCCGGAGGGCTTCGATAACATACTTGGCGTCAAGGTCCCCAATGTTGAGGTTGCGGACGATCCTGTCAGGATTATGACAGCGAGTTTCGCCGGCGGCCGAGAAATCTGGCCGGAGATGTAGACGGAAGCTAGTTAAAAATTAAATTACTTATCGAAATATAGAATTTAATCAGGAGGGATGAGGCATCAGGCTATTTGATTTTGATTGAAGATGTTATTCAATGAATAAAAAAGACCTTGTTTTTGCACTATCAATATACGTCTTATGTGTATTGCTCTCGGGATTTTTTTGGTCCAAACCATTCCTTTTAACGCTGTGTTATTTCGCGATCAGCGTGATAATACTGCTTAGGTGGCACTCAAAAAGGGATTTTTTTTATTACTTTGCCGGGTTTATTTTGGGCTCATTAGGGGAGGCCTTTGCCATATATCTGGGAGCCTGGGAATACTCAAAGCCTTTCTATCTTATACCTATTTGGCTACCTTTCGTTTGGGGCTGCGCCATATTAATTATTATTAAATTATGTGACACCTTGATCGTAAAGCAAGGTCAAGCAAATAAATGAACTTTATCAAGAAAAGGGTCCTAGTCTATTTTTATTACATGGAGGCCTCTGCAAAACCAGTAATTTTGTTGAAATCGCGGAAGGTCAAGGCGATAAAAAGGTTAAAGTGATTTAAGCTCCGGAACCTGAAGCAACAGCCTCCATTTTCAAGATATCATAATACATCAATATCTTATTCACATACCGGACAGGCTCAGTGCCCCTGCAATAGCCGTATTTGGATTTTTTATAATATTTGGGGTAGCGGAGCAAGGGAAGAATCTGTTCAAGAACCTTCCAGTCGTTTGGATCGATATTTTTTTGTTTCGCGATCTCCTGCGCATCCTGGATATGTCCATGCCCAACATTGTAGCTAGCCAGAGCGATAAGAAGTCTGTCCGGTGGTTCAGCCTCATTATATCTTTTATAAAGCTTTTTCAAATACTTGACTCCACCATCGATACTCTGCTTCGGATCAAGGCGATTAGTAATCCCCATCTCTCTGGCCGTCTTTTGGGTAAGCTGCATTAATCCCTTTACTCCTGTGAAACTTGTGGCTCTCGGGTGGAAATGTGACTCCTGGTAAACCATCGCGGTGATCAATCTCCAATCAAAATCATTTTTTTCAGCGGCGCTCTTGATGATATTTTTATATCTGGGGAGACGGGTCTTTAGTCTGTGATGAAATCTTTTCAAATCAACGTAATCAAAGGTTGCTTTGTGTTCGTAGTACCTCTCATATATCTTGTTGAGGGTGCCATCTTCCTTTATCTTCTGGAAAAATAAATTGATCTCCTTTAATAACTTCTTTTCCCCTTTCCTTACGGCCCATCCCAGAGACTGAGGCTTTGCTATAGGAAAAGCGGCTTTTATATCAGGGTAATAATGGCGATTTAAAAGAGCTATATTGGAGTCTGCTACAGTAACCTCTATTTCTTTTTCAGCTACCATTCTTATCAGTTCTTCAGTCGGCATATCTTCGTAAAGCTTGACCTCAAGCCCCAAACCTTCTTCTTTAAGCTCCTTCAAACGCTCTTCATACGAGGTACCCCGACGCACATGCACCGTTTTACCCTCAAGACTTTCGATGCTTTTTATCCTATTATTTCGTGCATGAATGATGACTTGTTGTTGAATGGCAAGATATTCATCAGAAAAAGCCATTAATTTTTTTCTTGACTCGGTAATGGTCAAGCTGGCGGCAACGAAGTCGCCGCTGCCCATTTTAAAAGCATAGGTTAGTCTTTTCCAGGACGGGGTCATGACTTTCAAGTTTACGCGCAAATATTCGCTAAACGCCTTGGCCAGATCATACTCAAAACCCATAGGGTTACCCCTGTAAGTATAATAGCAATGAGCATTATTCCTCGTGAGGACAACGATTTCGCCGGCGCTTCTAATTCTCCAAAGCGCGTCTTTTCTACCGTAAATTAAAACGGCAACAAGACTAACAAGTATAAATGTCAGTATGAAATTTAGAAAATAGGTATTTTTAATAATCTTTTTTATCACGTTTGATTGATGGACCTGCATGTTCTGAAGAATAGACAGTCAGGCGTAAGCTTAAAAAAAGCTCATGATGGCGGTTCTTATCTTGAATCACTTTTTTTAAGACAACCCCTCAGAATATGGGACAACCCTGTTTCTGCCTTGCTTCTTGGCGGAATACAGGGCCTTGTCTGCCGAGTTTAGCAGCTGTTTCCAAGATTCTATATGATTATCTTTGTACGCGACCACGCCAATGCTCACGGTAATCTTAATGGGGCTTTCGTCACACACAAAAGAATAATTTTCAATCTCACGTCTTAGCTTTTCGGCAACCCCCACGGCGTGAGAAGTCCCCAGTTCAGGCAGAATTATTGTTATTTCCTCTCCTCCATAACGAGCCACAATATCCGTGTTGCGAACCTGGTTTTGAAGAAGATTGGCAATGCCCTGCAGGACAAGGTCACCGCAGGGGTGCCCGTAATTATCGTTTACCCATTTAAAATGATCAATGTCCAGCATTAGCAGGGCCAAGTCACGGTTGTATCTAAGACTCCTCGCGAATTCCGATTCGAGCGCCTGTACCAGGTAACGATGATTGTACAATCCTGTAAGTCCATCGGTGACAGATAATTTCTCAAGCTGCTTGTTAGCCTCTACAAGTTCAGTCGCCATGCTGCGTAATTTGATCATATCATCAAATCGGGCTATAGCGATAGTGATAGCTCTTTCCATTTCACGAGCATTGGGTGGTTTGACCATATAGGCCCCCACACCAGCAGCGCTGGCACGTTCAACCAACTCCGGAGTTTCATAGGCGGTCAGCACGACAACCGGCGTGGCGCAGGATTCATAGAGGCGGCGGGTGGCTTCTATCCCATCCATATCCGGCATCTTGATATCCATTAAAACGACGTCAGGCCTTAAAGCCTGTGTCATCTCAACAGCCCGGGAGCCGCTAGCGGCTTTACCGACGACGGTATATCCCATCTCTTCCAATAAACCTTCGATCATCTCGGCAACAAGAGATTCGTCATCAACTATCAGTACACGGGTATTTTTGTACATTTTCAACCTTTGCTGGTGTCTGAATAACCTTGAACCGAATAATGGTAACGGCTCCCCGGTCATTGCGAAGGTCCAACTCCCCGTTCAAATCATTGTGTACAATGTTTTTAATCAGGTACAAGCCTACCTGGTGCTGTTCCAGCCGCAATACTTTCTCTGGATATCCTGGTCCATCGTCACGAAATTCAAAAATGACAATATCTCCATCTTCCCTGATGTCAACCTCGATCTGGCCCGTCCTACGGTCCTGAAGCGCGTACTTAACGGTATTTGTCGCTAATTCATTAATAATCATGGCGAGATTTCCGGCCCGTGCGGGAGGCACGCGAAGCGCTGAACTGGATACTTTCACGGATACGCGTTTATTTAAGGGGAGCGCCTGCAGGGAGGCCTGGATGATTTTTTCAGTCAGCTCATTTAAAAATAAAGGCCTCCACTCCGAGACGGAGAGGAGTTCATGAACAATAGCTAACCCCCTTACCCGATTGATCAAGTCATTCATTATGGCTCGAAAAAGAGTATCCTCCTTCACCCCCGTGTGACGAAGCTCAGCGTAAAGCAGGCCGATAATTGCGGAGAGGTTATTTTTAACCCGATGGTTGACCTCATGCAGTAAAACGGATTTTGTCTCGTTATCCTGAACCGCCTGTTCATAAAGTCTTGCATTTTCAATGGCGATTACCGCTGTTGTGGCCAGGGATTCTAACAATACCTGATCTTCTTCACTGAAGCGGTCAATCGTGTTATCAACCACCTGGAGCACTCCAATAATATTCCTTTTTACAATCAGGGGAACGCTAAGGACAGACCGTATATCTAAAACGGATAGTTTCGCACCTTCTTTGGTATAACGTTTATCAGACCGCGCATCCGGCACATTAAGGCTCTTGGCGCTCTGAGTCACCCACCCGGCCAACCCTTCGCCCGGCGCCAAACGCCAGCCATGCATTAACTCTCTTCTGGGTGTTTCGGACACCTGCCGGCAAACCAGCTCGTCCGTTTTCGGGTCCACCAGCCAGATCATACAGGCGACAACACCTAATAAATCGCGTACTTCTTCAAGAACCACTGCCAGTACCTGATCAAGTTCGAGGGCGGAAATAAATGCCTGTCCCGAGCGATTCAAGAGAGCCATCTCGTAGTTTCGCCGTTTTAACGCCTCCTCGGCCTGTTTACGATCGGTAACATCCAAATTGTTAGCCCGCCGACCAAGCCATCGTCCATCCAGGCTATATACCGGTTGGCAAACATGAGCGATCCAACGCTCTTCGTTGCTGCGGTTAATAATGCGAAAATCGATGAAAAGAACGTCCCGGCTTTCAAGTTCCTCTTCAGCGTGCCTTGCCATAAAAGCACGATCATCAGGATGGGTGATCGCCCCCAGCAGGTCAGGATTTCTCTGGAATTCGTCGGATCGATATCCGGTAATGATTTCGCAGGAAGGAGAAACATAAAGATACTCCCCGCCCGGCGAGATCCAATCCTCCCAGCCCTGATTAAAATTCGTCACCGTCTGAAACTGTTCTTCACTTTCCCTGAGCGCCTCATCAGCACGCTGGCGCAATTCCACCAGTTCATTTATGAGACGTCTTTTTGTCATGCCGCTGTTCTCCATTACTTCACTCAAGACTCTGATCATACCTCATTAAACAAATGGATGATGATATCGCCCTCATTCAGGTATTGCCTCCAGTTTTGGTTTTTGATAATTTTGTTTAAATAATACACCCGGATTTTAATTTTGATCAAGAGTATTTTATTATTTGACGCATGTCCTCATCAGGCCCCACACAAGATGGTGTTACATTCTTTATGCCTGGTCCAGGTTGAAATTGAGTACTTGTTAAATATTTTTTTGTTAGTTTACAACCTGCAAGTAAAACGAATTCCGTTTTCCGCCACGCCGAAACTTTGACAATAACTCTAAACAGCGTTTCCCTAAACCAACGAAATCCTTTATTCTGCCAGCGCCTAATACCCTGGCTCATCGGCATTTTATGAAACAGTCCTTAGAATCTCATTTATATATATGTAATTACGATATAATTCACGAAATGACTACTATCACGCTTTTTCAATTGCCGAGTCCCGAACTCAGACGAAAGCATGCGCTCTAAACGCATATTTTTCTCAAGGCCTAACAGTTAATTTTTGACTTTTTCACAAATTTACGTTATCGAATGATCTAACATATCATTGCACTGCGCATAACAAAAAACACAGTTTTTAATTATGGAGGTACCTTATTAATGTTCAAATCCGCTCTAACCGGTATTAAAGTCATTGAATTTGCAACCATGGTTTCAGGTCCATACTGCGGAAAGCTGCTTGCTGACATGGGAGCTGACGTTATCAAGATAGAACCTCCCGAAGGCGATCCTGCCCGTTATGCCGGCCCGTTCCCTAAGAGCGGAATCGATCCTGAATGCAGTAGTCTGTTCCTCTATACCAATACAAGCAAGCGGGGAATAACACTGGACATAAATAAAAAGGCAGATCTCGATATTTTTAAAGATCTTCTAACTTGGGCTGACGTTCTTATTGACAATCACTCTCCTCAAGTGCTGAAAGATCTTGGGCTGGGCTGGGAACACTTAAACGTGCTGAACCACGGGCTTATATATACTTCAATCACTCCATACGGCCGCACCGGCCCAAGGGCTAACGTGAAGGGTGATGAATTAACCATCATACACGGAGGCGGTCTGAGCAATCTTTTACCCGCGCGTTCAGTGGATATAGACCGCGCTCCGGTCAGGCTGGGAGGTTATCCGGTTGGGTATCATGGCGGGATAATAGCCGCCCTCGCTACAATCGCTCTGCTGCTTGATCGAGAAAAACCAGGCAAGGGGCATCTCATTGATATCTCTCTCCAGGAGGTCATCCTCAACATGATCTGCCCGATGGTGACGGGCAATCGTTATCACAAGACTACATGGTCTCGTGTCCCGGACAGGCCTCCGGCCATGGGAAGGATGGAGACCAGCGACGGATATATCATTCTGGGCGCGGCGGAAGACCACCATTTCAGAGCCTTCAGGGAACTGATGGGAAAACCGAAATGGGCCGAAGACGATGAATGGGACGATATGCATTACCGAATTCACCACCTTATGGATATCGCCCCCATGATGGAAGACTGGATGCGTAAGCAGAAAAAGGACGATATTCATCAAAAGGCGGCCAAAAAGGCGATTCCCATCGGACCGGTAAATACAGCCAGAGATGTAATGAACTACGAGCAGTATGCCGCTCGAGGGTACTTCGTTGATGTGGATCACCCGAAAGCCGGAAAGTTTAAATACGCCGGCTGGCCGTATAAGATGACGGAATCACCGCCACGGGTGACCAGACCGGCGCCACTGCTGGGCCAACACAATCAGGAGGTATTAGAGGATCCTTCGATTTTCGGTAAAAACGCTCAGATAAAGTCAAATGAGAATAACGACTCCGAAAAAAGCACGGAACTCAAAAATCGCTCACTCCCGCTTCATGGTATCAGAGTACTTGACTTCAGCTGGGTTTGGGCCGGGCCTTACGCGGGCATGCTTATGGCAAACCTGGGGGCGGAAGTTATCAAAATAGAGGGTTCCAAACGATCCGACCTCATGCGCCGTACTTTCCCCTGGCCACTGCCTGAACCTACTCCACTGCGCTGTCCTCCCAACCAGGGCATGGCCTTCAATTCCGTAAATCGTGATAAAAAAAGCTTAACCCTTGACCTGCGCCTGCCTGAGGGCATTCAGGTGGTTAAAAAGCTCGCGGCCATAAGCGACGTTGTTCTCGACAACATGCGTCCCGACGCAATGATCAAATTAGGATTAGGATACAAAGACCTTCGAAAAATCAACCCTGAAATTATTGTCATTTCATCCTCGGGCAGAGGACATGAAGGGCCTGAATCTCAATACCTGGGCTTTGCCACAATCCATCACGCCATTGGCGGAGGAACTTATATCACCGGCCACACTGACGGCCACCCCAGCCACGGCAGTCCCGGAGACGTGGATCTCATGAACGCCGCAACCGCCGCTTACGCAACAGTAGCGGCCCTCCATCACCGCAAAAAAACAGGTGAGGGTCAGTTCATAGATTATTCACAATGCGAGGGCGTTAGTTCCATTATTGGTGAGGTCCTGCTTGGATATGAGATGACCTCCGAGATTCCTGAGCGAATGGGAAACGCGCATCCGAAGTATGCCCCGCACAATGTTTACAAATGCTGGGGAGTGGATCGATGGCTCGCCCTGGAGATACGCTCAGATGAAGAATTCACCACCCTCGCCCGTGTCATACATAAACCGGAACTGGCTGAGGATCCACGCTTTACCGATATGGCGTCCCGCAAACAAAATGAAGCTGAATTGGATCAAATAATTGAGAAATGGACGCGTCAGCGAGATCGTGACTGGATGGTTGATGAATTCTGTAAAGCCGGTCTTGCGGCGGCCCCTTCCAGAGATGGCCGAGATCTTTACGCGGATCGACACCTGCAAGCTCGCGGAGCTTTCGTTAAAATCAATCATCCTGAACTGGGTGAACTGGAGATGGTAGGCCCACCGTGGAAAATCAGCGATTTGGAATTGCCCACAGATCACGCGCCTCTTTTGGGAGAGCACAATCAATATGTGCTTGGGGAGTTGCTGGGACTGAGTGACAAGGAAATAGATGACCTCCGCCAAAAAGAAGTGATCATGTAACATTCCCATGGCGATAATGATGAAAAAGACCGGGAGAGCCCTCTGCGAAACCAGTAATTTTGTTGAAATCGCGGAAGGTGAAAATTTAACCCGCAGGAATATTGCTAATATTCCGAGGGCTTAAATTTGAGCCTGACATACGCCGCTGCAGCGTCAGCGAAGCGGTGCTCATGAGTTCGGCTAAAGGACCAAGTTTTGCAAAAGTCTCATTATGATCTTTCAGGGGGTTTAGCCAGATATATAAAAAGACTTCCGATAATAAAGGCAAGACAAAATAACGTGTAGGCGATGTTGTAATTTCCGGTGATATCGCGAAGCCAGGCCGCAAAAAGCGGCCCCCCGGCCATCGATATAAGGAAAAAGGGCATTACAAATCCGCGGATCGTCCCCAGAAATGTCCGGCCGTAATAGTTTGCCCACATAAGTTCCTGGAGCACCATGTCGCCCCCCAGGGCTATCCCATACATAACCGAATATAAGAAAACCGAAAACACAGTATCGGAATTTATAAGGACAACCAGACCGATAGCACAGCCGATATAGCAGGAGATAATACATTTGCGAACATGAATTTTTTCAGCGATCAATCCCCAGGGTATTTTGACTAATAAGGCGCAGAAAGCGAAGGTTGTCAATGCAGCTGTCGCCACATCAGAAGAGAAACCCTTGTCTTCAATGTAAGGGAAAAAGTGAATTATCGCCCCGAATAAGGAAAGACCAATGATATTAAACCCAATAAGGAGCAGCCACAACGTCCTGGTCCGCAATGCCTCTCTCAGAGTCCAGATATTTTCGCCGGAGGAGAGAACACTCAAGCTGTCCGGGCCTCTGGTTTCAATTGCAATCGCTTCAGGATCATCGCCGTCAGGCATGAGACCCATATCTTCAGGACGGCGTCTAATTATAAAAATAACAGGGAATGTCAGAACCCATATTACAATCCCCAACACGATAAGGGTTGTCCTCCAGCCATAGTTTGAAATCAAATAGTGGACCAAAGGTACAAAGACAAGCCCGGCCGCGGAAACGCCCATAGTGGATATACCCATGGCCCGGCCTCGCTTACGCACAAACCACTTAGCGATAATGGTATTGGTCACCAGGCCTCCAATGGCGACCGTTCCCAGCGCTCCGACAAGCCCATATAGTAAATAAAACTGCCAAAGATTGTTAATGCGGCTGACCGTCAGAGCCACCGCGCCTGTGATGACCACACCTATGGACATGATCACCCGGGCGCCGTGTCTGGTATCAGCCAATGGTCCGATTATGAGGCCAAGCAGTCCAGCAGCCACAGTGCGAAACGTCATTGCCCCGGTCATCCCGAGGGTAGTCCAGCCAAATTCACTGGTCATCGGGCCAATAAAAATTCCAAAAGTATACCACCCAAAAGCGTCAGCGGCGAACCAGCACAAGAATGACACCGCCACGATGAACCAGCCGTAGAAAATTCGCCCTTCCTTCTTAATCAATACAGCTTCCATACCCAACCCGGATTTGCTGGAATCCTCAGCCCATTTCAGATTCAACGAACTTGAAGTGATCAGCTCACCTGCTTGTCCTTGCCTTCCCAGTATGGATCCCTTAAGGCTTTTTTATAAATTTTACCGGTGCCTGTTTGAGGAAGCGCTTCCAGGAAATCCACGCTCTTTGGCGCCTTGTAATGGGCCAGGTGCTGTTTGCAAAAGGCGATAACCTCCTCGGCGGTCGCTCGACCATCAGGTTTTAAAACCACACAGGCTTTGACAGCCTCGCCCCAATGACTGTCAGGCACCCCGATTACGGCTGCCTCCAGAACGTCCGGATGCATATAAAGAACGTTCTCCACCTCGGTGGAGTAGACGTTTTCACCGCCCGTTAAAATCATGTCTTTTTTCCGATCCACAATGGTTACGTAGCCTTCCTCATCTATCACCGCTAAATCGCCGGTATAAAGCCATCCATCACGAATGGCCTTCCCGGTCTCTTCAGGTAAATTCCAATATCCCGGAGTTACCGTGTCCCCCTTAACAATAATTTCCCCTGTGTGCTCCCTGTCTTTAGGGATATCCCTTCCTTTTTCATCCACCACCTTCAGACTCACATTGATGAATTCTCTGCCGGTACTTGCCTTGAATTGAAGCTGCTCCTCCCAGGGCAAATCTTTAAGATGCTCTTTTAGAATGGACATGGTCAGGTATGGACTCGTTTCCGTCATGCCATAAGTTTGGATATAATCACAATTGAAGGTTTCAATGATTTTTCGAACGACTTCAGGAGCAATGGGAGCGCCTCCGCTCAAAAGCACCCTTAAACTCGAATAGTCAAAATTTTTAACATCCGGGTGGTTAACCATCATATTGAGCATGGTTGGAATTAGGTTGGTGATGGTGCCTCCTTCATTCGCAATCGCTTCGAAAACCAGCATCGGATCAAAGGATGGAATTATTATATGCCTTCCACCGGCCCAGGTGACGGCAAATGCGGCCCAGGCATCCGCGAGATGAAAAAGAGGGGCTGCGTGAATCCAGCGGTCTCGATCAGCCAGCTTGAGTTCCGCTATCGTACCGAGAGCATGGGTTTTTACATTTTTATGCGTCAGCATCACTCCTTTGGGACGCCCGGTAGTTCCGCTTGTATAGTAGAGGTGAGCTATATCATCATCTGCTAGTGGCAGTTCTGGCGGAGGCGTATTACCCTGTTCCAGAAGCAGGTCTTCATAGCCCAGATTCTCCATTTCAGCGATTTTCAAAAGTTTTTGAGTCCAGATTACTTTCTTGAAGTTTGGCGCTATAGAAACCAGAGCATCAACCTTGTCCAGGAATTTGGCCTGTGCGATCATCACATCGGTCTGACTGTCTTGAAGGATCATGCCCAGCTCTTGCGGGGAAAGCCTGA
This sequence comes from Deltaproteobacteria bacterium, assembly GCA_019306365.1. GTDB lineage: Bacteria > Desulfobacterota > Desulfarculia > Adiutricales > JAFDHD01 > JAFDHD01. The sequence continues at coordinate 12,997 of JAFDLS010000042.1, forward strand.
TATTAAGAGACACCAGAATAAGGCCCAGATGAGCGCAGGCGAAATAAGTTTCTAAAAACACGTGACAGTTTTCATGAAGAATGGCTAAGCGATCGCCTTTTTTTAAACCGAGATCAAGCAGGGAGTGACACAGTTGCCACACACGATTTCCAAAATCCTGATAACTCAACCGTACATCACCGCAAACCATAGCTTCCTGATGCGCGTACAGTTTGACAGCTTTAGGAAGCAGCTCGTTTAGGGCCATGCCGCATTACCTCCTGACAATAAAAAATTCTGAAAACAAAGCAGATGAGACAATGAAGGTTATCGATTGAAAGTTAATTCAAGAACTCATATACGCCGCTAAAACAATGAAGAAATAATTAAAAATGTTAGACCGTAGTAATGTGAACGACCGTATACCAAGGCACAGGAAAATTCAATTCAAATTATCACTTGCTTTAAATTAATAACAAATGCCTGCGTTAAAGGGCCGGTACCTTAATTTAATTTTGCCTTGACATCTCGCTTATTAAATTCATAATACGCATGTAGTCTCTTACAAAACCAGTTAACTTCTAAAGAATTTGCTCGTTTTCAACGCATTCTTTTCCCTGAAGAGGAAAAGTTACTTGATCTTTTCTTAAATAACTTTTTTAGCTCAACTAATAAAATTTGAAAGTTGAAACGCGAACCGGAAAGACAGGCTTTTCATTATGGCGTTTACGAAAGGAGGACTAGGCGAACGCCGCACAGGTCTCCAGAATTATTAACTTTAATAAAAATAAGGAGGTTCAAAGATGAAACAGTCGCCTAGGATAAACATGGCGTTGTTTATTGGTCTGGCAGTTATCTTAATAATTATCTCAGGCGCCGCTGCGTTTTCAGCCGCCGCTGCGCCGCAATACGGTGGGACCTTCCGTACCAGCATGGGTCCGCCAAGGTCACTTGATCCTCACATGGAAACATATCCGCAGACTTCTTCCATCACCAACAACACCAACAACCGTTTGATTCGCTGGAACAAGGATATGTCGGGATTTGAACTCGATCTGGCTGAAAGCTGGCGAAGAATCGATAACCTGACTTATGAATTCAAAATTCACAAGGGAGTTCGTTTTCAGGATATTCCACCGGTAAATGGACGTGAATTAACCTCAGCGGATATCAAGTACAGCATTGAGCGAGCCAGCGGCATGTATGGGAAAAGGGCCCGCTTCAAACACAAATACTATTTTGAAGGAAAACTGGCTAACATCGGAACACCTGACAAGTACACCGTTATATTCAAAACCAAAGAGCCGTATGCGCCTTTTCTCAACTATCTGGCTTCTGATTGGGCGGCTATTGTGTCCAAGGAAGTTGTAGATGAATTCGGTGATCTCAGAAGAAAAGCCATTGGTACCGGCCCGTTTATGCTCAAAGAATTCGTGCGCGGCTCGCACATTACCATGTTAAAGAACCCAAATTATTTCAGAAAAGGTTTTCCATACCTGGACAAAATTCATATAAAAATCATGCGGGATCCCACAAGCATCATCTCTGCGTTCATGGCCAAGGAGCTGGACACAGCGGGAGCCTATTTCTTCCAGATACCAACCATCAAGGAAAAAGCTCCCGGAGCCATAATTACCAAGCGAAAAAGTTTCCATATGTGGGTTCTGAGAACTCAGCCCTGTACCACAACCTATGAGGGCCTGGACGCGCCCTTTAATAATAGGAAGGTCAGGCAGGCTCTAGGCATGGCGATTGACAAAGAAAAATTACTCAAGCTGGCCTGGGGAGGCGCAGGCACAGTGCAGGTCGGTACGGTGCCCAACTTTCCACCGTATTCATTGACTCAAGCCGATCAAATTGAATACAACCCCGAGAAGGCAAAAAAACTTTTAGCCGAGGCCGGGTATCCTGACGGTTTCTCGACGCAGCTGCTTACATGGAGCGCTTCCTATATGACCAGACCGGCGCAGGTCGTCCAGGAGATGCTCAAAAAGATAGGTATCAACGCTGAACTCAGACTTCTGGAGCAGGCTCAATACTTTAATGTTATTTATAAATACAAGTATCCCCTTGCCTTGCACGTCATGACCGCCGGCTATGATCCGGATGACTGGATTGATCATTATTTCGGACCGCATGGTCATACGACCACCTATAAGTGGTGTAATCCGAAAGTATGGGAATTAAATGAAAAACAGAGAAAAATAATAGATAAAGATGAAAGGGTTAAAGTCATTCAAGAAATCCAGCGAGAACTCATGCGAGACGGCACGCACACATACCTGTATACACAAGACCGGTTCAGCGTTCGCTGGCCCTATGTCCACCCAAATCTCTACTGGCACCCCAATTCACCTATCATGGGTGAAAAGATATGGTTGGAGAAGCAAAAATAAAGCACTAACAAAACACACCCGAGCCAGATCGTAAAGAGATCCGCATGTGCCGACCCTAAAGCTCTATTAATCAGCCGGCCGCTGTTCACTGCGTCGTTATCCAGGGACAGCGGTTTTTTTACAAAAAAATTGAGACCTCTGCAAAACCAGTAATTTTGTTGAAATCGCGGAAGGTGAAAATTTAACCCGCAGGAATATTACTAATATTTCGAGGACTTAATTTTGAGCCTGACAAAGAGGTCAAAAAAACGATCAGCCTGTATTTCCTTGTGTTTCTAAAAGCGATAATATAAATTATGAAAGGATTTTTTAGATTTTACCTTTAGGAGGGATATAATGCGGAGCGTAGGTTCAATTTTTGCTGATATTCTTGTAGATGCCGGCATAGATCATGTGTTTGGACTGCCTGGCGGCGGAACGGGGATTTTCTTTAACGGGCTGTTTGATAAGAAAGACAAGATCCGCACTGTTCTGGTACGGCATGAAGGCGGAGCGGCGTGTATGGCCGATGTATATGGGCGCTTAACCGGCAAACCCGCTGTCCTGATGGGTCAGGGCCTTTGGATCGGTACAAGTGGTGGATTCGGTATTGTGGAATCTTACCTGGCAGGTGTGCCCATGCTGATTATTTGCGACGTATCGGATTACAGTTCCCTTTCCCAATTCGGCCCATATCAAAATTCAACCGGAGAATACGGGGCGATTAACCTGCCAAACATGATGAGATCTATGACCAAGTACACCACATATGCCACGAATGCTTCGGAATTGATTCATGGAGTGCAGCTGGCTATTAAACACGCGACGACCGGTCGTCCCGGACCAGCCTGTGTACTCGTTAAATGGAGCGCCGTCCTTTCCAGGATTGATCCTGATGAAGCTAACCCGAAATTGCGTCCTCTGGAAGGCTACCTCAAAACCTCGCCGCCTTGCATATCGCAAAGCGATTCTGACAGGGTAGCCGATCTATTGTTGGCCGCCGAGAATCCTATCATAGTCGCCGGAGCGGGCGTGCAGCGGGCCAAGGCGTATGCTGAGCTTCAGGAGCTGGCGGAACTCACAGGTATTCCCGTGGCCACGACCTACATGGGGAAAAGCTCCATACCCGAGACACACGACTGCGCTTTGGGAACCATAGGTCAGATTGGACAAAAAGCCGCGAACGAAACTTTAACCGGCGCGGACCTTATCTTCGCGTCCGGAACCTGCCTGGCCCCGGACAACACGAAAATGCTTTCTCCTGATTTCATTGATCCTGAGCGGCAAAAGATAATCCAGATAGATATTGAGCCTTTGAATACGGGCTGGACCTTCCCTCTTGAAATCGGCATCACCTCCGAATTGAAACTCGCTTTGAGCGCAATTTGCGACTCAATCAAAAACAAATCAATTCCGTATGACGTAAAAGAACGCGTTGAAAAACTACAAACAAGGAAAGCTGAAGCTAACTTTTTCAATGAAGAGTTCTTATTTTCAGACAGCGTTCCAATTGCTCCGGAAAGAGTTGTCAAAGAATTGAACGATCAGATAGGCCCTGATGATATCATTGTCCTTGACGCGGGGAACAACAGGATGTGGATGGCGCATCATTTCCAAACCAAAGGAGTGGGCCAGATCATTGCCGCGGGCGGAGCGGCCGGAGTGGGTTACGGGCCTCCCGCTACCCTGTCAGCTCAGATGCTCAATCCTGAAAAAAGGGTTATTGGAATCTGCGGCGACGGCGGGTTAATGATGCACCTCTACACACTGGAAATGGCCGTGGAGTATGAGCTGCCTATGACCCTGGTCGTGATGAACAACGCTTGTCTCGGCAATGTAATGGATTTTCAGAAAGACGACCGCCGTATCGCGACGACCTATCCCAGAGCCAAGTTTTATGAAATTGCCAGAGGCTTTGGCGTAGAAAGCATTCTGGTTGAAAAACCGGAGGAACTTAAAGGGGCCTTTGAAAAGGCTTTAAACACAAATAAACCGGTCCTGATTGATGTCGTTATAGATGATTGCGCGCATTTCAGGATGATGCCCCAGTAATTTACCGTTAAAGGCCAGGGGGTATTCAAGATGCCTCCCTGGCCTTTAAGCGCCATTATTATCGAATCTAATTTTTAATTTGATTGTTATTTAGGAAGAATCCTCAAACAAGCTTCCCCCGTATTTAAACTTGCCATATGAGGTACGTTAAAGCCCACTGTCTTGCTTAAACAAAAAAAGCCCAACCAGATTAGGATGATCTAGTTGGGCGTTAATAGTCACATTTTTTAAGGCCCAGAATTTTGTTATTACGGATGCCTTAAACTGAGATGTTTTTTAACTTCTCTGACGATAAAGGGAACTATCAATGACACTTGCCATGTTAGCCCCATTGAGTTTGCCGTCCAGGAATTTATTGAGTTTCTTGCTGTACTTAGCAGGGCTTTTCAAGCATTCATTGTAATTCACATAAAGAATCTCAAAAGCAGTCTGCTTATTGAGCCATGCCTCGATTTTCCGCAGGTGGTTCTCATACATCACCGCGAGTTCCTCGTCAGAGACCTTGTCGGTCGGCTCGCCCCTCCTGATAAGCATCTGCTTTTGAGAGGCGAGGATTTCGCTCATATTTCGCCGTATGAAAATGACTTTATAATGATAATCAAGAGGCAGGTCCTGAAGCAGCATGGAGATAATCTTGACCCCTTTGCCTTGAGCGTCAGGCAGCCAGGATGTATCTTGTTTCATCTTTTTTACGGGCTCAAATTCGTAATAACCCTTTGGGTTGTCTTCGTCAGCCGTCCTGATATTATCGGTCAGGATTTCCAGACCGCCCGCCTCCAGCATTTTCATCATCATGGACGTTCCCGACCTCGGCAGGCCCGAGACAACGGTGATGTAATCACGATCATCGTTTTTTCTGAATTTCTTAGCTAAAGATATCATTTTTAAATATTAAGATTGTCAATCGGCCGGAGGTTTCCGGCCGATTTAGTTCACACATTCAGTCAGCGTATTCGCCAGAACTTAATTAATCACTTCAACTCTTGTTTCTGGGTTCAGGTTATAAGGCAGGGAAATCACAATACTCATGGGCAGCATGCGATATATGTGCTGCATAAATTGATCCGCTTTAGCCATGCCGGTTTTGGGGAGGTAAACAATATCGTAGGGTTTCAATTCCACATCCGGGAGCTCACCCGCCATGACCCTGTTCAAATCAAGTAAATAGGCAGCCGGTGTTGGAGAACCGTTGTACCTGACTAGAATCACACTATCCATTTGTGCGTTGTTCATCGCTCCGCCGGCGAGAATTATCGCGTTCAAAATTTTCAGAGGCCCTCTCATATTAATCATTTTTGGATCTGCAACTTCACCGCCTACATAAACCACCTGTGAAGCCGACTCCTTGAGCGCCACTGATAATTCCGGAACCTTGAACTCCTTTACATTAACCGAAACTTCCGGAATCTCCTGCGAGTCGAGTTTCTTGGCATATTCCTTGGTGAGCAGGGTGTCCAGTTGAGCGGGTGTAAGGCCCGCCGCGGTCACCTCACCAATAAGGTGAAGGGAAATCTTGCCATCCAGTCTTATCATGACTGTTTCGTCCAATTCACGGTTATATAACAGCTTAATTATAATGGTATCGCCCACTCCAAGAGTATAAGTATCAAGGGAATAACCCAAAGCCTCGTAATATTTTTTTGTGAGTATTTCATCCAACTGTCTTAATGTCAGGCCTGCTGCCTTGACAACGCCAAGGAGATGAAGAGAAATTTGACCGTCCGACCCGATTTTTACCTCGTCGTTCAAATCTCTGTTATACAAAAATTTCAAGGCAATGACATCACCGGATCCCAAAATATAATCTCCCTTAACGGCAAGTGTTTTATTGATCTCCACAATCTCGGGAGAACTCAGCCTTCTTCCATTAGGGGTCGAACATCCGATTGCAAACAACGTCATAGCGCAAGATATGATAAGAATAACCGCTTTTTTAAAATCAAATAAAAAGAACTTCTTGTCCATTCTTTTCGTCATTTTTTATTTCCTCTTTTAACGATTTTAATACTAAAATTCTAACGTACAAGGAATAAATAGTCAATTTTTATTATATTATATAAAAAACCCGGTCACCCCTTCCGGTAGGGAGGGCATTCATTGAATATATGGGGGAATGTTAATGATTCAACCTTTTCTCAAAAAGTTCAAGAGCCAAGGCAACCACCTCATCCATATTGAGATATTTATAATACGCCAGGCGTCCTATGAAATAAACATCCGATAATTTATCCGCTTCTTGTTTATACTTCTCGTAAAGAAGCCGGTTTTGTTCTCTTGGTATAGGATAATAAGGGTCGCCTTTTTCAGCGGGATATTCTCTGACAATGGTCGTTTTGTGATGCTTTTGTCCCGTGGCGTGTTTGATTTCCACAATCCTTGTAAAATCACAGTCGTTTGGATAGTTGACCTGCGATACAGGCTGAAAATACTCCTGATCCAATGTTTCAAAATCAAACCTGAGAGAGCGGTAAGGAAGAGGTCCAAATTTGTGGTCGAAAAATTCGTCAATCGGCCCTGTATAAATCATTTTTTTAAATGATATGTGATCTATTATTTCTTTGTAATCGGTTTTTAAAAGAAGGTGAATATTGGGATGGCTTGTCATTTTTTCAAACATCTTCGTGTATCCATACCTTGGCATAGCCTGGTATTTATCATTGAAATAGCGGTCATCCCGATTCGTTCTTACCGGAATTCTGGCACACACAGACGCGTCCAATTCGGATGGATCCAGTCCCCATTGTTTCCTAGTATAACCCCTAAAAAATTTTTCGTATAAATCCCGTCCCACTTTATCTATCACAACATCCTCAGATGTCTTGATATCATCAACAGGAGTGCGCACTTTTTCAAAGAACTCTTCGAGTTCAAAACTGGAAAGGCTCAAACCATAGAGGTTATTGATGGTATCCAAATTGATGGGAAGAGGCAGAAACTGGCCGTCCACGTAGGCCAGAATCTTATACTGATGGTAATACCATTTGGTAAATTCAGAAAGATAATTAAAAACCTGCCTGTTATTGGTGCGGAAGTAGTGCGGACCATATTTATGAACTAGCAATCCATCTTCGTTATAATAGTCATAAGAATTACCGCCGGCATGATCTCTTTTTTCAACTATCAACACCTTTTTATCAAGCTGATTCGCTATCCGTTCCGCTAAAACACAACCGGCAAATCCCGCGCCAATTATCATAAAATCAAACATTGTCACCCCTGAAAATTGTTTTGTAATGATCCTGTAAACATCTTAACGCCTTCGTTAAGAAGCCTGCGATACATTGGAGAGACAGCGGTGTAATAAAGACATACCGCATTTAAAATGATTCATGATCCCCGCACGAGACATACCAGTTCAGAGGATTTTTGATAAACTCTCTAGCATCATTATCCCCCTTAAATAAATTAACCATTACTATAAGATCTCCAGGCCGGCTGAAAAACATGTGCCGCCGAAAAGTCTTGTAATATGGAGCATGAGGGAACATCCAGGCGGTAATAACATCTACATCACGATTAATAAAGTGTTCCTGCGCCTTGTTCAGAAGTAGATCCTGTACGTCCTGCCTTTCGGGCAAGGCAAAGAATTCAAGGAAAAATCCACGGTTGATTTCATCGGATTCATTTTTAAGGACCATGAATCCCAGAATGTCATTCTTTTCCTCTACGGCGTAAGTTGTATATTGAATCAGCGGATGCCTGGAATACCTCCATTCAAGGTAATTGTGATCGCGAACTTGAAGTATCTCGAAGTGCGCGCTGACTTTTTCCCAGAATTCGTCAAATCTTTCATCGAACTTATCGATCATTTGTATGTTTAGGTCAGATTTTTTTGAAGACGACTGCAGCTTCTCCGTAATCTTAAGTCCAAAATCGCTCAAGGAACCAACAGCCTTGGCAGCGATGTCCAGGGAAACCTTGTTTTTAATCAATGCCTCCGTGTTGAGAATCTTGATCATCCTTGGGACTTTAAAGGCGACCTCATGACGTTTATCTTGGCTATAAACCCTAAATGAATGTTCGTTAGTAAATCCATAATACATATCCGTTTTTTTCATCAGGTCACCCAAACTCGCCTTCATTATCGGAGAAAAAGCTTTCTTCCCCTGAAGTTCAGGCTCCACCATGAGATCCATTAGCTGACCGCCTATGATTTCCCGGTCACCAGCCTTGATCCGATACGGGATCCCTCCGGCGAATCCCACCACACGATCATCAAGAAGGGCGCAATAGGAAAAATGGCTCCCCAAAGGATTCTCCAGATATTTCCACCACCAGTAGGCGTCATTTACCTCTCTGTGATATATCTTGCGTAAAATTACATTGAGGTCTTTCTCGTCTCCTTTTTGGTAGGGTCTAAAACCAGTAATTTTGTTGAAATCGCGGAAGGTGAAAATTTACCCCGCAGGTATATTACTAATATTTCGAGGACTTAAATTTTCTTTCTCCGCGATTTAGACCAAAACGCTAATTTTGAGATAGCTTCTAATGAAACCGTGAAAAGGCGGAAAAATTCACAAAGCAAATTACCAG
>JAFDLS010000247.1 GCA_019306365.1 Deltaproteobacteria bacterium
TGGTAAGAGCGCCTTTTTCTTCGAGCGGCTTTAACCCTTCCGGGTTGACGTCCACGCCCAGCACGGTCGCGCCGTTTTCAAGAAATCCTAAGCTCAGGGCGTGCCCGATACCGCTGGCCGCGCCGGTAATCACAATGGTCATTGATTTCAGTTCCATTTTACCCCTTCCGATTTCGTCAAAATGATCTGGCAGGTCCGTATAACTATCCAGAATATTCTATAGTGTGAAATTTGGTTTCACATAGTAAGAATAATAGTTACTTATGTCAATAATTTAGAATTGATTTTTTTCCGTTTAAGCGCTGTTGTCAGCTGGGACTATTTTATAGTAATTGCCAAAATAATCCTTTTACTCGTTCCAGGGCTTTGCCTCAATTCAGCCAATTGTTGGGTTTCGCTTCGTTCTACCCAACTCACAAAACTATCCAATACTCACCGGGTAGCCCCGACAACTTGTTGTCGGGGTCCGAAGGACAAGAGGGCCAGCCAAGGCGTTCCGTCAGCCCTTACAAGGCCTGAGTAAAACTGAAAGCCTCAAACGGGTAATGCCTTATTTTTAAAACACTCTATTTTCAACTCATTCCCAGGCTTTAACTTGGGACGTGACCAATATAAGTCTGGATTCCTGCTTTCGCGGGAATGACGGGTCAATGATAAGCGGATAGCCAAACAGGTTCTTCCGTCCTGGATTGCTTTTCTATCGGAATCATATCATGATGCAGAGAAGGTATCGAGGCAGAGCCTCGAATCGATTTACCCATTCCAGGGCAGAGCCCTGGAACGAGGAGAAAAGCTGTTTTTATGAAAACCCTTTTACACGGGAAATTTCATGCGGCGGGCGTTAATAAATAAAGTCCCTGGCGTAAGCCCGAACGTGCTGGCCGTCCAGAACGTGAAAGACGCGGATTTTTTTAAGCATGACCGGTGAAAACTGCCCTAAAGGCAGGTAAATGATCTTTTTACCATAATGGTTGGCCAGGCTCTTCATGCGGGAGGCCGGGGGCCGGGCGGCGATATAGGCCACGAACTTCTCTTTTGAATAATCAATACCGGCCATGAGCAGTCTTTCCGCCTTGGTTCGAGTCCCGTTGAAAAAAGGATCTTGCCAGATGTCGTAGACTCTGAGCGGGGGATAGGTCATCATGAACCCCCCGTATTCGCACCTTGATACCCCGGGGCCGATGACCTGTGCCCCGGCCGGGGTCGCGTAGAGGGCCATGTCAGATTCCTGGTTGTGTTCGCCCACCCGGCCTTGAACCGGCCGGTTTTCCGTCACGTACAAACGGCCTTCGTGCCAGTTCCGGATGCTTTCACGCAGGTCGATCCCATCCAGCATGGAGGCCAGAAAGGGCTGGGTGCGGCGGTTTTCTTCAGAAAGAACATGGGTCACCTTTTTTTTTAGATAATCTCCATATCCCTCGATGATGATGTCCTCGGGCGGGTAAGAACAGATATACTTCCCCTCCCACTCCCTCTGCCACTGACCCGGAACCTTCTCCTTTTTTCTTTTTTTGACGGGCACGGAAACCAGCCTGCGCCTGAAATGACGAAACCGGCGGTAAAAGCGTATCTTTTTCTGATCGAGGTACAGGTCTTCACCCCTGAGCCTCAAGGTGGGCAGGCCGCTGTTTTCTTCCTGCCAGGGGTAGTGTGTCGCCAGGTCCCAGATCTCATAGGCGAAATTGTCGTCCACCGCTCCGCGAGCCGCGATGAGCAGCTGGTATAGGTCAGGGGTCAGGTAGCCCTGCACCAGGGAGTAGTTCCGGCTGAACCGGTTTATTACGGACATCTGGGCAGGTGAAACCTGTTCTTTGGAATTCTTGAGGTGTCTTTCACCGGCCTGGGCCAGAAGGTCCTGGTGCAGGGCCAGCCGGTCAAGGGTTCCCTTTTCGCCATTTTGACCCGCCCGCACAAAACGAGCGGCCAAAAAAGGCATTTCGGACATGATTTCCCGGCTTGAGGCTTCCGCCAGGTTGGCCAGAGTCACGCCCTTCCGGTAAGTGCGTCCCAGGGGAAGGGCCAGGTGTTCCCCCAGCAGACGGCGGACGGCCGGATAATGCGTCAGCCCGCAAACAAAAAGGACCCTTTCATAACGTCCGGCCAGATCCTGAAGGTGGCAGGCCATGGTGACTTCACGCAGATGGTCCTCAGGAAGCGACCCTGTATCCCCTATAAGGCGGCGGTAAGTTTCAGCGTACGCGGCCAGGCCAAGCCGGGTAACGGTATAAGGGTCGGGCATGGGTTCGCGCACGCGAGGGTAGCCTTCGGTATCCCGGTCAACGAAAAACAAGGGAACGTCATGAGCCAGGGCCAGCCTGGCCGCCGCTGTCATGGCGTCTTGAGGCTCGAGCGGAAGGTAGACGTATTGCCCATCCTTTTCCTGGTAGAGGACAACCGAAAGATAAGGCAGCCTCCTGATTCCCTGAAGGAAGGGTTCGGAGACGGTGGGCGGATATTCAAGGGCTATGGCTTGAGGTTTGAGGCCGTGAAAGAGCCGATGCACGGCCGCCCCGAACTCCAGCCTGCCGTGAAGCGCTGGAGCGAAAAAAATATTTTCGTGCCGAATGATATCTTTTTCTATTTTTTTCAATTTGTTACCGTGATTTCCGTTGGCCGTTACCATGAAGGATGAATAGAACCTCAAGGCAGTTGATTAAAACTTTGCCTCGTCCCGCTTCCTTCAACCAAGATCTGGCAGATAAATCAAGGCCTCTTCACCCAGAATTTGCAGGGCGGCCTGATGGATGTAGTTCGTGACGCCCTGTCCGGTCTTGCCTTGATCCCGGTCGGCCTGAGCCAGCTTCATGGCGTAACGGCCTATATTCACCCCGTCGCGCACCGTGTAGCGCTCATCACTATGGTGAGCGAGCTGTAAAAAAGAAACGATGTAGCTCAGCAAGTCCTCCTCGGCAAAAGGCATGTTTTTCTTGAGTATCAGGTGTTCCTCTTCCGCTGACGGGAAATCTATTAAGATTTGAGGCTGAAGCCGGGAATGGATGTATTCCGGGATCTCAAAGGTGGAGGCGTCGTCATTCATGGTCGCGACCAGGCGAAAGCCAGGATCAGCCTTGACCTTGACCCCCGCGACCAGGGATTCGATATAGCGGCGGTCATCAAGCAGAGGAGCCAGGGACGCCCAGGATTTTTCGCTCATACGGTTGCCTTCGTCCAGAACCAGCACCCCGCCTCGTATCATGGCCGTCACGACCGGGCTGGCCATGTATCGAATCTTACCCTCGCCGGAAATGACCGGCGTGACCAGGAGGTCTTCCGGGCGGGTGTCAACCGTGGCCTGGAACAAGTAAACTTCACGGCCAATTCTTTTGCCCGCGGCATAAGCCAGGGTGGTTTTGCCAACGCCCGGTTTTCCGATCAGACGCGGGTGGAGCGGCAGGTCGCTTTTGTCCACGATCAGCCAGGCGGCCATCATCTGGTCCATGAGTTCTTCCTGTCCAACCCAGATCAGGGGAAGTTCTTCAGGGTGACTCAGGTACAGGGTTACACCGTCAATCGTTACTGTATTCATCATGTAATCCTAATGTGAGACCCCGCTTCGCTGACGCTGCAGCGGCATATGTTAGACTCAAATTTAAGTCCTCGAAATATTAGTAATATTCCTGCGGGTTAAATTTTCACCTTCCGCGATTTCAGCAAAATTACTGGTTTTGCAGAGGTCTCAATGTTTAAATTTTTCCTTTTTCGCCCTAGTAAATGATTTAGGAACAGGTAATTTTTTTACTCAAAATCTCATTTTCTGGATTCCCGCTTTCGCGGGAATCCAGCATAAAGACGAACAATATTAACATTTTATATCGTTTTCAGGTTCCGGTAGAGGCGCATGCGGCCTCAGCCTTTTATCAAGCCCAGGGGTTTCAAGCGCGCTACCTTGCGGGCCAGGCCTGCCTGGTGAACCACCTCAACCACCCGGGACACGTCCTTGTAAGCTTCGGGCATCTCTTCGGCCAAGGTATGCCGCCCGGTGTACCGAACCACGATACCCTGTGCTTTAAGCTCCTCGAAAATGGACCGGCCCATGGCCATTTTCTTGGCAGCCTTACGCGACAGAACCCGCCCGGCTCCATGACAGGACGACCCGAAAGATTCCCGCATCGCCCCCGGCGCTCCGGTCAGAACAAAAGAGGATCGGCCCATGTCTCCCGGTATGAGGACCGGCTGCCCCACCTGCCGGTAATCGGAAGGAACGTCCATGTGTCCGGGCGGAAAGGACCGTGTCGCTCCCTTGCGGTGAACGCAAACCAGCCGCTCCTTCCCGCCGACCATGTGTCTTTCTTTCTTGGCGATATTGTGAGCCACGTCGTAAACCAGGTTCATTTTGAGGTCACGGGGACCCAGTCCCAGGGTTTTTTGAAAGCTCTCCCTGGTCCAGTGCATAATGATCTGCCGGTTGGCCCAGGCGTAATTCGCGGCGGCGGCCATGGCCGCGAAATACTGACGGCCTGGTTCCGATTGAATATATGCGCAGGCCAACTGGCGATCCGGTAATTCCAACTTTTCCCGCGCGGTGGCCTGCATCATCGTCTTGAGAAAATCGTCGCAGACCTGGTAACCAAGCCCGCGTGAACCGGAATGAATGAGGATCGTAACCTGATTCAAGGAAGTGGTTGCCTGAACCAAGGGTCCCGAGCTGGCTCATACCTCGTTCTATAGCCCGCGCGCTTAAAACCTCAGGATCCGCGCCTTTCATGGCACCGCCTTCCTCGCAGTGGGTCAGATCCCCCGGTTCACCGAAGCCATGCTGAACCGCCCAGCCAGCCCCGTTTACCAGGACCTTCTTTATTTCTTGCCGCCTCAGTTTTAATGGGCCTTTGGAACCAAGCCCGGCCGGAACATCCCGGTAGAGCCCCTCGATGAGGGGCGTCAGGCGCGGCTGAACGTCCTTCACGGTCAAGCTCGAAGTCATCAACCGGCAGCCGCAGTTAATATCATACCCCACTCCGCCCGGCGAGATCACTCCTTCCTCGAAATCAAAGGCCGCCACCCCGCCAATGGGAAAGCCGTACCCCTGATGTATATCTGGCATGGCCAGCGAACGGTCAATGATACCAGGCAGATAAGCGACGTTAACCACCTGTCTCAAGCTGTCGTCCCTGTGAATCGCTTTTATCAAATCGGCGTCGGCAAACACCAGTCCCGGAACACGCATACCGCCCGTGGCCGGAATTTCCCACCGATAATCGTCAAGACGTTTTATATTCATTTATCTTTCACTCTACAAGTCAAAAATAACTCTGGCTCTCCAGCCCCCGCCCCTGGGTTTAAACTCAAGCCTGTGGTAGGTCGCGGCCTTGACCTCATGCTTTATCTCATGAACCGCCGGGTTAAAAGGCGCTAACTCGACCACGGCTTCAAGCCGCGTTTCAGAGAGCGACTTTATTTCAGCCCCGGTCATGACCTGATTTCGAGCGGAATAAAGATACAGCAGTTCGGAAAGCCAGCGCACCAGCAGGTCCTCCAGGTCGAATCCCTCCAGGGTCACATCGGTCAAAATTCCGCCGGTCTCAGGTTTACGGTCGAGCATCAATTCAAACAACACGTCGGCCGCGTTAATTAAAAGATCTTCAGGCGTTTTCCCATAGAAGTAGACCCCCAGGTCAGCCATATGGTCTATGATCCGAAAGCGGGGCATGGGTTAATTATAGCACTGTCGGGATAATTTTATAGGGGAAACCTTTTGATAAAAGTTTCCCCTTAACTTTCCTCTTGAGGTTATTCCTTTTTTGCCCTATTTCCGGAGAGGGTGTGTAAAGCGGGATGCGGCCAAGGTGAGGGGGTTCACAATAATACCGCCTGGATACCCCACGGCTTTAATACAACACTGTTACTTCTTGCCCAAGGAAAAGGCCTTGGCTATTAATTCACCAACCGCATAATAGTTTTGATCTACCTCATCATAGACAAACGGCTGAACCTTCCCAATATCGGGCAGTTTTTTTTCTCCAAGGACATCCTCTTCCGCCTTAATGTCTAAAATTTCCCCGATGAATTGCCGTGTATATGACCCTATCTCAATGCTATGCGTCACCTTGCACTCTAATATAAAAGGAAATTCCTCTACGTACGGCGCGTTTACAAGCTCGCTTTTAACGGGAGTCAATCCCAGGGATTCAAA
>JAFDLS010000248.1 GCA_019306365.1 Deltaproteobacteria bacterium
ACTGTCAGATAAAAATTGAACAAAAAGAGCGTTTAACGCCATAAAACTCATCTCTTAAACAACGACAGCCAAGCGGTCGAGGGTTAATCAAAAATAATGACAGCCTCTAGTTAGAGACCTGCGCAAAACTTCGTCCTTTAGCTGGCCTCATGAGCGCCGCTTCGCTAACGCTGCACGGCATATGTCAGTCTCAAATTTAAGTCCTCGAAATATTAGAAGCCCTAACAAATTGACAACCGCCGCTCAATCATATATTTATAACAGCCTATTAGGATTACACCTGATAAAAATTATAAAAAGAGGGCCGCAAAATGAACAAACTCGAATTCCCTCGAATCAAGAGACTGCCACCTTACGTTTTCGCCGCTGTCGATGAGTTAAAGATGTCTGCCCGGCGGGCCGGGGAAGACATTATTGACCTGGGGATGGGTAACCCGGACCTGTCAACCCCCGATCATATTGTTAAAAAAATGGTCGAGGCGGTTCGCAAAGGTCACAACCATCGTTATTCAGCCTCCCGGGGTATAACCAAACTCAGGCACGCAATTGCCGCCTGGTACCGGCGGCGCTACGATGTTGACATCGATCCTGACTCTGAGACGGTGGTCACCATAGGAGCCAAGGAGGGATTGAGCCATCTGATCTTGTCCATGATCAGTCCGGGTGAAGTTGTTTTCGCGCCAAATCCGACCTATCCTATTCACACTTACTCGGTTATTATCGCCGGGGGAGATCTGCGATCCATACCCATGGCCCTTGACCGGGATTTCATGGAAGATTTAACAGCCGCGGTAAAACAAACGTGGCCGGCGCCAAAGGCGTTAATCATCTCTTTTCCGCATAACCCGACCACAGCGGTTGTTGATCTGAACTTTTTTCAAAGGATTGTGGATTTCTGCCAGGAACACAACATTCTGATCATCCATGATCTGGCATACGCGGACCTGACTTTCGACGGTTACGAGGCCCCAAGCCTGTTTCAGGTCAAAGGCGCGAAGGATATCGGGGTTGAAGTCTTTTCCATGTCTAAAAGCTACAGTATGGCCGGGTGGCGAGTCGGTTTCGCATCGGGTAATAGAGAAATGGTCCAGGCTTTAACAAGGCTTAAAAGCTATATGGACTATGGGATTTTCCAGCCCATACAAATCGCGGCCATTATCGCCCTGAACGAAGACCAATCATGTGTTGAGGAAGTCAGGCGTGTCTATAAAGAAAGACGGGACACCTTGATCAACGGCCTTAAACGCATTGGCTGGGACGTTCCGTCTCCCAGAGGCACGATGTTTGCCTGGGCCAAGATTCCAGAACAGTTCAGCCGTATGAACTCTGTCGATTTTTCTAAAATGCTTATTCAAGAGGCAAAGGTTGCGGTCAGCCCGGGCTTGGGTTTTGGAGAATATGGTGAAGGCTATGTACGTTTTGCCCTGGTAGAAAATAGTCAACGCATCAATCAAGCCATCCGCGGGTTAAGGAAGGTGATTAAGAAATGAAACCAATAAATATTGGACTGATCGGTTGGGGAACCGTCGGTTCTGGTGTGGTTAAAATCCTGCTCGAAGACCAGGCTTTAATCCAGAAAAAACTGGAGAGGCGACTCATCTTAAAGAGGATCGCGGACCTAGACCTTGAATCACCCCGGCCTATTCAGGTGGATTCCTCTATTTTAACCACAAACGCGGAAGATATTATTAAAGACCCGGAGATCGAGATAATAATTGAACTGATGGGAGGGCTTGAACCGGCCAGAACCTTCATACTGAAAGCCATTGCCGCCGGCAAACATGTAGTCACCGCCAATAAAGCTCTGCTGGCCACTCACGGCCAGGAAATTTTTAAGGCGGCGAAAGAACAAGGGGTGGAAATTCTATTTGAGGCCAGCGTGGGGGGATGCATCCCCGTAATCAGGACTTTGAAGGAAGACCTTCCCGCAAACCATATCAACCATTTCTTCGGTATACTCAACGGCACAGCCAACTTTATCCTGACCAAGATGAGCGCTGAGGGCGTGGACTTTGACCAGGCCCTGGCAGAAGCCCAGGCAAAGGGTTTTGCTGAAGCTGACCCAACCTTCGACGTTGACGGCATTGATACCGCTCATAAGCTGGCCATTCTCGTTTCGCTGGCCTACGGACACGAGCTAGAATTGGATAAAATATATGTCGAAGGCATCAGCCAGCTGGCACTTCTGGATATTCAATTTGCGGCGGAATTCGGATACGTGGTTAAACTGCTGGCAATCTCCTCCTCAAACGAATCTCAAATCGAAGCCCGCGTTCATCCCGCCCTGCTGCCCAGAGATCATGTCCTGGCAGGGGTAAACGGATCATTCAACGCCATTTTTTTTAATGGCCACAACGTAGGGGACATCCTCCTTTATGGCCAGGGCTCGGGCATGATGCCCACGGCCAGTGCCGTTGCAAGTGATATAATCGATCTGGCGCGATCCATTTCCAAAGGAGCCCTTAGGCGAGTTCCTTCTCTTGCCTGGAGGGAGATCGGCCAGGATGGCATGGAACTCAAGCCCATGGAAGAAACAATAACAACCTATTACTTCCGTTTTTCAGTTCTCGACAGACCTAGTGTGCTGTCCAAAATTTCCGGGATACTGGGTGAACACAAAATCAGCATTAGCGCGGTTATACAAAAAGGCAGGGAAGTCAAGGGCGCCGTCCCCATTGTCATGATGACTCATGAAGCTAAAGAGGCGAATGTCCAGAAAGCTCTTTCTGAAATCAACCAGCTCGATATGGTCAGGGATAAAACCGTTCTAATTAGGGTGGAGGATCGTTTCTGATGAAATACGCCATTCTGGTTGGCGACGGGATGGGGGATTATCCAAGTCAGGAACTCGGCGGTCAAACACCCCTCGAGGCCGCGGACACCCCTCACATGGACGCCCTCGCCAGGGGCGGTCTACTGGGCCTGGCCCGAACCATTCCTCCGAAGATGGAAGCGGGTTCGGATATCGCCAACATGTCCATCATGGGCTATGACCCGAGGGCATATCATACCGGACGAGCGCCGCTGGAAGCGGCCAGCCTGGGGGTCAGCCTGGCCCAGGATGAAGTCGCCTTTCGCCTCAATCTTGTTACCCTTGAATTCAAGGATGACAACCAGGTGGTCATGTGCGACCACAGCGCGGGCAATATAAGCACCGCTGAAGCCCATACAATTATCGCGGATCTATGCCGTGAACTGCCTCTGGGTAAAGGTCAAAAAATCTACCCCGGGGTCAGTTATCGTCACCTCATGATTTGGCCTGGTTTAAACGATAACCTCCCCACCATAGCGCCTCACGATTACCGAAATCAGGACGTAACAGATTATTTAAACAAGGGCGATGAAATAAAACCTATCCTGGATCTAATCAGGTCATCCTGGCCAAT
>JAFDLS010000043.1 GCA_019306365.1 Deltaproteobacteria bacterium
TTCTCTGGAAGGGGCGCTGATTACGCCGATAGCCATGGAAAAGGAACTCCGGTTCGCCATTCGTGAAGGCGGCCGAACCGTGGGCGCCGGGGTCATCTCCGAAATTTTAGAATAGGAAAAATTAATGCGCGATATTGTTATATTGGCCTGCAATGACTGCAAACGCCGCAACTATACAACAACGAAGAACAAACGCCGCACACCCGGCAAGTTGGAGTTCAAAAAATACTGCCGTTTTTGTCAGAAGCATACGCTTCATCGGGAGACCAAATAGTACTTTTCTCCCAGAAAAATCGTGATGTTTTTACAGGCCAGTAGCTCTAACGGCTAGAGCACCGGACTCCAAATCCGGGTGATGGGGGTTCGAATCCCTCCTGGCCTGCCATTTTAATAGTATCGAGAGGAACCTTAATTTAATTGTATGGGTTCGGGAAAACTGACTTAGAGGATATATGGCCAAATCAAAATCTAGAAAGAAAAAAAACACGAAAGCCGTTGTAAAAACTGCTTCCTCTAATGATAAAAAGAAGAACAAGGCCGTAAAGAAAGAGATTTCCCGAACTCCTGTCAAAAAAAAGACCAAGACTCAGGCTGAGTCCAAAATCCCGGGTTTCATCAACAAAACGAGGCAGTTTTTTCGTGAGGTTCGAATCGAGTTACGAAAGGTTAATTGGCCGGCTCGTAAGGAAACTTTGGCTTCAACAGCGGTTGTTATCATCCTGGTCTTCCTGGTTTCCACATACCTGGGTCTGGTTGATATAGGACTTTCGAGGTTGATAAAGTATATCCTGCAATAACGGCTGATCGGCCGCATTCATATGGGAGTATAAGCGCGTGGCGCATCAATGGTACATAATACATACTTATTCCGGATACGAGGAAAAGGTTAAAACCTCGCTGGAGGAGACCATTAAGCAGCTCCATCTGGAAGACAAATTTCTTGAGGTCTTGGTCCCTACGGAAAAAGTTGTCGAACTGGTCAAAGGCCAGAGGAAAACGTCATCTCGGAAGTTTTATCCTGGTTATGTACTGGTCCATATGGAACTCAATGATCAAACATGGCATATTGTAAAAGGAACTCCCAAAGTGACCGGGTTTCTGGGCGGTAATAACAACCCCACAGCCATACCGGACAGCGAAGCGGAAAATGTCATTGCCCAGATGGTCGAGGGTATTTCAAAACCCAAGCCCAAATTTCATTTTGACGAAGGCGATGAAGTTAAGGTTATTGATGGTCCTTTTTCCAACTTTATAGGCCGGGTCGAGGAAGTAAAAGAAGACAAGGCAAAATTGAGAGTTTTAATTAGTATTTTTGGCCGGGCGACTCCGGTCGAACTGGAATTCGTTCAGGTGGAGAAGATTTAAATTAAGAGCTGGTTGTACAACTTGATTTTCGCCTTTTCAGCGGCCGTCACTACAATCAGGATCAGCAAGGAGTTTTATAAGACATGGCCAAGAAAGTTATCGGTCAGATAAAATTACAGGTTCCGGCGGGGCAAGCAAACCCCTCGCCGCCAATCGGTCCCGCACTGGGCCAGCATGGTGTTAACATCATGGAATTCTGCAAGGCCTTCAACTCGGCGACTCAGGGTCAGGAGGGGACGATAATCCCTGTTATTATAACTGTTTACGCTGACAGGTCCATTAGCTTCATTACCAAGACCCCACCGGCGGCGGTTCTCCTTAAGCAGGCGGTTCAAATCGCCAAAGGTTCAAGTGAGCCCGGACGGGTTAACATTGGCACTGTGCCTCGCGCGAAGGTGGAAGAAATAGCCAGGCTCAAATTCGAGGATCTTAACGCCAATGACATTGAGGCGGCTATGGCGATTATAGAAGGTACGGCCCGAAGTATGGGCCTGGTTGTAAATTAGGAGTGGGGACATGTCTCACAAAAGGAAAATGAAAGAAATTCGATCTAAGATTGATCGAAATAAAAAATACACATTTGATGAAGGCCTTAAGTTGGCCTTGGAGGTTGCTTACAGCAAATTCGATGAAACGGTGGACGTGGCCGTCAAACTGGGGGTCGACCCCCGGCATGCCGATCAGATGGTCAGAGGGACCTGTGTGCTGCCGCATGGTACCGGCAAGAACGTTCGCGTTTTAGTTTTTGCGAAAGGGGAGAAAGAAAAAGAAGCCGAAGAGGCCGGGGCGGATTTCACCGGATCTGATGAACTTATTGAAAAAATCCAGGGAGGCTGGCTCGAATTCGACAAAGCTGTCGCCACGCCGGACATGATGGGCGCAGTCAGCAAGCTGGGCCGGATATTGGGTCCGCGAGGCCTCATGCCAAACGCCAAGCTTGGCACCGTGACCTTTGATGTAGCTACCGCTGTTCGGGAGCTGAAAGCTGGTAAAATCGATTTCAAAACCGAAAAAAATGGAATTGTTCACGTCCCTGTCGGGAAGGCTTCTTTCGGCCCGGAAAAACTGCTCGATAATGTCACATCCTTTTTTGAAGTCATCCAGCGTCTTAAACCGGCCACAAGCAAGGGAACGTATTTCCAAAGCATTGCTGTTTCAACAACAATGGGGCCGGGAATTAAGATTGATCCTAATTTGGTCAGGGACTTAATCCGGTAAGTTGCAGGCGAGACCAGGCGGACAAATAACAAAAATAATTGTAGTCAGTAAATGCCTCGCGGCTGTCTCATCGCCAGATAGATTCCAGGTCAGTCTGGCGGAAATCAGCTCGGGGCTGAAGTGACTTTTCGGTCAATGACAGCAGGTGCGCTAAGAAAATAGCGTTAAACGAAAAACGGCCTGCCAAGACTGATGAGAAATCTCGAATTCTCGTTGGCCGAAAGTCTTTATTAACACATGGCCAAGGAGAAAGGAGAATAAGCAATTTGGATCGCAGTCAGAAAAATCAAATCGTAGCTGAACTCGCGACACGGCTGAAAGAAGTAGAGGTAGTTATCTTAACCGACTTCAAAGGCCTTGACGTAACTAAGATGAGTGACTTGCGGCGGCAGGTTCGGGAGGTAGGCGGTGAATATCGTGTCGTCAAGAACACGTTGCTCAAACTGGCCGCAAAGGGAACTGATACCGAGAAACTGTATGATCTGTTTGTCGGTAATAACGCCCTGGGGACAACTGCCGGGGATCCGGTTCCGTTGGCTAAGGCCCTGGTGGACTTCGCTAAAAATAATGAACTAGCTATTAAAGGCGGTGTCTTATCAGGGAAAACACTGGATATAGATCAGATTAGCCGTATGGGCGATCTTCCCTCCCGTGAGGTTCTTCTCGGGATGATGTTGGGAGCCATGAATGCTGTGCCCACTAACCTGGTCAGAGTCTTTAACGGTATCATCAGTAATTTCGTTTACGCCCTGGCCGCTATTCGCGATCAGAAAGAACAGGTCTGAGAAAAGGGCCTTAGCCATATTTAAGACATGTGGAGGAAATAAGAAAAATGGCCGATATTATTAAAGAAGATGTGATCGAATTCATTAAAAATATGTCAGTATTAGAACTTTCCGAATTAATTAAGGAATTAGAGGATACCTTTGGGGTTTCCGCGGCTGCTCCTGTGGCAGTAGCGGCCGGTAGTCCGGTGGGCGGGGCAGATAACGCCGCCGCTCAGGAACAGACGGAGTTTGACGCTGTCCTGACCTCTTTCGGAGACAAGAAGATCCAGGTCATCAAGGCCGTCAGGGCCATTACAGCTCTGGGTCTTAAGGAAGCCAAATCCCTGGTAGAGGACGTTCCCAAACCAATCAAAGAGGGAGTTTCCAAGGAAGAGGCGGAAGAGGTTAAAAAGCAGATTGAAGAGGCTGGAGGAACGGTCGAAATCAAGTAAGGAAAACGGCCGGGGTTTGTCTATTTTGACCGACTCCGGCCCAAGCGCCTATTAATGCTCTAATTTTAAGGAGTTAAGATGGCCCGGCCAGTTACAAATTTAAGAATAAGAAAAAATTTTGGCAAGATTGATCATGTGGCCAAGATGCCGAATTTAATTGAGATGCAGAAGCACTCTTATGAGGGCTTTTTGCAAAAGGAAGTAGATCCGGATAAACGCGAAGACATAGGGCTTCAGGCCGTTTTCAAGGGTGTGTTCCCCATTGGGGATTTTTCTGGTCTTTCTTCGCTCGAATTTGTTTCGTACACCTTTGATAAGCCCAAATATGACATTGATGAGTGCTTGGCCAAAGGTTTAACCTACGAAACCCCGATCAAGATTACTGTTCGGCTGGTGGTTTATGATGTGGATAAGGACACCGGGGCTCGCAGTATCCGAGACATCAAGGAACAAGAAGTCTACTTCGGCACCCTGCCTCTGATGACCGATAACGGAACTTTTATTATCAACGGAACAGAAAGGGTCATTGTCTCTCAGCTGCACCGAAGCCCGGGTGTATTTTTCGATCATGACAAAGGTAAGACGCACTCTTCAGGGAAACTGCTCTATTCCGCCCGAATCATTCCGCTCCGCGGGTCCTGGATTGACATGGAGTTCGATCCTAAGGACATTCTGCATGTACGCATTGACCGGCGCCGTAAATTTCCGGTTACCCTTCTGCTCAAGGCCTTGGGCTATTCTGCCAAGGATCTTCTGCGTTACTTTTACAAGACAGAAAAAATACGTTTTGAAGGCAAACGCGTTACCATCGAAAGCGATCCGAGTCTCCTTTTAGGATATCGCGCTGTTGAAGATATTGTCGATCCCAATACCAAAGAAGTGATTGTCAAGAAAAACAAAAAGATCACTCAATCCGCTGTCAGGAAAATGACCAACAGCGACATTCACGAAATTCCGGCCAAATATGAGGACTTTTTCGGCCGGTACGCCGCTCATGACGTGATCGACCCATCTACCGGCGAAGTTATACTTGGCCTCAATGAGGAGTTTAACGAAGAAGCCTATTATGCCATACAAGACGCTGGGATCAAAGAGATTGAAGTCCTGTACATTGATAAGGTCAATGTCGGTTCCTCTCTAAGAGATACCTTGCTTCTTGATAAGGTTAATACCCAGGAAGAGGCTATTCTCGAAATTTACCGCAAGCTTCGCCCCTCGAATCCTCCGACCCAGGAGGTCGCTAACGTTTTCTTTGAAAATCTCTTTTTCAATCCCGAACACTATGACCTCTCTGTAGTGGGTCGCCTCAAGCTCAATCTGAGACTTAATTTGGAAACCGATCTTACGGTGAGAACCCTCCGTAATGAAGATATCATGTCCGTGGTCAAGGAACTTATTGATTTGAAGGATCGCCAGGGAGTTACCGATGATATCGATCATCTGGGCAACAGGAGGGTCAGAGCCGTCGGGGAGCTTTTAGAGAACCAGTACCGCATCGGACTGGTTCGTATGGAACGGGCCATCCGGGAACGCATGAGTCTTCAGGAAGTCGAAACCTTGATGCCCCATGATCTTATCAATTCCAAACCGGTATCAGCGGTCGTCAAGGAATTCTTTGGGACCAGTCAGCTTTCCCAGTTTATGGATCAGACGAACCCTCTGTCTGAGGTTACCCACAAGCGCCGCCTTTCGGCACTGGGACCCGGCGGGCTTACTCGTGAGCGGGCCGGATTTGAGGTTCGAGACGTGCATCCAAGCCATTATGGCCGCATATGCCCCATTGAAACTCCAGAAGGACCCAACATCGGACTGATCGTGTCTCTTGCGACCTACGCGCGAGTCAATCCATACGGGTTTATTGAAACCCCTTACCGGCTGGTCAAGAACGGCCAGGCCGCTTCTGAAGTCAAGTATCTGACCGCTCTGGATGAGAAGGAATTCCCCATTGCTCAGGCTAACGCTCTTTTGGATAAAAAGAATCGTTTCGTGAAGGACGTCGTTTCCTGTCGTGTTAGTGGTGAGTTTGTTCAGGTCCCTTCTGACGAGGTGGTCTACATGGACGTCAGTCCAAACCAGCTCGTCTCCGTGTCAACCTCGCTTATTCCTTTCCTGGAAAATGATGACGCGAACCGGGCTCTCATGGGTTCGAACATGCAGCGGCAGGCAGTGCCGTTACTCAGGTCCGAAGCTCCGCTTGTAGGTACAGGTATGGAGACGGTGGTCGCACGTGATTCCGGGGTTAATGTGGTAGCCCAACACGACGGTATCATAGACGATGTCGACGCCTCCCGTATTGTTCTAAAATATCAGAGTGACGGGGGCGACGGGGCGGATTCAGGCGTTGATATTTACAAGTTGACCAAATATCAGCGATCCAATCAGAACACCTGTTTCAACCAGCGTTCTATTGTTCGCCCTGGTGACTACGTGACCAAGGGGCAAATCATAGCCGACGGACCGGCCACGGAGCTTGGTGAACTGGCCCTGGGCCGCAACGTGGTTGTTGCCTTCATGAGTTGGGGAGGATACAATTTTGAGGACTCCATCCTGGTTTCCGAACGGCTGGTAAAAGATGATGTTTTCACCTCGATTCATATCGAGGAATTCGAGACCATGGCCCGGGATACCAAGTTGGGCAAAGAGGAGATAAGCAGGGATATTCCCAATCTGGGAGAAGAAAGCCTTAAAGATCTTGATCTCGCTGGAATCATTCGTGTCGGAGCGGAGGTCAAGCCGGGAGATATTCTGGTTGGTAAGGTAACTCCCAAAACCGAGACTCAGCTCAGCCCTGAGGAAAAACTTCTGCGCGCTATTTTTGGAGAAAAAGCGAGCGATGTTAAGGATACTTCCTTACATGTGCCTCCAGGCATTGAAGGAGTCGTGATCGACGCCCGGGTTTTTTCCCGAAAAGGGGTGGACAAGGACGATCGGGCGCAGAGCATTGAAGATAATGAAACGGCCCGTCTGGAAAAAGACATGGGCGATGAGATCCAAATTATCAAAGCCAGTATCCAAAGCCGCCTGGCGGAGCTTCTAATTGGCAAGACGCTGTCCGCTTCTTTAACTGAGGTCAAGAAAGGCGGCGGCACCTTGATCAAGCGCGGCACAAAGATCAACCATGAGCACATTGAGCAGATTGAACCGGCCAATTGGGCCAATGTTTCTTTGTCTGAGGATAAAGAACGAACTATCCGTGAAGCGGTCGGTCAGGTCATCAGCCGCTACAATGAGCAGGTTGACATGGTGAAGATGACCTTTCACGAAAAGATCACCAACATCAGAAAGGGTGACGAACTGCCTCCGGGCGTTATCAAGATGGTCAAGGTTTATATCGCCATGAAGCGCAAGCTGTCCGTGGGAGATAAGATGGCTGGCCGGCATGGGAATAAAGGCGTTGTGAGTCGGATTTTACCTGAAGAGGATATGCCTTATTTCGAGGATGGAACACCGGTGGATATTGTATTGAATCCGTTGGGTGTGCCTTCCCGTATGAATGTCGGGCAGGTTCTCGAGACCCATTTGGGCTGGGCGTCTAAGGAGTTAGGCCGTCAGATTAGCGAGTTATTGGAAAAGTTATCCACGGATAAGCTTCGCACCAAACTGAAGTCGATATTAGGCCGGAAGGATTTCAAAAAATACGTTGATAAACTTGACGATGAAGAACTCGGCGCCCTGGTCACACGATCATCAAAAGGGCTGCATGTGGCTACGCCGGTTTTTGACGGAGCCTCAGAGGAAGAGATTCGGGATTTTCTAAAGATGGCCGGACTGCCCGTGACAGGCAAGACGTATCTCAGAGATGGCCGAACCGGAGAACGTTTCGATTCCATGATTACTGTGGGTGTGATGTATGTGCTGAAACTCCACCATTTAGTTGATGACAAGCTTCACGCCCGATCCATCGGACCTTACTCTCTGGTTACCCAGCAGCCTCTGGGCGGTAAGGCCCAATTCGGCGGTCAACGGCTTGGTGAGATGGAAGTTTGGGCCATGGAGGCCTATGGCGCGGCTTATTCTCTGCAGGAATTTTTAACGGTTAAATCCGATGATACTATTGGCCGGACCCGAATGTATGAGAAAATTGTTAAAGGCGATAACGTTCTCGAGGCGGGAATACCTGAATCATTCAATGTGCTCGTAAAGGAACTGATGAGTTTGGGTTTGGATGTAGAGCTGATTGAGGACAGTGAATCGTTTGAGTCGGCTGAATCGGCTGATGATTAATCATAAACAGGAATAAGGAGGGACATTTTGGAAGATATATTTAGTTTATTCAATCGACCGAAGGATCCCATGCCCTATAACGGGGTCAGGATTGCCCTGGCCTCACCGGAAAAAATTCTCCGCTGGTCTTTCGGCGAGGTCAAAAAACCGGAAACAATTAACTACAGGACTTTCAAACCTGAACGTGATGGTCTCTTCTGTGCCAAGATTTTTGGGCCGACCAAGGATTATGAGTGTAATTGCGGTAAATACAAACGAATGAAGCATCGAGGCGTGGTCTGCGAGAAATGCGGCGTTGAAGTCATTCAGTCCAAAGTACGTCGTGAAAGAATGGGACACATCCAGCTTGCCAGCCCGGTGGCGCATATCTGGTTTCTCAAAAGTCTGCCGTCTAAAGTCGGTAACTTGTTGGATTTAACCTTGAAGGAACTTGAGAAGGTTCTGTATTTCGAATCTTTTATTATCATCGAGCCAAATGATACGCCTTTGATCAAAGGCCAGGTCATGGGCGAGGAACGTTATCGACAGGCCCGTGAGGAGCACGGTGACAATTTTCAGGCCGGTATTGGGGCGGAGGCCATCAAGGCCATGCTGGCTGATATAAAGCTTGATGAGCTTTCCGCTCAACTCAGACAGGAGATGACGGAAACTTCATCAGAGGCCAAACGTAAAAAGCTTAATAAACGACTGAAGGTGGTCGAGGCTTTCCGTGATTCAGGCAATCATCCGGAGTGGATGATTATGGATGTTATACCGGTGCTTCCGCCGGATTTGCGTCCTCTGGTCCCGTTAGACGGCGGGCGTTTCGCCACCTCAGACCTCAACGACCTCTACCGCCGTGTTATCAACCGGAACAACCGGTTAAAAAGACTGATGGAACTCAACGCTCCGGAAATCATCATCCGCAATGAAAAGCGGATGCTCCAGGAAGCCGTGGATGTTCTTTTTGATAATGGCCGACGCGGTAAAACCATCACAGGACCCAATAAGCGGCCTCTCAAATCCTTATCCGACATGCTCAAAGGCAAGCAGGGCCGATTCCGGCAGAACCTCCTGGGCAAGAGGGTTGATTACTCCGGCCGTTCCGTTATCGTGGTTGGCCCGGACCTGAGGCTTCATCAATGCGGTCTGCCCAAAAAAATGGCCCTTGAACTGTTTAAGCCGTTTATTTATCAGCGTCTGGAGCAAAAGGGTTATGTGACCACCATCAAGAGCGCGAAAAAGATGGTGGAACGTGAAACACCTGAAGTGTGGGACACCCTTTCCGAGGTGGTTCGGGAATACCCGGTCATGCTCAACAGGGCGCCAACTCTGCACAGGCTTGGTCTACAGGCCTTTGAACCAATACTGATCGAAGGGAAGGCCATCCAGCTCCATCCATTAGTCTGTCGCGCGTTCAACGCCGACTTTGATGGAGACCAGATGGCGGTTCATATACCTTTGTCCATCGAGGCCCAGATCGAGGCCAGGGTTTTGATGATGTCCACCAATAACATCCTCTCCCCGGCCAACGGTGAACCGATTATTGAACCAAGTCAGGATATAGTTTTAGGGTTGTACTATCTGACGAGGGAGAAGTCTTACGTCAAGGGCGAGGACCGCCTTTTTGGCAGTCCTGATGAAGTACGGATTGCGTATGACGCGAACGAACTGGATCTTCATGCCCGTATAAAAGTTCGTCTCAATGGTGAAAGGATAGAAACAACGACCGGCCGGATCCTGCTTTGGGATATCGTTCCGGATGAGATGGGTTTTGATCGAATTAACAAAGTTATGACAAGAAAGGAACTTCTGAATCTCGTTGGTTCATGTTATCGTCGTTGCGGCGTAAAAAAAACAGTGGTTTTAGCCGACCAGTTAAAGGATCTTGGTTATAAATACGCTACCAAGTCAGGAGTTTCCATTGGCATTTCCGACATGATCATTCCCCATCAGAAGGGTAAGATCATCTCTGACGCTCGAAATGAAGTTAGTAAGATAGAAGAGCAATACAACGACGGCTTGATCACGGAGGGTGAAAAATATAACAAGGTTGTTGATATCTGGACCCGAGCTTCTGAAAACGTCGCTAGCAAAATGATGGAAGAGATCTCCACCGAGGAGGTGACAAATCATGAAGGCAAGAAAGAGGAAACCACCAGCTTTAATTCCCTCTTTATGATGGCGGATTCAGGCGCGCGCGGCAGCAAGGACCAGATGAAGCAGCTTGCCGGAATGCGCGGCCTCATGGCCAAACCTACCGGTGAAATTATCGAACAGCCTATTATCGCCAACTTCCGTGAAGGTCTTACTGTGATTGAGTACTTCGTGTCAACTCACGGCGCTCGCAAAGGCCTGGCTGATACAGCGCTCAAAACAGCCAACTCCGGGTATTTAACCCGCCGTCTGGTGGATGTGGCTCAGGATTGTATCATTACCGAATATGACTGCGGAACCTTGAATGGGATTTGGGTTGAATCTCTCAGAGAGGCTGGCGAGGTTATTCAGCCCGTGGGCGAACGTGTGCTTGGGCGTACAGCGCTGGAGGATGTTTTAGATCCCTATAGTGAAGAGGTTCTCGTTAAGGCTAACGAAGAAATAGATGAGGTAGCCCTGAGTAAAATTGATGAATCCGGTCTGGACCGTATTCAGATTCGATCACTTTTGACCTGCCGGGCCAAGAGAGGCGTTTGCGTCAAGTGCTATGGCCGTGACCTGGCTCACGGACATCCTGTGGAGATCGGCGAGGCTGTGGGTATCATTGCCGCCCAGTCTATTGGTGAGCCGGGAACTCAGCTTACCATGCGGACATTTCATATCGGTGGTACCGCCAGCCGCCGGGTCGAGCAGACTCAAATCGTCGCTCGAAATAAAGGAAAACTTAAGTTCATTGATTTGCATACGGTAGAAACTTCGAATGGTGAGATGGTGGTCATGAGTCGAAAAGGCGAGGTCGCGATCATCAGCGAGAAGAACCGAGAGCGGGAGCGTTACCAGGTCATTTACGGCGCCCATCTCAAATTCAAGGAAGACGCCGAGGTAGAACCAGGGCAGGTTCTGGCTGAATGGGATCCATTTACCACCCCCATTTTGACTGAGGTTCCCGGCCGTATTCGATTTGCCGATATCCAGGTGGGCAAAACCATGATCGAAAAGGTCGACCCCGTGACCGGTATGTCCAGTAAGGTTATCACCGAGTATAAAGAGACTGAGGCTCGCCCGAGGATCACTGTTACTGACTCCAGCGGCCGGGTTAAGAAGAATGAACATGGTCTTCCCTCACGTTATTCTTTACCGTTGAACGCCATTATTCTGGTGCAGGAAAAAGATCAGGTCGAAGCTGGAGACATCCTGGCCAAAATCCCCCGGGAAACCACAAAAACAAAGGATATCACCGGTGGTCTGCCTCGAGTCGCAGAGCTGTTTGAGGTTCGGAAGCCCAAGGAACTCGCGGTCATCAGCGAGATCGACGGCATAGTCTCTTTTGGTAAACAAACCAAAGGCAAGCGTAAAGTTATTATCACTCCGGACGTGGGCGAGCAAAAGGAATATTTGATTCCCAGAGGGAAGCACATTACAGTTCATGAAGGTGACTACATTCGAGCAGGCGAGTCGTTGATGGACGGTTCAGCCAACCCGCACGATATCTTGGCCATACGCGGCTTGAAGGAGCTGGCCAAGTACCTGGTCGATGAAATTCAGGAAGTCTATCGGCTGCAAGGCGTCCAGATCAACGACAAGCACATCGAGGTTATTGTGCGTCAGATGCTCAGGAAGGTAAGTGTTACCGATCCAGGCGACACCGACTTTCTCCTGGATGAACAGGTTGAGCGGTACAGGTTTGAGGAAGTTAACGAGCTTATGGTGGCTCAGAAGAAAAAGCCGGCCATGGGCGAACCTTTCTTGTTGGGAATTACTAAGGCCTCTTTGACGACTGAGAGCTTTATTTCCGCGGCCAGTTTTCAGGAGACGACAAAAGTTCTGACCGAGGCGGCTATTGCCGGTAAAGTCGATCGCTTGAAAGGCCTTAAGGAAAACGTTATCATGGGCCGGCTCATTCCTGCGGGGACCGGATCGGCTAAGTATCGCAAATTACGAGAAAAATTAGAAATTTAAACAACGGATTAAGGAAAAAAATTGATCAGATTGAATGCGCGGGGAAAACAGATTATTAACTTTTTGAACATTTCATGCTTTTCAGGATAATTTTGCCTAATAAAGCTTGGATAAGTTAACGCATTTTATGAAAAAAACCTTGACAGTCGTGAGTTGTTTCTAGTAAATTTATCGCTTTTAGTGGTTATGGTAATTATTCGAATATTTCTGGCCCTTACCGGGCCACCTCCCGGGAGGGGGGATTACGGCCCTCAGAGGGCCTTATTTTGAGCGAAGAAGATTAAAGGATTAAGTTTTATGCCCACGATCAACCAGTTGGTCCGTAAGGGAAGAAAGAGTAAAATTAAAAAGGTCGCAACACCTGCTCTTAAGGGCAGTCCGCAGAAGAGGGGCGTCTGCATCCGAGTCTATACTCAAACGCCAAAAAAGCCGAACTCGGCTCTTAGAAAGGTGGCCAGAGTTAGATTAACAAATGGTATGGAAGTGACTACTTATATACCAGGAGAAGGACACAATATTCAAGAACACTCCGTAGTGCTTATTCGCGGCGGACGTGTTAAGGACGTGCCTGGTGTGCGATACCACGTTATTCGGGGAACATTGGATACTATAGGCGTTCAGGACCGTCGCAACGCCCGAAGTAAATATGGTACCAAGATGCCCAAATAAAGGATGAACCATGCCTAGGCGAAGAGAAGTTCCGAAAAGAGAGATTATCCCGGATCCAAAGTATAACAACCCGCTTATAGCAAAGTTTATAAATGGGATTATGCGCCGGGGAAAGAAAAGCTCGGCTGAAGCTATAATGTACGGAGCCTTGGATCAAATTGCCGCCAAGACCAACGAGGATCCGATTAAGATTTTTGAACAAGCCCTTGAGAAAGTAAAACCATTAGTGGAAGTCAAGAGCCGCCGGGTTGGTGGATCCACGTACCAGATTCCGGTTGAGGTTCGTAATGAAAGGCGCATGGCTTTGAGTATTCGCTGGCTTATTGGATTTGCCAAGGCCAGAGGAGAAAAGGGCATGGTGGCTAAGCTTGCGGCGGAGTTAATGGATGCCGCCCAGGGTCGTGGCGGGGCGGCAAAAAAGAGGGAGGATACCCATCGCATGGCTGAGGCCAATAAAGCCTTTGCTCATTATCGCTGGTAGGGTAAAAGTTTTCGATTGTCCCGCATCGTCCCGTTAGAAAAAACCCGAAACATCGGTATCGTAGCGCATATAGATGCGGGCAAAACCACAACAACAGAACGGATTTTATATTATACCGGCGTTTCCCGTAAAATGGGCGAAGTTCATGACGGAAAGGCTGTCATGGACTGGATGGAACAGGAGCGGGAAAGAGGAATCACCATCACATCGGCTGCTACAACCAGCTTCTGGAGAGAACATCGTGTTAACATTATTGATACGCCGGGCCATGTGGATTTTACAATTGAAGTCGAGCGCTCCTTGAGGGTGCTTGACGGTGTGGTGGCCGTCTTTTGCGCGGTTGGAGCGGTTGAACCCCAATCAGAGACCGTTTGGAGGCAGGCAGAACGCTACGGAGTGCCCCGTATCGCTTTTATAAACAAGATGGACCGAGTCGGGGCTGATTATAAGCGATGCTTAAAGGAAATGAAGGAGCGGCTTAAGGCCTTTCCGATTTTGATCCAGGTTCCTTTAGGGACAGAAGATAAATTTATCGGCTTGATTGATCTTATCGAAAACAAAGCCGTGAAATATGACGAAACAACCTTGGGGGCAGATTACAGGATTGAGGAAGTCCCCGCTGATTATAAGGATGAAGCAACCAGGGCCCGCGAGGCCATGATCGAGGCCTTGGCGGAAGTGGACGATCAGATTATGGAACAATACATCGAAGGACAAGAAATTACCCCACTTGACATACGGGCCGGCCTGCGCCGGGCGACCGTTGATCTCAAGTGTGTCCCGGTCCTGGTCGGTTCCGCCTTTAAAAATAAGGGAGTTCAGCCTCTCCTGGACGCCATCGTAGATTACCTTCCTTCACCTTTGGATGTGCCTCCTATACAGGGCTTTGACAATAATAACGAGGTCATAATAAGGAAGGCGGCTGATGACGAGCCTTTTTCCGCTTTATCGTTTAAAATTATGAATGATCCCTATGTGGGTCATTTAACTTTTTTACGCATATATTCAGGGCAGTTGAAATCCGGGGCTCAGGTATACAACTCGAACAAACAAACCAAAGAAAAAATCGGACGTCTTTTGAAGATGCATGCCAATAACCGGGAGGAGATTAAAGAGGTCTACGCCGGCGATATCGTGGCCGCTGTGGGGCTTAGGAACACTTCTACCGGTGATACGCTATGCGAAACATCCGAACCCATTGTGCTCGAAAATTTGTACATACCGGAACCCGTGGTACACGTTGCCGTTGAACCTAAATCCAAAGGCGACCAGGATCGCCTGTCCGTGTCTCTCACCAAGATCGCGGCTGAAGATCCTTCCTTTCGCACTATGACAAATGAGGAAAGCGGTGAAATAATAATTTCAGGTATGGGCGAGCTTCATCTGGAAATTATTGTCGATCGCCTCCTCAGGGAGTTTAATGTACAGGCCAACATTGGTAAACCCAAGGTTGCCTACCGTGAGACCATTACTCGGACCGTAGAGGTGGAAGGACGTTTCGTCCGGCAAACCGGAGGCCGCGGGCAGTATGGACACGTCAAACTCAGGCTTGAACCGGCCGAACCAGGAACGGGGTTAGTGTTTTCTAACGAGATCGTTGGCGGCGTTGTGCCTCGCGAATACATCAAACCTGTCGCGGAAGGAGTAAATCAGGCGGCCACGCAGGGAGTTTTAGCCGGGTACCCTGTAACTGATTTAAAAGTGACGCTTTTTGACGGATCTTATCATGAGGTGGATTCTTCTGAACGAGCCTTTATGATCGCCGGATCAATCGGTTTGAAAGAGGGCTTGAGAAAAGCTCGCTCCATTTTGCTCGAACCAATTATGGCCGTTGAGGTTGTGGTTGGCGAAGATTTCGTAGGGGACGTCTTGAGTGATTTCAATTCCAGGCGGGGCCGAATCAAGGGCATGGAAATCCGAGGCGGTGTTCAAATTATTTCCGCCGATGTTCCACTGGCAGCTATGTTTGGATATGCCACGGATCTTAGGTCCATGACTCAGGGTCGGGCCCCATTTAGCATGCAGTTCGGGAAATACGAATCTGTGCCGGAGTTTGTTACGGCTGAGATTCTTCGTGAAAGAAATTAAGTGTAGGTATATAAGATTTGAATAACACCAGAATTTATTCTGTCAGGACTAAGGAGGACTGACTATGGCCAAGAAGAAATTTGAGCGGACGAAGCCGCATGTAAACATAGGGACGATTGGGCACATTGATCACGGGAAGACGACCCTGACATCGGCCATTACGCTTTGTCTTTCGAAA
>JAFDLS010000249.1 GCA_019306365.1 Deltaproteobacteria bacterium
TTCTGGCGGCACGTGACGGACAGAAAGGACTCAAGCTTTCATTTCCAGGAGGTACGTGAAGGCATACGTTTTTTTGATTACGCCTGGGTCTTCCTTACTCAGAGAACGCCCGGATTTTTCTGGCCGCTTGGTTTGCCCCTGGTTGTGATCGGGTTCTGGCGGTTAATCAAAGTAAAAGCTTCACTGGCAATCAGTCTGTCACTCATTACACTTACGAATTTGCTTTTTTTCATAAGATGGGTGCTGACATCGGCTTTTCTGCCCACGTATTTTTGTCTGGCCATATTTTGGGGAATAGGGTTAGCCTGGCTCCTGAGGTGGCTCCTGAGGCGGCTGAGGCTTCCGGCCATTTCCAACCATGCGGCCACAAAGGCAGCGCTAACCGTAATTCTGTGCCTTGTTTTTGCCGGTGGTGTCTGGCTTCAATTTCCAACCCAGAACCGTTCCGGGTCTTTTTTACCACTGGAGCTGTTCCGGGAGGATTATGAGGTTATGGCCCCGGACGCCATCAGCCTGACCGCGATCCTCTGGTTCCACCACCGCGCTTACCAGGACGTCTTTCGTCATCGGGAAGACGTGGTCGTGATGGGCCTGTCCGATTTTGTCAGACCCGACTATTTTAATCCGGTCACGCAAGATCGATTTCCTCGCGTGGCCGTGCCTCCCGGAGGCTATTCACCAGATAACGGCGTGGAGTATTTGAAGAAGTTCGTGGCGGTCAACCTGGATCAAAACCGGGATATCTACTGGGAACCGATAAGCATGAACGAAATTTTTTATCCCAACCTGGCGCCTGAACTAAATATCCTCAGCCAATAAAGAAACTCCCCCTGGATACTGTTCAACAGGGATTTGACCGGCTGCGCGCTATGCTCAAACGGCAGATTGAACAGGAAGACATGCTTCTGGACAGGGAGGTAGACGCTTATTATATAGATTTCCTGGCCGAGTACGCCCGCTATCTGCGTCTTCACGGCCGCCCGACGGATTCAATGAGCCTGCTTAAGATGATTCAGGGCTTTTTTGGCCCGAAGGGTAAAAACAACCTGACGCTGGACAAGCAAACTTACCTGGAAAACCTGGCTGGCGTGGCGCTTCTGGATTTGGGTCGTGTTGAGGAGGCCGAGGAGCGCTTTAAAAACATTCTGGCTCAAAACAAACATGACTATGACTCCCATGCCAATTTGGGCATGATCTATCTTAAGACAGGCCGCCTGGAGCGGGCTAAAACGACGCTGGAGCGGGCCATTGAACTTGGCCCTCGATATCCGGAGGCATACATCAGCCTGGCGCAATATTACAAACGTCAGGGCGACCGGAGTCGGGCCAGGGAATATTATAATCTGGCTCTGAAGCGAGCGTTAAGGTCTAGCTTGATTTCCATGATTAAGAGAGAACTCGCGTCACTGTCCGCGAAGAAGGAGGGTTCCCCTTGACGCGCGCCAGATCACTTAGCAAGAAGTTTCTGTATTATTTCGTTCTTGTTTTGGCAGCCCTTCTCGTGATGGCCGGAGTACTTGAATATAGAGCCAGATCAGAAGTCAACCTCGCCAGAAAGGCCCTTGACCGTTCGGAATTCAATGAGTCATTGAAGCACTACAGCCGGGCCTTGAACTGGTACGTGCCTTTTGGCGCGGCTGAGACCGCGGCCCGGGAAATGCTTGATTTGGGCCTTAAGCTCAAAAGTCAGGGGCGAGACGATGACGCTCGATTGACCTTATCCCGGCTTCGGTCAGGTCTATATGGTGCCAGAAGTATTTACACCCCACGGGTTGACCTGATCAAACGCGCCGAACCGCACCTGGCGGAATTGATGGCCCGGGCCAAGCTCGGTGAAGGCGCGAAAAAGCCATCCCTGGAAGCAACCACTCGAACTTACCTGGACCTTTTCGCGCGGCCTTCCAGACCCCAGACTGGCCCGGCTTTGGCTGCGGCGGGAGGTTTTCTGATCTGGATATCCGGAGCCCTGGTTTTCATTATTCGGTTCAGCTCGTTTAAAAGGGGTTGGGGGCAGGCCTGGCCTTGGGCCCTGGTTTGGGCGGCCGGTTTCATCATCTGGTTGTGGGGACTAAAATGGGCCTAAATCCCGTCTTTATATATATTGGATTGACTCTTGTCGGTTTATTTTCAACTGGCTGGGGTCTCGGCCGTGAGTCCGCACTCGGCATTGTGCTGGCCCCGATGGGATGGATCATTTTTCTTATAGGCCTGGCAAATTTTCTTGTGCCCGGCTTTTTTGGTTCATGACGCCAGGAACAAAAACATCCGCCTATCTGTCGCGGGAGAGTATATCCTGCGCTTGTGAAGGCGGCCCTCAGCCGTCTTTGCACCCCGCCTTGACTCGACTTACCAGAATCACCCTGTTTATTTTTCTTTTTACGGTTATTCTCTGGGCGCTTTTGCTTGATCTTCTGCCTCCGACACAAAGGGACGCCCTGATTCATCACCTGGCTCTTCCAAAAATTTGGCTCAAACAAGGAATACTGACTGATCTGCCCTGGGCCAGTTTTTCTTACTACCCCATGAACCTGGAGCTGCTTTACCTGATCCCGCTGGCTCTTGGCGCAGACTGGGGAGCCAAAATAATACATCACGGTTTTGGTTTGCTCACGGCCCTTATAGTTTACCTTTACCTTAAAAAACGCCTGAATCAAAACTGGGCGATTCTTGGAAGCGTCCTTTTCCTCAGCACGCCCATCGTTATGCGCTTGTCCGCCTCTGCCTATGTGGATTTGGGTCTGGCCTTTTTTATAACCGCTTCCTGGATGGCGATGCTTGAGTGGTCCTCAACCAGACGGAATATCTTTTTTATTATTTCAGCGGCAACCTTAGGGCTGGGGCTGGGGACTAAATACAATGCCCTGATCGCGCTGCCGCTGTTGACTGCGGGGGCGATGGTTCTGAGCGCCTGGAACGGGAAGGGATTTCTCAAGAGCGGCCTTTGGGGGCTGGCTTTTTTATTCCTGGCCCTGATTATGTTTTCCCCGTGGCTGATCAGGAATTTTGTATTGACCGGCAACCCTCTTTATCCCCTGTATAATCACCTGTGGGGCCTGCCCGGCGTGGCCCCATCCGATCTTGTTGTAAACATTTTTACCGAACGCCACCACCTTTACGGGGAGTCCCTGATTCAAATACTGCTGGTTCCGGTACGGGCGTTTTTTTCGGGTCAGGATCATTCTCCCCGGTTCTTTGATGGGGTGCTCAATCCCATTTTGCTGATTTTGCCTGTTTTTGCCCTGATCAAAACCCGGGACAGGTACCTGAGACTCCTTGGCGTATTCGTCCTGTTATGGATAATCGCGGTTTTTTTTCAGTCTACGTTTCGGATCAGGTATATGCTTCCCATTCTCCCGGTGCTGGTTGTTCTCACCGTTTACGGTTTGCATGAACTTTGGAACTTTTTCAGCCGCCGTCTAACCCGGGGATTATCAATCGTTTTTTTTACTTGCGTCCTGTCGTCTTTTCTTTCCTTAAACGTCATTTGGGCCTATGATTTCTGGCAAAAAGCGGCCCCTGCGCCTTATCTGTTAGGACGGGAAACCAGGGAGACTTACTTAAAGAAAAGCCTGGATCATTATGAAGTCATGGATTTCATAAACCGCGATCTGCCTTCTCAATCCAGCATTCTTTTCCTCTTCGCGGGCAACCGCGGTTATTACTGCGACCGAAATTATTTCTATCATACCTTTTATTCCGGAGAAACCTTGAAGCCAATCCTGACTGGGGCTCGGTCGGGTCTTGAGATTCGTGAGGAATTAAAAAGCCTGGGCGTTACTCACATTCTAACCCGGCGCGCCCTGTTAACGAACTATCTCGTAAATAACTTTCAGAAGGATAAGTTGCTTATCTGGCGTGATTTTGCTAAATATTATCTAAAGCCGCGTTACCGGGGACGCGGTTATACTCTATATGAAATCAATGATAATCATGGATGAAAGATAAAATGTATAAGGATCACTCCATCTGCGCCGTGATTCCGGCTTATAACGAGGCAAGTCAGATAGGCCTGGTTATCGATACGATGCCCGATTATGTCGATCATATGGTC
>JAFDLS010000044.1 GCA_019306365.1 Deltaproteobacteria bacterium
TACCTGGTCACAACTGACCGAAGTAGTGCGTCATGGCGAACCGGCAAAGAGGTTGGAATCATGGGACGACAAGGATCGCATGAAAGCCTTTATCGGGGCAATGCATGTCGGGGCTTCCGCGGCGGCTCCCGAGATAATCCAGGCCATCTCCCCGGGCCAGGCCAAAGCCCTCATTGACGTGGGGGGTGGTTCCGGGACCTACACCATAGCTTTCCTTCAGGCTGCCCCCGACATGAAAGCCACGATATTCGATCTGCCGCCAGTCATCGAAATGGCCCGTGAGCGAATAACTGACGCCGGACTGCTGGATCGAGTTAACCTAATTCCGGGTGATTTCTACAAAGACGAACTGCCCGCGGGACACGATCTTGCCCTGTTGTCGGCTATAATCCATCAAAACAGCCATGAACAAAACCTGATGCTGTATAAAAGGGTTTTTAAGGCTCTGGACTCAGGCGGAAGAATAGTTATACGAGATCATGTCATGGAGCCTGACCGAACCAGACCCCTTTCCGGAGCCATCTTCGCGATTAACATGCTGGTGAACACGCCGGGCGGCGGCACCTATACTTTTGAGGAGATCGAACAGGGGCTGACAGAAGCCGGATTTACGCGGGTGAAAGCCTTACAGGCACGCGGCATGTTTTCTCTGGTTGAAGCTTTCAAACCATGATGAAATCTTAAACAGCCGGATGGAATGATGGCTTACGAGTCAGCGTTCTGGCACCCCACATGATAGTGACGGCGAGAGCCGCTATAATCCAAATCAATGTTTTAAAAACCTCGGCTCGCTCCGTAAGGCCGATAAGCTACCCGGCGAAGTTGACCGTGAACAGATTTTACTTAGCATTTTTCTAAAAATGAAGGATATTCATTATGGGAGACCTCTGCAAAACCAGTAATTTTGTTGAAATCGCGGAAGGTGAAAATTTAACCCGCAGGAATATTACTAATATTTCAAGGACTTAAGTTTGAGCCTGGCATATGCCGCTGCAGCGTCAGCGAAGCGGTGCTCATGAGGTCGGCTAAAGAACGAAATCTTGCTGAGGTCTCTATGGAAAGGTATTCATTGATACGACATCAAAATGCCATCCTTTAGAAAAGGATGGCATATTTAATTTAAATAATTGTCAGGCACCAATGGCCCTGAAAAACCATCGCCGTAATTATGACATAGAATTAAATCTGATTGAGTCTCTAAACGTAATTATCCCATTTTCTAAACCGGCAGCGCGCCCAGCTTGAGTATGGTATTACGCCTGTATTGCGTGTCGTTCCGCTGAGGGTAGTCCAGGTTATAGTGCAGACCACGACTCTCCTTTCGAGAGAGGGCGCTTTCGATGATGAGTTCAGCCACTGTGGCGATGTTTCTTAGCTCTATCAGATCGCTGGTGATGAGAAAATTCCAGTAGTAATCGTCAATCTCTTTCTGGATATTCCTGATCCTGCTGCGCGCTCTCTGCAAGCGGTTGTTCGTTCGCACCAACCCCACGTAGTTCCACATGAACCGGCGAATCTCCTCCCAGTTGTGGGAAACCACAATAGCCTCATCACTGTCCGACGCCCAACCCGGATCCCATTTAGGCTCTTCCGGGAAGGGTTTTTGGGATCTTACCTCAAGATCCCGCTTAACTGCTTTCGCGGCCCGATCGGCCATGACCAGCGCTTCGAGAAGTGAGTTACTGGCCAGTCTGTTGGCCCCATGCAGGCCTGTACAGGCGACCTCGCCCAGGGCGTAGAGATAAGGGATATTGGTACGTGCCTCAGTATCGGTCAAAACTCCACCACAAAGGTAATGGGCGGCCGGTACGATGGGGATAGGTTCCTTGGTGATATCAATGCCAAAACTCAGGCATGTCTGGTAGATATTTGGAAATCGCTTTATGATGAAACCTTTTTCACGATGACTAATGTCTAAAAAAACACAGTCCTCACCGCTTTTTTTCAGCTCAGAATCAACAGCTCGGGCGACCACGTCCCGCGTGGCCAGTTCCTTCATCTCATGGTAATCGACCATGAACTCACGACCTTTGCCATTTATCAACTTTCCCCCCTCACCCCTGACCGCTTCAGAGATAAGAAAGTTTTTTGCCAGCGGATGGTATAAACAGGTCGGATGGAACTGA
Source organism: Deltaproteobacteria bacterium (assembly GCA_019306365.1). Classification (GTDB taxonomy): domain Bacteria; phylum Desulfobacterota; class Desulfarculia; order Adiutricales; family JAFDHD01; genus JAFDHD01. Next base: position 2,127 of record JAFDLS010000044.1, read on the forward strand.
ACAAATTCCATGTTCGAAATAACCGCTCCCGCGCGATAACCCATAGCCACCCCGTCACCGGAGGCTATGTCCGGATTGCTTGTATATAAGTAGACCTTCCCCGCACCACCGGAACAAAGCACCACGACACGAGCGAAATAAGTTTTGACCTCATTTTTTTTGGTGTCCAGAACGTAAGCCCCATAACATGAATCCTCTGAAATATTGCTGACAAGGCCCTGTCGGAAGAGTTTATAATGAGTGATTAGATCTATCACTGTGTGATGCTCATAAAACTCGATGTTCTTTTCGTTCAGGGACCTTTCAACCAGGGCCCTTTCCACTTCCTGACCGGTCATGTCTTCAGCGTGGACAATCCGGCGTCGAGAATGGCCGCCTTCTCTGCCTAACTCAAAGGTGTTTTCCTGTCCGCCTTCCAGATTGAAGTTTACTCCCAGGTCAAGCAGTTCCCTGATACGATCAGGACCTTCGGTAACCACAATCCGGACCACGTTTTCGTCACAAAGCCCACTGCCTGAGATCAGGGTGTCTCGAATATGAAGGTCCAGCGAGTCATCTTCACCAATAGCTGAGGCGATACCCCCCTGAGCCAAGTTAGTGCTTGTATCGCTTTTTTCTTTTTTGGTTACAATGTTGACCGTGCCAAACCTGGCGGCTTTCAGGGCAAAAGACAGCCCGGCTATTCCGCTGCCGATCACCAAAAAATCACTTATATAGGTCACGCCATCCTCCCTTCAAGGGGAATTATCGGCAACGTCAGGGTAAATGGCAAGGAAAATCTATGCTTCTTGTTACTGAGGGACCTGTTTAAATCCAGCCAGGTGCAAGGTATAAATTGATTTAAACGGGTGGGAAGACGGCCGGTGTTTCTCAGTCCACGGGGTTTGTTATGGGAAGCATTTCATTTTAAAACGGCTTTCAAATATTTCTTATGTCAAGACCTCTGCAAAACTTCGTCCTTTAGCTGACCTCATGAGCATCGCTTCGCTGACGCTGCAGCGATATTGAGCATCGCTTCGCTGACGCTGCAGCGGCATATGTCAGGCTCAAATTTAAGTCCTCGAAATATTAGTTATATTCCTGCGGGTTAAATTTTCACCTTCCGCGATTTCAACAAAATTACTGGTTTTGCAGAGGTCTCAGTCTGAATTACAAAAAAAAGGGCACCCGCTTTCAGTAGCGGGGACCCTTTTTTTGATATCAACCGAGCTTAGATTTTCACCGGTATAATGTGAGCCGTAATAAAGATCAGAAGCTCAACCGTTGAATCCATAACCTCCTGGCTCTTGAAAAGCCAACCGAGTATCGGAACATTGTGTATCCATGGAACCCTGTTAGAGACCCTGGATCTATCATCGATGATTATCCCGCCGATGACTACCGTTTCACCGTCTCTTACCATCAGTTTGGTTGAAGCCTGACGCGTGTTGATCGGAGGATTCCTGGCACTGCGGGCGAAATCCGGCGTATCTTTGGTCACCGTGATTTTCATGGAAATGATTTTTCCATTTTCTTCAATGTGCGGAGTTACTTCAAGTTTAAGCTCCGCCTCTTTGAAGTCTATTTTACTGGGCTCGTTAACCGTCGCTGTTGTTTCAAAGGGTATGGACTGACCCTGCTTGATGAACACTTCTTCGTCATTATTAGCCAGGATACGCGGCGCGGAAACAATCCGGCCTTCACCGCTTTGTTCCATGGCATACAAGTTAGCGTTAATATCAACAGCCGCAGTGGCGAATGAAAGGCCGAGGCCCAGACCAGTAGCTGGCGCAGCTATCAGATTGACGGCAGAATTTGTAGCTCCAAAGAGCCCGTTCGCCGTTAGGGACCCGCCTAGAGACCCGCCCAGAAGCAGCCCTCCCAACCTACCTCTGGGGTCATTGAGAGTACCGCCCCAGTTAATGCCGAGGTTTTTTGCAAAGCTGGTTGAAGCTTCGACAATCCTAGCTTCAATCAGGATTTGCATCGTCGCTTTGTCGTTTTTACGAAAGACCTCTTCCATCAATTGGAGAACATCTTCTCTCTCTTTAACAAAGATATCGTTCCCGATTGCCTTGATGGTTCCATCCGCGCTCTTTAAAGGTTCAAGCAACGTTCTCATCTTTTCGACACCGGCGTACTTAGGCGTCCAAATTCTGGTAATCAGAACTTCCCTCTCTTTTTCTTCAAGTTCCAGTTCGATCTGGCGTCTTTTCTTTTCCTCGAGCAAACGGCTGGCTTCCTCGATGCGTAAGACATTGCCCACAATCTCCAGGCCAAGGTTTTGAGACGCAAGAATAATGTCTAACGCCTGATCCCATGGCACATCCTTAAGTGTGAGTGTTACCTTGCCCTTGACCCGGTCGGAGATTACAACGTTCTTGCCGCTTACTTCACCGATTAACCTTAAAATGTTGTGAATATCGGCGTTTTGGAAGTCGAGAGAAACTAATTTACCCGAATAGACACGTCCTTCGGGAGATACAAGCGCCCCTTTGGAAACAGTACGTGTTTCAATTTCACCCCTTGCGGCGGCAACAGCCCGCGGCTGAACCGCGGCAGGCCGTTTTGCAACGTCGGGCGAAGGCAGAATTATCTTTTTCGGAGCCACTTGAGAAGGATCGAAATCAACGTGAATATACCCGTTCGTTTGATTCAGATGATATGGTACCGCCTGGCGGAGTCTAATATTTAAATTTACGACGTTCGCGCCAACCCTCACGGGATTGATAAGGTCTACAGCGCTTTTAAAATAACTGGTGTCCAGAGGTCGGAGCAAAGTATCGGCCACTCTCACAGGCGATAATGACAATATTACAGTTCTGCCTTGATCCCTGGATATCACACTCGGGGTAACCGGACCGGTCAATCTTATACTCAGCCGGCTGCCTTCTTGCTCTCCCAGAGGTTTGAAGCCGAAGGCCAGGATGCGGTTTACACCGCCTCCAGCCTGGGCCGCTGAAACGCGTTCGAAACTTTTGGAGCCGGTGTCGTAAGCGGTCCGGTCCGAAGTTGACTGGATCCCGGCTTGCTCTGCCTGCGAAAGATTATCAATAACAACAGCAAGGTTATACTGCTCGCGTATTATTTTGTAATTAGTTGTCCGGCCAAGATTGATCTTAACCCTGTGCAGGTTTTTCTTGCCGTCGATAGATAGAACCTCAACCGCTTTCAGTGTGCCATTATTGATTTTGGTCTGACCTAAAACTCGAGGCGCAGCTTCCGCCCCCAGATCAATATTGATGCAGGGCGGATTATCGAGCTCGAAAGTAGTATAGGTTAGACGCTTGTTGCCCAGTATAACCACTCGACTTTGCTTGCCGGTATGATTTACAAGTACGCCCATCAGGGTGGGCTTTGTATCAACCGGAGTCGAGGATTGGACAGTCTGCTGGTCGAGTGCTTTTTCTGCCATCGGGGTCGGCCTGGTAGCCATCTGAGTGGCGCAGCCCAGGACGAGAACCAGAAGGGCGATCACAAGCAGTATCTTTGTGGTTCCCCTTCTCATTTTTCTTCTCCTTTAAGCGGTATTGTTACCACACGCGTCTTAGTCTTCCCGAGATAAGTGCGATATTCCTCAGTGACTTTAATGCGCCCGGGCTGGGTAACTTCCCGAACCCCATCGCGCACAACAACCTTCGCTGGATGAATACCGAATACTTTCCCGTTGTTCGTGCCAATATATGTGCCTACCTTGACTATGTAACCCATTCCAGTGGAATCTTCGACTAAGGCCCGAGCATCTTTTCCGCTGGAGATAATCGCTACCAGTTTTAAGGAGGAGAGATCCATCTTCTGAAGCGGCGTCAACAATTTACCAGAATTAATCGGAGCTACTTTGGGCCCTTCAGGCAGTACAATTGGAAGGAAGGGGTCGTTCCTGTCAGTGGATACGAAAACATCTTTCTTCCCCTGTTCTTCCCATACCTTAAGGACCCTGCTAAAGCCCTCCTCTAATTGGGCCTGCGCTTGTGCCAGCCTGTCCTCGGCCGTTTGTAGTGATTTCTGGCCAGGATTTGCCGAGGTCAGGGTTTCAACCCCCAACCCAAGCATTATTATCAGAGACAGGCAAATGACCCAGATAAAGGTTTTTAGTTTGCTATGAATTGTCGTATCTTTCAAGCGACTCATTTTTTCTGCGCCTTGGCTTTGCCCTTTTTCGGGTTTTCAAGAACGTCGTCCGGCAAAGCTGTTTCAATAAATCTGTAAGTGGTACCGGTTATGGTACTGGTTAAAATCAGGTCTCCCTCGATAATGACCGGTTTGGACATCTTTATGGAATCCACATGAACGATGCGGGGCAACCGGCTGATTTTGTAGAGAAAGCTGGCTATATTTATGTATGGGCCTTCAACAATCATGCTAAAAGGAACTTTGGCCAAAAAACCGCCTTTCAATGGTCCGCTTTTCGCCTGCGTCGGTTTGAATTCGTAAACGTTCAAGCCTGATTCCCGAGCCCGGGCGGAAACATCTTTGAGAAGCTGGCTCACCTGCTCTTTGTCAGGGAGAAAACGGCGCGAAATTTCAAGTTCTTTCTTTAACTTCTCGAGTTTTATGGGCGCCTCTTTGATTTCTTTCCGCCTTTTGGCGCTCATATTAAAAGCCAGCTTTTCTTTCGCGTTTTCGATCTGTGATTCTAAGGTCTTAATATCTTTAAAAAGCGGCAGGAGCAGGAAATAACCGATGACCGCCAAAACAAGAATATACACCCCGGCTGCGATACCCAGCTTGTGGGGCCATTTCAGCTTTTCGATTTGTTCCCATGGAAAAGGCGGCAGCTTAATGTTCATGTTCCTTTTCCCCCTGCCTGATTAACTTTTGCTTCTTTCACCGCCGCTTCATCAGTGGACAAGTAATTAACGACACATTTGATTAAGAATTGTTTTAAACGATGAGTTCCTATATTAATCTGCCTGGAATTAATCAGCTTTACATTCTCGATGAGCACGGAGTCTTCTAGGCTTTTAATATAGCGCGCGATGAATTGATTGTCCTTGGCCACACCTTTAAGTGTTAAGACAGTCACTTCCTTGGTTTCGATCTTAGGTTGAGTCTCAGCCGCTTTTCTCTTCGCCTGGATCGTGGTTATGATCTTTTCTTTTACCGCGGCCTTTCTGTTCCCAGGAGTGAACCTCTGGCGAACGGTTTTTTTCGGAACCAGCGGCGGCGGCGTTACTGGTACTGTTACTTTTATCGTTTCAATTTGCTGCACCAATTCCGTAAGCCAGATTTCGTCGGCAGGGGTGCGTTCTATAAGTTCGTCAAGAAGTTTGACCGGACCGCCTCGCTGCTTGATCAGATCGATAACTAGTGAAATCCTCTTATCAAGAAGTTTCATGGTTTCATTTTGAATATTGAGGACTTCAATCGCCTTTTGCTGAGCTTCCCAGCGTTTTATTAATACTTCTTTCTCGGCGAGTAATTCGTCAATTTTTGTTGCCCTGTCAATACTGATTAGTCCCAGGCCTACGACAATTCCAATCAGGACAATGAAGAAAATAGAAACTTGCAGTCTGATATTTTCTCGACGTTTAAAAGCTCGAACTGGCAGGAGGTTAATTCTGATCAAAATTCTTCTCCAAGTCTCAAGGCCAGTCCAAGACAGATGGTTACCTGGGGAGCGATATACTCGATGTAAGCCGGATCGAATTTTCGCTGATCAATCCCGATATTTGTAAATGGATTGAAGAACTTAATCGGCACATCGGTTTCCTGACCCAGATATCTGTCTAAACCTTCGAAACGGCTGGATCCACCACTGAGGTAAATTGCTGAGAGACTATCTTCCGGATAAGTCGCCTCAAGGAATTCAAAGGCCCGTTTTATTTCAGCAACCCAGTTCTCAATGGCTCGACTTACAATTCCCGAAACCACTTCCTGGTCAGGCGCCTCGACAGCTCCCAGTTTGATGCCTTCAGCAGTTTCATAATCAACATCAAACTGCTCCTGAATTTCCACCGTGATACGGGCCCCACCCATGGGCGCGTCGCGAGTAAAAAGAGAGACACCGTCCCTGAGAACATTAATATTCAGCTTATTGGCCCCTATATCTATGAGCGCCACGGTGCCTTTCACATCCGGATAGTTAACCGAAAAGGCATTCTCCATGGCAAAAACGTCCACATCCACAATCGTTGGGGCCAAACCAGCGTTTACCAGCAGTTCCATGTAGCTGTCTATTATATCCTTTTTTGCCGCTACAAGGACCACTTCTATTTGATCTTCAGTGGTTTCACTCTGCCCTAAAATCTCAAAATCAACATTGACCTCACTAATGTCAAAGGGAATATACTGCTCGGCCTCAACTTCTATAGTTTCGGACAGTTCTTCTCGGGTAGTGGTGGGCAGGTTGATTTTTTTGATTATGACTGAATACCCAGAAATAGAGGTGCAAACGGCCTTAACATTGTTCTTCTGGGCTTTCAGTAAATTTTTTATTGTACTAACAACAACCTCTTCATCCTGAACGTTGCCTTCCAAAATGGCGTCAGGAGTAAGATTTGCCACACCCAGAGACTTGAGAACCAGGCCAGATTTGGTGCTGTTCAACAGCACAGACTTTATGGCGTGCGACCCGATATCCAGTCCTAGGATAGACTTTTTACGCCCTGAAAGTCCCATTTAAAAATCTCTCCCGGTATCAGTTCTCTCTGTTTTCGCCGAAAATTTTGTCCGCATCCACAATGGCGTATCCCAAGGCTTTTAGAATTTTGCGTTTAGTCTCCATACGGCAATTCTTACCTTTCTCGATTCGATCAATTGTCAGAGGGGATACCCCGGCGTTACGGGCTAACTCTGCCTTGCTTAAAAGACGTTGTTCCCGAATTTTTTTTAAGGAGTTTTTCCCCAAATTCACGCCCTCCTCAACTCAAATAAAAATTTCAGGACCAGGGTTGACATTTGCATGTTAAAATAACCCTTTTGAAGATGTATCATTGATATTGATTTAACCACTTTTATAATGAGTTGTCAAGCATTTTGTTTCTAATTTATTATAAATTTTAATAAATTACACTATATTGTATCCAATGTCTTCCTAAGCACAAGATATAGAATAAAATAAAATAAAATCCCTATATTTAGATGATAGCATGCTTTTATAGCTAAAAATAAGTGAATTTATTGATTCTTTCCGATGATTTTTAATCACTGTTTAAAATGTTTTAAAGGCATACATTTTTAAAGTATTTAACCGTTTTTTATAGTTTTTTTTATGACTTGTCATTTATTGACAATACCCTTAAATAAATCCATGGTAAATTAAAATTAATATAGAGATATGGCAGGGGATCCGAACCGGATTCAACAACCACCTCATCTGGTACCCCGGTTAATTTTATTGATGGTGGCCGGCCTTAATAGTGAGACTCTCACTATGAGGCCTCTGCAAAACTTTGTCCTTTAGCTGACCTCATGAGCACCGCTTCGCTCGTGCTGCAGCGGTATTGAGCGCCGCTTCGCTGACGCTGCAGCGGCATATGTCAGGCTCAAAGTTAAGTCCTCGAAATACTTTGTAATATTCCTGCGGGTTAATTTTTCGCCTTCCGCGATTTCAACAAAATTACTGGTTTTGCAGAGGTCTCGGGTTATATTCTCGCTTTTGGTGTAACGCGGGCGATCTACCCCCAACACCATCATTTCGCTGGTATCGCTAAGGGCTGGCTTTTGCCAAGGTTACCGCCCGTAAAGCGGTCCCTGAAATTTATCTTTACAAAATCAGACCCTTTCAATATTATCTTAAAACTGATGCAGGGCTTTTCATATACATCATAGTCAAGGAGTCCGCCGTAAAAAAACTCATTCCTGCCAACAGCCGATTTCAGCTGAGGCCGGGCAAGATGGCAGAAGACCAAGGACGGAGTATTGAAAGCAAAAAAAGAAAAGAAAAAATTAAAAAACAACCCAGCCGCTAAAACTGACGCGGCGGCCAGAGTTGGAGACAAGGCTAAAGACGTAAGAACCAAGAGCCTCATACGTGAATATATCGAGGTCATAATCGCGGCCATTCTGCTGGCGCTCTTTATCCGGACTTTTACCGTTCAAGCTTTCAAGATCCCATCAGGATCCATGGAACCCACCTTACAGGTTGGAGACCATATTATGGTCAATAAATTCATCTACGGCGTGCGTCTGCCCATCATCAACAAGATGCTTATTCCGGTCACGACACCACAGCGTGGGAATATAATTGTTTTTATTTTTCCTTTAGACCCTAGCAAGGATTATATCAAGCGGGTGGTGGCCGTGGCGGGTGACACCGTCGAAGTGAGGAAAAAGAAACTCTATATCAATGGGAATCCGGTCAAAGATGAGCACGCTTATTACGACAACCTTTCCGCTAGCTCAACCATGGTAAGCCCGCGTGATAATTTTGGTCCGATCACCGTGCCTGAAAAAAATGTTTTTGTAATGGGAGACAACAGAGATCATAGCTATGACTCGAGGTTCTGGGGTCCGGTTGACTTGAAAGCGATTCGCGGTAAGGCCTTTATAATATATTGGTCCTGGGATTCAAAAAAATGGAGAGTCCGTTGGAACCGCTTGGGCCATCTTCTCCATTAATAAGTAATATTGAGTTTAAAAATCCTTATTCTGTCCTTGACTCACCTTGAAAATAGATGTTAACTTTAATAACAATTATGGGTTAGTATAGATATAGAAGGAGATTTTATGTACTGCTTTTCAAGCAGTGATGCAAGCGCCTCCTCGCCTGAAAGGAAGGGAGGTTTTTTTTGGTCTGGACAAGGGGCTGAAAGCGGTGGAGTTTAATCGAAAAGATCTTTTGGGTATGGAGGATCTTTCCCGGGAGGAAATAACTCACATCCTTGATACAGCTGAGGCTTTCAAAGAGATTTCCGAAAGGGAGATTAAGAAGGTCCCGACTTTACGGGGAAAAACGGTGGTGCATTTTTTCTATGAACCGAGCACCCGCACCCGCACCTCCTTTGAAATCGCGGCTAAACGTCTCAGCGCGGATACAATAAGTCTGTCCGCTTCCACCTCCTCTTTGGTAAAAGGCGAGACATTGATTGACACGGTTCGTAACCTTGAAGCCATGAAACCAGACGCCATAGTTATACGGCACTCATCAAGCGGCGCGCCTCACCTCCTCTCCCAACAAATCAAATCGACGGTCATAAACGCTGGCGACGGTACGCACGAGCATCCAACACAGGCCCTTTTGGACATGCTAACCATGCGGGAAATCAAAGGGAAACTCGAAGGACTTCGGGTGACCATTATTGGAGACATCACCCACAGCAGGGTCGCCCGATCCAACATGATCGCACTCAGGACAATGGGGGCTGAGGTCAGGGTGGCCGGACCGCCGACCATGCTGCCTCCACAGCTTGAGGAGTACGGGGTGGAAATATTTCACCGGCCTGAAGGCGCTCTGGAAGGCGCGGATGTTATCATGATGCTTCGCATCCAATTAGAGCGCATGAAACAACACCTTTTCCCCGGAGCCCGTGAGTACGCCCGTTATTACGGCCTCAACCCGAAACGGCTGGAGCTTTGCGCCCCGGACGCCATTGTGATGCACCCTGGTCCCATGAACCGGGGGGTTGAGATTTCACCTGAAGTGGCAGACGGGCCTTACTCGGTTATCCTGGATCAGGTGACCAATGGAGTCGCTGTTCGGATGGCCCTTCTATACCTGCTCATCGGAGGAGAGCGCGATACATGAGGATCATCGTCAAGGGCGGAAGAGTGGTAGATCCGGCTAATGGGCTGGATGATCTACGGGATATTTTGATAGAGGACGGCCGGATTTTAGATATGGTTACTCCGGGCGCTGAAACTGGTTTTTACGATGGAGTCGAAATAATAGAAGCATCAGGCCTTATTGCGGTCCCGGGCCTGATTGACATGCATGTACACTTGAGGGAACCCGGCGAGGAATACAAGGAGAACATCGCCACAGGCACCGCTGCGGCCGCCGCCGGCGGTTTCACGGCAGTGGCGGCTATGCCGAATACCATCCCTGTCAATGATAACCGCTCCCTGACCGAATATATTCTCAACCAGACGCGGCTGACCGGTGTGGTGCGTGTTTATCCAGTAGCGGCCATGACAATGGGATCACGAGGTGATGAGCTTTGCCAGTACGGTGAACTCGCCGATGCGGGAGCCGTGGCCGTTTCAGATGACGGACGGCCTGTCCCCAACACGGAAGTAATGCGTCGGGTCCTGGAATATTCTAAAGTTTACAACTTGTTAGCTATTTGTCATTCTGAAGATTTGGACCTATCAGCCGGCGGCGCCATGAACGAAGGAACGCTATCTACTCGTTTGGGGCTGAATGGTATGCCGGTCACGGCCGAAGAATTGGGTGTATATCGGGATATTCAACTGGCTGCCCTGGCTGAGGCTCCGATTCATATCGCCCATATAAGCACGGCCGGGTCAGTGGCTATAGTTCGTCAGGCAAAAGCTTCAGGGCTGCCAGTCACGGCTGAAACCGCCCCGCACTACTTTTCTCTCACCGAGGAAGCGGTGATCGGTTACCGAACAGAAGCCAAGATGAATCCCCCGCTTAGGACCCGGAAGGACGTGGACTCCGTACGCCAGGGACTGGCCGATGGAACCCTGGACGCCGTGGCCACCGATCACGCCCCGCACTCAGAGATAGAAAAAGATGTCGAATTCGATCGAGCCGCTTTTGGTATCGTCGGATTAGAGACCGCCTTGCCCCTGACATTGGACCTGGTCAGGCGGGGGTATTTGAGTCTTTCCCGGACCATTGCCTTGATGAGCGCTAACCCCGCGAAAATCCTTGGTATTCCAGGCGGCACGTTAACCCCTGGCGTAGCTGCTGATATAACTTTAATCGACCTTGAGGCCAAATGGGTTGTGGAGGCCATCAAGTTTAAATCACTGGGAAGGAATACTCCGTTTGAAGGCCATACCGTTAGGGGACGCGCGGAATTAACCATGGTCGGTGGAAAGATCGTTCAAAGCCGATTAAATTAGGGTACTTATCATGGATCATATCCTGATTGTTGATGATGATCTGAGCATGCGTGAAGTTCTTGAGCTCATGCTCAACCGGGAAGGATATGAAGTCAGTCTGGCTTCCAATGGGCAGAAAGCTCTTGATCTGGTCGCTAAAAAATCCATAGATCTAATCATCTCAGATATCCGCATGAAATATATGGATGGCATTGACATCCTCAAGAAAGTAAAGGCTATCAAACCTGAAACCATTGTGATCCTGATATCAGCTTTTGCCACAGCTGAAACCGCCGTTATTGCCATGAACGAGGGCGCCTTTGATTTCTTCCCGAAACCGTTTCAGGTCGAGGAATTAAAGGAGGTAATAAAGAGAGCGCTGGCTCACCGGACACTCGAAGCGGAACAACAAAAACTTAAGGAAAATATAGCGGAAGGCTGTCATTTTGGCAGCCTGGTCGGCCAGTCGCCCCAGATGCTCAAGGTTTACGAGCTAATTCGCCGCGCGGCTCAAACCCCAACCAACATTCTTATAACGGGTGAATCGGGAACCGGCAAGGAACTCGTGGCCCGGGCCATCCATGAAAACGCTCCTACCAGGGCTAAAGAAAAATTCGTGACCATCAACTGCGGAGGCATGCCTGAAGAGCTCATAGAGAGTGAACTGTTCGGGCACAAAAAGGGGGCCTTCACCGGAGCGTTGATGGATAAACCAGGCCTTTTTGAGATCGCCAATAATGGGACCATCTTTCTTGATGAAATCGGTGATTTATCCATGCCCATGCAGGTCAAGCTTCTGAGGGTGGTTCAGGAAAAAACCTACCGCGCCGTCGGGGGGACTGAAGAGCGCAAGGTTGACGTTCGCCTTATCTCCGCCACAAACAAGGACCTTGAAAACGAGGTCATGAACGAACGATTCAGGGAGGATCTGTACTACCGTCTCAATGTCATAAACATAAAAATGCCTCCCTTGCGGGAACGAGAGGGCGACCTGCCTCTCCTGGCTCATTATTTCCTGGAAAAGTATTCCAGGGAATTAGGAAAGAAGGTATGGAAAATCTCGTCCTATGCCCTGGACATCCTTTCTCAATACGATTTTCCGGGTAACGTGCGTGAACTTCAAAATATCATCCAGCGTTCCGTGGCCCTGGAGCAATCCAATATCATCCTGCCTGAAAGCCTTACACTGGGTTCCTTTAAACGGCAACCTGCCAAAACGCAAAAAAAAGAAAGTCCACATATAGCTTCCGAAACAAGCTGGGGCGGCAATTATCTTAATAAGGACCGGCCAATTGGTCTGGAAGACACCCTGGCCAAACTGGAGATAAGACTCCTGCTGCAAGCGCTGCATACGGCTGGGGGTATTCGTCAAACAGCCGCCGATTTGCTTGGTACCAGCCCCAAGAGTCTGCGTCGGCGCTTAGTCAAGTACAGGCTTGAAGAACTTACATTACATCAAATTGGAGACAGATGCCTTCAAGAGGAATCTGAGGCGGCGGATCAGCCTCCCGGTCCTTTGAATCCGGTCTGGACTCCTGAGGGCCTGAATCTGGACATGACTTTACAGCAGGCTGAAAAACCGTTAATAGATCAGGCTCTGCAAAAGTCTGGAGGATCCAAAACCAAGGCCGCTGAGATTCTGGGCATCAGCCTGAGTTCACTAACTTACCGGCTTTCGAAAAACGGCTGCTGACCTTTATAAAATTATGGGTAATACGCATACCCGTCCATCTCTTATTTCCTTTCGATTATCCTATGTCCCGCATTGCATTTATTTTAAAACCTGTTTAGATTGGAACCGGCCGCAAATAGAAAATATATCCAATAATCGTAGAAAGGGATTTTTGAGATGATCGTGATCGGTGAGAAAATAAACGGTACGAGAAAGAGCGTCGCCAAGGCAATTGAGGAAAAGAACCGGGAATTCATTAAGAATCTGGCCATCAGACAGGTGGAAGCCGGAGCGGACTATCTGGATATAAACGCGGGAACGCATCCTGATAAAGAAACCACCGACATGGAGTGGCTGGTCCAAACCGTGCAAGAAGTTACCGATGTAACACTGTGCCTTGACAGCGCTAATCCTAAAGCCCTGGCCACGGGCCTTGAGGTGGCGAATAAAACCCCTATGCTCAACTCTCTAAGCGGAGAAAAGGACCGGCTGGAAGGGGTCCTGCCGCTGGCCTGTGAATATAAAACCGGGCTGATTGTTTTAGCCATGGACGACAACGGCATACCGGCTACGGTTGAAGAACGGCTGGAGATAGTAAAGACCCTTGTGGGAATGACTCGGGAAGGAGGCCTGCCCGATGAAAATCTATACATTGATCCGCTCATTACAACTCTTGCCACGGACACGGAAAGCGGAAACCGGGCCTTTGAGGCCATGCGGCTGATCAAAGAACAATTTCCCGCAGTCCATCTTACCGCAGGCTTGAGCAACATCTC
>JAFDLS010000250.1 GCA_019306365.1 Deltaproteobacteria bacterium
TCATCTTTTTTTCAATTTTTCGATCGCCATAAACACCTTTTTTCAGAAAATCTCGGACCCGGAAGACATTGGATCAAGCATGGCCGTCGGGTTTACCATAAATCATATCGCCGCTGTGGTTCTGCCTGTGTTGGGAGGTATTGTATGGATGATCGATTACAAAATCACCTTTATCGGCGGCATGTTTTTAGCCTTTATTTCTCTGCTCCTGACGCAGTTCACCACCCGGCAGACCAGGGCTAAGACCAGGGCATAGATTTGTCAATTCTCAACTTGCGTGTTATCATTTAACGCGAAGTTGAAATTCGTTGTATTTATAAGAATATGGTAGAAAAAGAATGAAGGTTTACGCTATAATCCCCGCCCGATACGGGTCAACCCGTTTTAAAGGCAAGCCGCTGGCTATGATAGCTGGCAGACCGATGATCCAGCACGTTTATGAACGAGCCAAAACCGTGGAAAACGTTGATCGGGTGGTGGTCGCCACGGATGATGAAAGGATCAAAGCCGTGGTCGAAGGTTTCGAGGGAGAAGCCATTATGACGCGCGCCGACCATGCCTCAGGCACGGACCGCCTGGCTGAAGCCGCGGAAATTCTTGCCGCCGATCCCGGTGACATCGTCGTTAACATACAGGGAGATCAGCCCGTTTTTCATCCTCAACTGATCTCGCAGGTCATCCAGCCGCTCAAGGATGACCCAACTTTGCCCATGACCACGCCCGCCGTTCCCCTGACCGATCTCTCGGAAGCCCAGAACCCCAATATTGTAAAGGTGGTTTTTGACCGGAGTCATCAGGCCCTGTATTTTTCCCGAGCGCCCATTCCCTGGCCAAGGGACGGTGGACAATCCGATTATTTCAGGCACATTGGTGTTTATGGCTACCGGGCCGAATTTCTGAGCCGTTTTGTGACACTGCCTCAAGGCCGCCTGGAAAACCTGGAACGCCTGGAGCAGCTCCGGGCCCTGGAACACGGATATCCGATCAAGGTAATCATAACCGATCTTATCTCGCCTGATGTGGACGTCCCGTCAGACATCGCCCTTGTTGAGGAATTTTTGAAATGCGAATAAATACCAGAACAAAACGATTTGCGTGGCTCACCTTATTGTGTGTGACAATCATGCTGATAACCGCGCCAGGCTACTCCAAGGGAAAACTGGAAGAGGTGTTCAGCCCTGAGGATAATTTGAGCAAGGCGCTGCCTGAATGTCAGGTTTTTTCAGGGACTCATTTTTCAGCGAAAAGAAATTACAATTACACCTTCAATGCCTCCACAAAAACCGATCCAAAAACCGGTGAGGTCAGTTTTGAGTTTGCTTCCCCGGCTTATGAGATTCAGGCCAAACTGGACAAGGCTTTGAGATTAAAAAAAGTTGTTTATAAGGCTAAAAATAAAAACGCTATTAACAGACAGGGACACGATCAGCGTGTCATTACTTTTGATCCTGAGTCAGCGAGCCAGATTACCGTCAGGTTTTTGCTTGAAGGAAATGATGTCGATGAAAAACAGGTCGGTTATGATTATTTTACATTATACCTTGGCGTGGCTCATGTGACCTTACAGGCCCTGTTGTTAAATGAGATCAAGGATTTCAATTGCGATGTGATTGTTCCGGATAAAGGCTGGCGTATCTGTGGCCCCGCAGTATGATTACCCTGATAATTTCAAGGAGAGGCTTAAATTAAACAAAGAATATTTTATTTACGAGGCCAATATTAAGGGGGCGATCGGGTTCTTTTACAAGCACAAATACTACCTGGTATATAAATCGGAAAAGCCTTATGATTTTGTGGCCTACTGGGGCGGCGATCCCAAACGGGTGGAGTTTATTTTTACTGATGGCAAGAACCAGGAACCTGCCAAAGAACCTGCCTCGGAACCTGCCTCGGAACCTGCCTCGGAACCTGCCTCGGAAGCGTCTTCTAAAGTTAGTGAGCCCGCTGCGAAGGAGCCTTCCGAGTAGCGGGATAATTCTTCGGACGGGTTTTTACAACTTCCTGTGGCTGAGGCCGAGTGATCGGTTTCAGCTTTTTTATTATTTTATTAAAGGAGTGGGTGGCCCTTTTGCCAGGACACTCCCCAAATTCAAGCTTCGAGACCTCTGCAAAACTTCGTCCTTTAGCTGAACTCATGAGTGCCGCTTCGCGCTGACGCTGCAGCGGCATATGAGCGCCGCTTCGCTCACGCTGCAGCGGCATAGGTCAGGCTCAAATTTAAGTTCTCGAAATATTAGTAATATTCCTGCGGGTTAAATTTTCACCTTCCGTGATTTTACCAAAATTACTGGTTTTGCAGAGGTCTCGCTTCAGGAAATTTTG
The DNA here is from genome assembly GCA_019306365.1 of Deltaproteobacteria bacterium. Taxonomy (GTDB): domain Bacteria; phylum Desulfobacterota; class Desulfarculia; order Adiutricales; family JAFDHD01; genus JAFDHD01. The sequence continues at coordinate 2,323 of JAFDLS010000250.1, forward strand.
CTTCCCGGTTCCACATCTCGTGTGGTGGTAATCAGGGCCAGGCCTTTTTTGTCTTCCGCGGCCAGAAGCATACCCTGAGAAGTTACGCCCATCAACTTGGCCGGGGCAAGGTTGGCCACGACTATAATTTGCCGGCCGATAAGATCCTCAGGGGCGAAATCCTCAGCGACGCCGGCGATGATGGTTCTTTCCTCTCCCAGATCCACAGTCAGTTTAAGCAGCTTTTTCGATTTGGGGATTTTTTCAGCGTTTATAACCCTGGCCGCTCGAAGGTCTACCTTTTTAAAATCCTCAAAAGAGAGCAGGTCTTTTTCGGTCATATCTTTTTTCTTAGATGCCTTTTGAGCCGAGGGTTTGGACTTTTTCCCGGCCACACCGCCGCCTAACTCGACCCGGGGGAAGAGGGCTTCAATTTGTTGGATAGGCTCCTCCGGTTTAAGCGCCTGCTCGATCTTGACCGGGTCCAGGGTGGTTAAATCTTCAGGCAAACCGATTTGACGCAGCATTTTTACCGCGGATTCCGGCATGGCCGGGTAGATCATGCCAGCTACCAGACCCAGGGCCTCAAGAAGCTCATAAAGCACCTCTTGCAATTTATCTTTTTGGGCCGGGTCCTTGGCCAGAGCCCAGGGAGCCTGCTGGTCGATGAACTTATTGGCCTGATTGATAAAGCCCCATGTCGCCACGAGCGCTTTATGAAACGCCATCTCCTTGAATGTTTTGGAATATTCTTCAACCGCCTTGCGCCCGGCCTCGCGCAGTTCTCCTCCATTCCTGCGAATACGGGGAGCGTCCGGGATCAGGCCTTGGTTGAACTTACTGACCATGGTCAGGCTTCGCTGGCAGAGATTGCCCAGGTCATTGGCCAGATCGGCGTTGATTCGATCGATCAAAGCTTCTTCCGAAAAGCTTGAATCAAGGCCGTAGACCATGTCCCGAAGGAGGAAATAACGAAAGGCGTCCAGGCCGTAAACGTCCTTCATGGCCAGGGCTTCGACCACATTCCCGACACTCTTGGACATCTTGCTTTTGCCGATCTTCCAGTAGCCGGACACATTGAGATTTTGATAGAGCGGGATTCCGGCGCTTTTGAGCATACACGGCCAGAAAATACCGTGAGGCTTTAGAATATCCTTGGCGATAAGGTGGTGTACGACCGGCCAGAAGCGCTGCCAGACATAGGTCACGTAACGATCGTCAAAAGGCAGGGGAATCCCCCAGTTCAACCGCGTTTTGGGCCTGGATATGCACAGATCTTCCAGGGGTTCTTTTAGGAATGAAAGGACCTCGTTGCGGTAGCGTTCCGGCCGGATGAAATCCGGGTTCTTCTTGATATGATCAATCAGCCAGTCCTGGTACTTACTCATGGCGAAGAAGTAATTTTCTTCTTCAATATAGGTCGGTTCCTTCTGGTGATCGGGACATAACCCGTTGACAAGTTCTTTTTCGGTATAAAAACGTTCGCATCCGAAGCAATAATGTCCGCCGTATTTTCCAAAGTAGATATCGCCAGCGTCGTTTACCCGGTTTAGTATGTCATGCACCACCTTGATGTGCCGCTCCTGAGTGGTCCGTATAAAGTCATCGTTGGAGATATTGAGCTTGGACCAAATCCCTTGAAACAATCCGGAAATCTCGTCCACAAATTGCTGAGGCAGTACACCATTTTCCTGAGCGGCCTGAGCGATCTTGTCTCCATGCTCATCGGTTCCGGTTAAAAATGGTATAGGCGTGCCCCAGGTGGGGTTTGGCGTTAACGTAGTATATTGGAGTGGTTACGTAGTATCTGGGCTTCATGTTTATAGCTCCGGTAATAATATTTATGAAAGATCGTTATCCGGGTTGGTTGAGACTATATCCTCAATCCCTATATCTATCTCCCCGCCTTCAGCCAGGCTGACCGTGGAGGTGTGGGCCATGATATTCTGGCGGATGACCTTGCCTGGCCCTGATTTGGTCATGACACGCTTGCCTATTTTTGATATCTTGGACGGGTTCAGGGAAAGGTTCTGTTCTTTGGCCATTTTGACCGAGATTGGATCAAAACTGCATAAAAATGTGGCACAGCATAGTTCCCGGCCGCAGCAGCCCAGCCCCCCAACCATTTTGGCTTCATGACGAACACCGATCTGGCGCATTTCGATACGAGTTCTAAATTTTGCCACCAGGTCCTTGACCAGTTCGCGAAAATCAACCCGGCCGTCGGCCGTATAGTAGAAAATAATTTTCGAACCATCGAACAAGACTTCGGTGGTGACCAGCTTCATCTTCATATTTCTGGCAGTGATCCGCTCCAGGCAGAAATCAAAAGCCATCTTTTCGAGTTCGAGGTTTTTTTCGTGCTGCCCCAGGTCTTCTTTATTGGCCATGCGGAAGACCTTCTTTAAATCTCGATGAATTTCCGGATTAATAGCCACGGGTGAGGTGACGACTTCGCCCAAACCGACTCCCTGCTCGGTTTTGACAATGACCCAGTCTCCTTTACGAAGAACAAAATGACCGGTCGCGAAAAAGTAAGTCGGTCCGTTCTGACGGAAGCTGATGGAAACGACTTTGCTCATTTACCCCTCCAATGTCTCGAACAGGTTAAGCATTAAATTTTCCATGACCAGATCAGGCCTGGCCATCCGGCCTAAAGCCTCCTCGGCGTCGTCTATCTTATTGAGCGCATTTGAAAAGGCCGAAGTTTTCCGCTGCCGTTTGAATCGCTTGAGTTCGTCCAGAAGGTCGCTGTTAATCAGGTGGCGTTCGTCTCCCTGACATGACAAAATCATCAGGTCCCGGTACCAGAATCTAAGAAGGTCGAAAGTCATGACTCGCTCATTTTCATCCCTGGCCAGACTTTCAGCCCAGTCAAGAGCGGCAGTGTAATCCCTGGACTCAACCTGTGTCAATTTCTCGAGTGTTTCCCGCCGTTGGTCCCACACCGCCTCGGCTTCGATATCAACCACCCGTCCCGGACATCCCCCGGAAAGTGAAGCCAGAAGATGAGCCTCGGCGCCGGTAATGCCTCGTTCACGTTCAAGCCAGTCTTCAATCACCTGTCTGGACAGAGGAGCCAGACTAAGGCGAAGACAGCGAGATACCACGGTGGGCAGAAGATCCGTCTCTTCCGGTACGGTCAGAATGATTAAACTGGCCGGCGGCGGCTCTTCAAGGGTTTTAAGCAAGGCATTGGCCGAGGCTTCATGCATATTTTGAGCTTCTCGCACCAGAAAGACCTTAGTCCGGCCCTCAAAAGGCCGAAAAGAAATTTGAGTCCTCATCTCCCGGATGCGCTCGATCTTGATAACCCGGGAACGGCCTTCAGGTTCGATTTCAATGACATCCGGGTGAATCCCTCTCCCGATCTTATCGCAAGCCGGGCAAATTCCGCAAGGTTCACCTGATTCAAGACGTTCGCAGTTGACCGCCTGGGCCAGGGCCAGGGCAAAGGTGCGTTTGCCAACTCCGGTTGGGCCGGTAATTAGCAGGGCGTGAGGCAGCCGTTCGCGAAGGAGCATCGCTCGTATCATTTTCAAGGGCCGTTCATGCCCAATTAGCTGCTCAAATCCCATATGCCCGTGTTTTGACAAAAATCATTTAGGGTCGGTTAATAAACCACCAATCAAAAAACCTAATCCTCCTCCAGAAAACTCATCTGATTGGGGTCTTTTTCGCGTTCCTGTTTTTGTCTCGCTTTCGGCCTTACCGGTTTTTCCTCATCTTCAGAGTAGAAGATTTCCATATCCGGCCTGTAGAAGAACCTTTCCATAAGCCGGTTGTAATCTGTCCAGCCGTTATCCTGCGAGTGACGTTCAATGAAACTGCCGATGCCGTTTAGCTTCGCGTCCAGATCGTCCAGGGCGTAAAGCGCCAGCGCCTCCAGTATCTTGGGTTTTTTAGGAGAACCAAACTGGTATTCTCCATGATGGCTGATGATAAGGTGCTTAAGCAAACTCGCCGTATCCTCAGGAAAATCCTCACGAGCGGCCAGCTTGGCTTCGAGAATTTCCAAACCGATGATCAGGTGTCCCAGCAAACGGCCCTCGGCAGTGTAATCGCCGCTGGCTCCCGTATCAAACTCTTTGACCTTGCCCATGTCATGAATTATGGCCCCGGTTAAAAGCAGGTCTCGATTGAGCTGGGGATAAAGCTTGGCCACGGCCACAGCCGTTCTGGCCACGGACAGAGTATGTTCCAGCAAACCCCCGACATAGGCGTGGTGAAATCGTTTGGCCGCCGGGGCCTGTTTGAAGCGATTTATCAGCTCCTCATCGTTCAATATGTCTTCCATAAGCCCCTTGAGGTGCGGGTTAGCGATACTTTGGATCAGGTCCTTTAGTTCACGGAACATATCCTCTGGATCAAAAGGCGAGGCCGGCAGAAGCTCAACCAGGCCCACGTCAGCCAAATCCAGTTTCTTGGCCTGAATAACCTTGAGTTGAACCTGCCCCTGAAAAGATTCGCCCAAACCGCGTACCTGGGCCACGTCGCCGTCCTTAAAAGATTCGTAAAACCTTTCCGCTTCATCCCACACCCGGGCTTCGATACGGCCGGTTTTGTCTTTCAGTTTCAGCCCGACATAGGGTCGTCCGTTTTTTGTCTGTCCCAACCGAACTTTTTCAAGCAGGAAAAAGGAGGTGACTTCCTGTCCTTCCCGGATATCCTTGATAAATATTTTTTCCTTATTCAAATCCAAACCAGCTTTCCGTTAAAAAAGAAAAAAATCTGCCATATATTCGCATCCTTGTCAAGACGGCAACGTCATGACAATAACAGTATAACAGGGGCCTGTCAAAAAAGGCAGTGTTTTCCTGATTCAATGGCCGCGGTTTTTCTTCTATTTTTAAAAATGAGAGGACCGGTTCCCAGGTTGCGGCTGTAACGGGCTGAGTTCTTTTAGAATCAACGGTAGTATGCAAAAAAAAGCAGTGGGATCTCCCGAAATGCTTAAAAAGAACCGGACGGTTGGGAAAGAGCGAAGAGGTTCCCTTCTATAGTAATTGCCAGAATTAAGTTCCGTTTGATTCCCAATGTGAGACCTCTGCAAAACTTCGTCCTTTAGCTGAACTCATGAGCACCGCTTCGCTGACGCTGCAGCAGTATTGAGCACCGCTTCGCTGACGCTGCAGCGGCATATGTCAGTCTCAAATTTAAGTCCTCGAAATATTAGTAATATTCCTGCGGGTTAAATTTTCGCCTTCCGCGATTTCAACAAAATTACTGGTTTTGTAGAGGTCTCAATGTAAATTACAATTACATGATGTTTTGGCGTTTGTCGCAAGGCGGCTTACGAATATGGCCGAAATTTAATCTTCTCCTACCCTATGGTCAAACGGAACATATTTATGACAAACGCTCTAACGCCGAAGGCTGGAAAAACAGGAGGTGAAGGGAGTAACTGCGAATTATCCAAAATAATAAAACAGGCCCTCCTCAACACCAAGTCGAAGAGGGCCTGGCTTACAAATGGACTGATGCCCCTGGTAAAGG
>JAFDLS010000251.1 GCA_019306365.1 Deltaproteobacteria bacterium
GAGGTATTCATAGTTACAACGGACGAAGTGTTGACTGAATTCTTAGCCGCCCTTTCAAGAGGCGAGCATATGCGAAAGCAAGCAGCAAAAATGGTCCGTGCTATCCTGGAAAATCCAAACGTGAAGGTTATTCCTCAAACTCGCGAGTCTTTTTTAAAGGGGCTGATTTTCTATGAAAACCGAAGCGATAAGGAATACAGCCTGACCGATTGTATTTCTATGAACGTTATGAGTGCTGAATCACTGGTAGAAGTGCTTACTAATGACCACCATTTCGAGCAGGAAGGATTTACTTTTTTGATTAAAAAATGACGACCGCAAAATGACCAAGAATATGAAAAACCCCACAAGTAATAAAATAGATCGGCTCATCATCAATTCTCCCTATGAGGTGCCCAAGCATTACTGGAGTTATGACAGGGAGACCCGGTTATTTTCGCTCAAAGATGGGAGACGTCCGGCAGGCTATGTAGTTGCTTCAGAAGGATCAAAGGCATTTGATGATCCTGGTGTTTTTGTTGAAATCTCCCTGGTAAACCAGATAAGAACCCGCGTCGATGCGTGGCGTGAAAACGGATATCCGGGGGTTACGGGGATTACCAGGCGATTATTGGAACATTGGAAGAATCCTGAGGAACGAGAATATCGCCGGTTCTTTTTTTGCCAGTTGGAGGCCATTGAGACACTTATCTGGCTCACCGAAGCGCCAGGTGCAGACAGGATAGGCATAGATATTCCTTTTGATGGAGGGCCGTTTAAGCGCCTTTGTTCCAAGATGGCAACCGGCTCTGGCAAGACGATTGTAATGGCCATGCTGATTTCCTGGCAGGTATTGAACAAGATCACATATCCTCAGGATGCAAGGTTCTCCAAATATATTTTCGTTGTGGCGCCGGGACTTACAGTAAAAAGCCGTCTTCAGGTGTTAATGCCTTCCGGCCTTGAAAACTACTATGATGAGTTCAATGTCATACCAATCGGGCTCAAGGAAAAACTGCGCCAGGGTAAAGTCCTCATTCGCAACTGGCACGCCCTTCAATGGGAGAACGAAGAAAAGATCGCCAAAAAGAAGAGCGTGGATAAAAGGGGTGTGAAGAGCAACGAGGCGTATGTCCATGAAGTCTTAGGAGAGATGGCGAAGGCAAATAACATTGTTGTGATCAATGATGAGGCCCACCATGCGTGGCGCGTGCCGGCCGAGTCAAAGGTAAAAGGGATAATAAAGGCGGAATTAGAAGAAGCGACCATATGGGTAAACGGACTGGATCGAATCCATGAGTCGAGAAACATATTAGCCTGCCATGATTTTTCAGCCACCCCCTTCGCACCATCGGGCAAGAAGAGTTCTGAAGAGGCCCTTTTCGGATGGATTGTCAGCGATTTCGGGTTGAATGACGCCATAGAGTCAGGTCTCGTAAAGACCCCGCGAGTAGTCATCCGTGATGATGGTAAATTGACCAAGGATTATAAGTCCCGCCTTTATCATATTTACAATGACCATGAAGTAAAAGACGATATTAACAGGAAGGCAGAATCGCATGAACCCTTGCCCGATCTGGTAACCAACGGATATTATCTTTTAGGAAAGGACTGGCTGGAAACAGCAAAAGCCTGGGAAGATGCCGGATTTAAGACGCCCCCGGTTATGATTTCCGTTGCGAATAGGACCGAGACTGCCGCTCGAGTGAAATATGCCTTTGACCACAAAAAGATCCGCATTGATGAGCTGTGTATTCCAGATAAAATTCTCCATATTGATTCCAAGGTTCTTGAACTGGCCGAATCCCAGGAGGAAGCCATCTCCTTTGATGATGCCGTTCAGGATGATGAATCGGAAAACGGGCCAACCCGTAAACTATCCAAGAAAGAACAGGCAGAGTCTCTTCGCAAAATAGTCGACACCGTTGGCCAGGTTGGTAAGCAGGGTGCATCCGTACAAAAAGTGATCTCCGTGGGTATGCTTTCCGAGGGCTGGGATGCAAAGACCGTGACGCATATTATGGGACTTCGCGCCTTCTCCAGCCAATTGCTGTGTGAACAGGTGGTTGGCCGGGGCTTAAGAAGGACCTCTTATGAGGTAAATCCGGAAACGGGCCTATTCGAAGCAGAGTATGTCAATATCTTCGGGGTGCCTTTCACTTTCCTGCCGCACGAATCCCGGGACGGACCACCGCCACCACCACCCACACCCAAAACACGCATTGAAGCGGTCATTGAGAAAAGACAATTTGAGATAAGCTGGCCAAATGTCATTCGCATCGAACATGTCTTTAAACCAGTGCTCAATCTGGATATGGATAAAGTGCCTCCCCTGGAATTATCGGCCTATGATACTGCAACCCTGGCAGAGCTTGCTCCCATGGTGGAAGGAAAGCCCGATGTGACCCGGATTTCAACTATTGACCTGGAAGATCTGGCGCGAAAGTTCAGGATACAGAAAATCATTTTTGAAACGGCAAGAGATGTCTTCGATCAAATAAAGCCCGGCTGGAAGGCGAGCAAGGAATATTTGTTGGCCCAGTTGATACGGCTGGTAGAGGCGTTTATTTTATCTGACAGGATTCAAATACTGCCGCCGCTGTTTTATCAAGATGATGCCAAACGTCGTATTCTCTTAACACTTAATATGAACAAGGTGGTCCAGCACATCTGGGAAGCCATTCGTTTTGAGAACTCAGAATCCATCGAACCTATATTTGATAGAGACTTTCCTATTCGTGCTACAGGAAATATGCAGGCGTGGTATACGGGCAAGCCCTGCGAACACACTCAAAAATCTCACATCAATATGTGTGTCTTTGACAGTTCGTGGGAGGCCAGTGAAGCCTTTGAATTGGATCACAACGCCCATGTTGAGGCATGGGTAAAAAACGACCACCTTGGATTTGAAATCCTTTTCATCTTTGCCGGAGTGGTCAGAAAATATCGGCCGGATTTCATTATCCGGCTCAAGACCGGAGATTTTCTCATTCTGGAAACTAAAGGACAGGACTCCCAGCGTGATAAGACAAAACGCAGGTTCTTGGATGAATGGGTGAAGGCCGTCAATGAACATGGCGGTTTTGGAAAGTGGACATGGGCAGTATCCATGAACCCAGCGGATGTGAAAGGGATTATTGAGGGTGCTGTTCAGGTATGACTTTCCGACTTCAAAGCCGTGGAATTGACTTATGAAGGGGCAAGGATATGGCCAGCATCGATATTCCCTGTTTCCTAACCCATGCTGGAGCCTTTCCCTTTGAAAAGATATCGTGATTTCAATACATATCTGAAAGAAATATTCGGGGAACGGGTTCAAAAGATATCCCTTGATGCGGGATTGGGATGCC
>JAFDLS010000252.1 GCA_019306365.1 Deltaproteobacteria bacterium
AAACTTCATTCTATTTGATCAGGTGGAAGGACGGCAGATTAAACTCGTGTGCAGGTATCCACAATTTCGAGCTGTGCACAAAGCCATTTACCGCCTCAGGACGGGCAAGACAAAAAAAGAGCATGGTGATGCTGATCAGCGCGGCGGCATTATATGGCATACACAAGGGTCAGGCAAAAGCCTTACCATGGTTTTCATGGTCCGCAAGATGCGGAATCTCCCGGACTTAAAGAGCTTCAAGGTCGTGGTTGTTACCGACAGGATAAACCTTGAAGGGCAGTTGAAAGGCACCGCAGGTTTGACGGGTGAAACCGTTTATCGTGCTAACAATAAGAACGATCTTGCCAGGCACATGAAGGAAGACAGCTCCAATATCGTCTTTGCCATGGTTCAGAAATATCAGGATCAGGCGCCTCGTGCACAGGATGATTATCAAATTCCTGAAACCCGAATGTTGAAAGCGGCTGCTCCTTCAGGCAAGAAGCAGGGTGAATACAAACTCCCCGCAAAACCGATCCTGTTCCCCATCTGGAATCCTTCTGACAAGATATTGATTCTGGTAGATGAAGCCCACCGCTCCCATACCAGTATGTTGCACGCAAACATCATGCGGGCCCTGCCAAATTGCGCCATGATCGGATTTACCGGAACACCCATTATCGCCGGACGAATCAGAAAAAAGACCCATGAAATTTTTGGCGATTATATTGACCAGTATACCATTGAGCAGTCACAAAAAGATGGCTCCACCCTCAAAATTCTATACGAGGGCCGCAAGGCGGAAGCCAGAGTCGAGGGCGGAAGGAGCCTGGATCAGTTCTTTGATGATATGTTCAGATCGCGAACAGAAGAAGAAAGGGAGACAATACGGCGCAAGTACGGAACTGTGGTAAATATTTTAGAGGCAAAGGATCTCATTGCCGTAAAAGCAGAGGACATGCTGCTTCACTATGCCGCAAATATCTTGCCCAATGGATTTAAGGCCCAGGTTGTGACGGTGAGCCGTCGGGCCGCCATCCGGTATTATGAAGCCTTTACGAAAGCAAAGACCAAACTTTTGAGACGACTTGAACTGCTTGACTCGAATCTCTTTAATTTGCCTGAAGATGAGCAGGAAAATCTGGATGAAGAAACGCGGTTTCTGATCATTGCCTCAAAAAATAGAGATATTGTAAAGGAGCTTGAGTTTGCAGCCATTATTTCAGGGGATCATAATGACCCTCCTTCATATAAGGAACATACGGACAAGGCGAAACAGGAAATCCTTGTGGGAAAGGATGGAAGATTTAAAAAGCCCCTGGACAAGGATAAACTTGCCGTCGTTATCGTAAAAAGCATGCTGTTAGTTGGATTTGATGCGCCGGTGGAACAGGTCATGTATCTTGACCGTTTTATGCAGGGGCACGAACTCCTGCAGGCCATTGCCAGGGTCAACAGGCGGTACACGGGAAAGACCCGCGGGCTGGTTGTTGACTATTTTGGCGTTGGTGATCGCCTGACAGAGGCGCTGGCCATGTATTCGCAGGATGATATCAAAGGTGCGTTGATTAATATCAAGGACGAGCTACCCAAATTGGACGACCGGCACAGAAGGGTTATAGGGCTGTTTAGCCAAAGGGGGATTGCTGACATTTCGGATATCGACGCTTGTGTTGATGCATTAAGAGACATTGAACTGAGAGCAGAATTTATCAACAAGTTTGCGGAATTTGCAGAGAGCATGGACATCATATTGCCGCGCCCCGAGGCCTTGCCATATATCTATGACATGAAGCTTCTTGGATTTATTAATAAAACCGCAGCTAACCGATATCGAGACTCACAACTTAACATCGCAGGGGTGGGCAATAAGGTAAAGCAGTTGATCGATGAGCACATTATTGCACAAGGCGTTGATCCAAAGGTTCCACCCATATCTATTCTGGATAAAAATTTTGAAAAGGAAGTGGGTACGATCAAGTCAAAGAAGACACAGGCCCTGGAAATGGAACATGCCGCCCGGTTTCATATTGAAAAACATTACAACGAAGATCCCGCTTTTTATAAAAAGCTCAGTGAAAGATTGAAGGATATCCTCGATGCCTTTCGTGATAACTGGGAAGCCCTGGCAGCAGAACTTGAGAAATTCATCCATGAGACAAAAAAGGGCCGGGAAGAAGATCGGACAGGTCTGGATCCAAAGACACAGGCACCGTTTTTGGGAATCCTGATTGATGAATTCGGGGAAAAACCGGAAGAACGGAAAATGAAAGATTTCTGTGAAGCAGTCATCGATATTGTGGATCATATCCGGCAGGAAATCGGTATTGTTGATTTTTGGCGAAACAGACATGCACAGAGCATATTAAGAACGTGGATTATCAACGAAGTAGATGATCGCAATCTTGTTCCTTTCGACAAACAGGGAAAACTTGCGGATCGTTTTATGGAACTGGCAAAGGCCCTGCATTTAAGGCTGATCAGATCGTGATAATAATGGAAAAAATGGACTGTCTTGAATATAGATTGAAGAGATCTAATCGAAAATCCATGGGAATTTCTATAGAGAGAGATGGGGCTGTTATCGTGAAGGTTCCTCATCAAGCAGAACTGAAGGACATCGAGAAGTTTATTTCTGAAAAGAAAATATGGATTTATCAAAAACTGGCTCAAAAGAAGGCTTTAAATAGAGAAGGGCCAAAGAGAGAATTCGTTAATGGCCAGGGATTCTTATATCTTGGTAAGAGTTACCGGCTCAAATTTATAGATGATGCCCTTAGATCGCAAAAGTCACCACAAGCAGCGCCGCTTCGGTTATGGCGCGGCTATTTTGAGCTCGCAGAAAGCGAAAGGGCTACTGCGCGCGAGAGCTTTATGTCCTGGTACAAAAAACAGATTAAAAAGCAGGTTAAAGTCCGCATGCCACGATATGATAAAAGGATCGGTGTGACAGTAAAAAACATAAGGATTTTGGACCTTGGTCACCGCTGGGCATCGTGTGGACGAAACGGTATTATCAATTTAAACTGGCGTACAATTATGGCTCCTATCTGGGTCTTTGATTATATTCTGGTTCATGAAATGGTTCACCTTATTGAGCGTACTCATTCTGACAAGTTTTGGCGTCTGGTAGCCCGCGTGATGCCGGACCATGAAGAGCATGCACTGTGGCTCAATGAAAACGGAGCGGATTTAGATCTATGAAAATGGATTCGTTGCTATAAGATAAAAGAAATGAGATCAAGTCTACTATTGACTCATGTTAGATAAAATATTCGGTGAGAAGAACGGTAATTCTGTATAAGTTTATCCTGTTTGGGACAACGATTGTTTAAAAAACATCAGG
>JAFDLS010000253.1 GCA_019306365.1 Deltaproteobacteria bacterium
ACGCTGTTCCGGGCCTGAAGGGAAATCCCGCTTCCACTTCGATCGCCGGTGTCATCGGGACGTTGATCTGCTTCTTCGTTCCCTTTGGCTTCTATATCCTGCGCAAAAAGTAAAACTTTGCACCATTCTTATCTGGATAAATACGCCAGGCGCGACAGCTCCCTGCACCGCCTCGATGCCCGCACCAAGCTGCCTCTATTCGGTGGACTGGTAATCTTAATCTCCGTGGTGCCTGCACCAGGAGTTTATTTCTTTCTGACACTGGTGACCTTGATATGCCTTTTCTGTTATACAGCTAAGATTCCCGCCGGTTATCTTCTGATGCGCTCCGCCATCATCATCCCTTTTACCGGGTTTGCGGCAGTTTCCTATGCCTTGACCATATCTTATGGGGACGTGCTCTGGCAATGGGGACCGTTCGAATTGACCACGGGCGGAATTCATAAATCCGTGATTCTTCTTTTGCGCGCCTGGTTGGCCGTCAGCTTGATGATTCTTTTAGTAAACACAACCCCTTTCGACCGACTTTTAGCCAGCCTCCGTTCCTTTCGCGTGCCCCCCTTGTTCGTTCTTTTACTCTCTTTTTTCTATCGCTATTTATACCTCCTCTGGGATGAAGGCGAGAGAATGCAGCGGGCTCGCAACCTGAGGTATTTCGGCGGCCGCTGGACAGCTCAAGTGCCCATTCTGGGACGGATGGTTTCCACACTCTTCCTGAGATCCTACCAGCGTGCCGAACGCGTTCAGATGGCTATGTTATCGCGCGGTTGGGACGGCGAGGCGCGCCTCGTTCGATCTCAACCTTTGAGGAACCGCGATAAACTTGTACTGCTGGTAGGTGTCCTGCTTATACTGCTGTTATGGACGATTCGCAATCTCTAATTCAACCGGCCCTCAAGGTCGTTGATCTGAATTTCACCTATTCTGATGGAACCGCTGCGCTGCAGGGAATCAACCTAAAAGCCAATCCCGGTGAATCCCTGGCCATCATCGGACCCAACGGTGCGGGTAAGAGCACCCTACTGCTTTGCCTGGCCGGTCTGCTGCGGGCGCAGGGGGAGATATACTTTTTCGGCCGGCGTTTAACTCCCAATACCGCTCGCCACCTGCGCAAAAAAATCGCCCTGGTCTTCCAGGATCCGGACGATCAGCTTTTCATGCCGACTCTGGAAGAAGACGTCGCTTTCGGGCCATTGAACCTGGATTTGCCCACCGATGAAATCGAACGGCGCGTGGCGCAGGCGCTGACTCAGATGAATCTGGTGGACAAGAAAAAGAAACCGCCCCATCACTTGAGCTTCGGCGAGAAGAGGAGAGCCGCCCTGGCGACCGCGCTGGTTATGCAAGCTGAGATCATCCTGCTCGATGAACCCACCAGCAATCTGGATCCTGCGACGCGCTGGGAGTTGGTGAACTATCTGAAAACCCTGCCCGTGACGCGCATTGTAGCGACGCACGACCTGGAACTCTGCGGTTCGCTGTGCGCGCGTTGTGTATTGCTTTCGGACGGCCGGCAAATCACGGCGGGCCCCTCCGAGGACATCATCAAAGATAAAAACCTTCTCCGCCGCTACCGTTTGGCGCCACCTTAATGCGATCTATTAGGTGCTTAAATATTTCCAGATTAGGCCATCGAGCGAGAAAACACCCACAAAGCCAAAAAAAATCCTTTGATTTCCTTATGTTGGAGATTATATTTTTAAATTATATCAATTGTGTAGGAAAATCATGAAGCCTTCTGAATATACTTTCGCCAAGCACGTCGGTGCCGGGCTGTTGGCCGGTTTGCTCTTTAGTCTGGCTGTGGGACTCATTTTCAGTCTGAAAATGATCGGAATCAATGAATCCACCCACCAGTTTCATTACGCCTATCCCTTCGTGCTGAATTTCATCCCCATGTATCTTCTTCTGGGGATCATCTTTGGTTTGGTCGCCGGTGCCATTGGTGGTATGCTTCTGCGTAACTCTCAAAGTCCCAAAGGCCTGGGGTTGTTGATTTCCTTTGGCATCAGCCTCACCGTTTTTTTAGTCGCTTATCTTATCTTTCGCGTTCCCCTGGGCCCTATCGTAGGCATGTTTCTGGCTCTGCTGATTTTCATCACCGCCTACGGGAAAAGACCGTCTCTAAGCCGCCTCTATTTCGCTGTCTTCTTCACCGCGGTTCTTTTCAATTACTCTTGGCAATGGGTTCGCCAGCATTTTATCATCAATCCTCTACTGCCTCTAAATAATTCCAAGACCATTGACGTTGTCTTCACCATCATCTGGGCTATTATCTTTATTCTGGGTTTTCGTATTTTCCAGAAGGCCTTTTTTAAACTACCCGTAAAGGCATTCTATGTGACCGGAGGCGCGCTCGTCGCACTTCTTCTGGTTCTGGGTGGAGGGTACTATTTGTTGGGCCCGTCACCTGTCGTAGCAGAAATGACCGGCGATCTGCAAATTAACCACCAGCCCACCGACGTCAAGGTGGCTCTGATCGGCATTGACGGCATGTGGTGGAGGGTCATTGATCCACTGTTAGAACAGGATAGACTTCCGAATCTGAAAACCCTCATGGAGAACGGATCGTACGGGCATTTGGCGACTATATGTCCGACCTTTTCAGCCGCCATTTGGACCAGTATTTCTACAGGGAAACTCCCGGACAAACACGGCGTAACCAGCTTCCTGGTCTGGAAATTTCCCTGGTCGGGATTTACGCTCCCCTGTCATATCACCCCCAAAATCACCGCCGAAATCGATTGGATGAAGCATGAGCTTATCATTGTGGCTCCCATGACCAACCAGTTCCTGGATGCGACTCCTATCTGGGATATGCTCACCGACGGAGGCTCCACGGTGGGCACCGTCAACTGGTGGGTGAGCTGGCCCGCATCACGGGTCAACGGCTTCGTCGTCACCGATCACTGCCTTTATAATAAAGAATATATTACCGAAAATTTCAAACGCAAGGAAGGCGACACCCCCTACGACATCTATCCACAAGAACTTTTGGACGAACTGATCGGATTTTCCCGCAGTCCTGATGATCTCAGCGAAGAGGAAGTGCGCCGCTTTATCAACATCACCGATCCTTCATTCCTCGACGAGTTCTACGCCATTGACACCTATGACTATCTCGACATCGCCTACATGGCCTCGATGTTCAAGTACAGCTATCCGGAAGACGCCACCTTCGCAGGCGCAACCAGATACCTGATTGAAACCAGGCAACCTGATTTATTATGCGTTTACATGGATGGTGTGGATTCCATGGAACACCAGTATTTGAGGTACCATTTCTGGGAACAGCACCCCGACAAATT
>JAFDLS010000254.1 GCA_019306365.1 Deltaproteobacteria bacterium
AAAAAATCGTTCGAGATCGCCGTGAGGCCATGGCGGTCCAAAAACAGGAAGAACGTTCGAAGCAGGAAAGGCGAATCAGGAAGGCATGGGACGCCTCACCGATCTCCACGACCCGCCTGATGTCTGAATTAAATAATTGTCTGCCAGACGACGCGGTGGTTTTCAATGAGGCCATCTCGGCTTCAATCGATCTCGACCGAATAATATCACCGGAAAAACCCGGAAGCTATTTTGCCAACCATGGCGGAGGAATCGGGCAGGGACTGCCAGGCGCTATTGGGATTAAACTGGCCAGACCTGATCAAACAGTGGTGGCCGTAATCGGAGACGGAGCGGCCATGTATACGATACAGGCCCTCTGGACGGCCGCTCACTACGACATCCCCGTGACCTATATCATCAACAACAATCAAGGCTACAGGGTCTTGAAATACAATATGAACCGGTACCGGAGGCGGCAAAAGATCACCCCCCGGGACGAGCCCTTTCCTCATATGGACCTGACCGGCCCGCCCCTGAACTTTGTGGACATCGCTCGCGGCATGGGAGTAATGGGCAAATGCGTAACTGAGCCCGATCAAATTAGACCGGCGATTCAAGAAGCCCTGTCCTCAAACAAGCCTTGTTTGCTTGAAGTGAGAACCGAAGGGGGCGTCGCCGCCCAATAATTAAAATATATGAATTTTCTCCGAATTAGTTGATGATATGTAACGGTCAAACCACCCTTTTCTCTGGTTCCCAAGCTGGAGCTTGGGAACGAGTAGGAAATATATAAACCAAAGGTTTTCGATCTACATTGAAAACAGGAAAAAGAGGAAGACCATGCCAATTGAAACGGGTTTTAAACGAGACGCCGACTTTGAACATCTTCGCAAAGTCATTATGCGCGAGACAACCGACGGGCCTGTGCCCATCATCGAAATGATGGCCGACGGGTCTATAATGGGCGAGGTTACGGGGCTGGATCATCCAATTGATCAAATGACCGAGTTGAGGGAAATGTTCATATCCGGCAAAATCTCCCCCGAAGAAGCGGTGCAAAAGGGATTTCAATTCCTTGATCTGAATGTCGCGTTCAATAAGGCTGTGGGCTATGACACCACTATCGGCTTCGCTTCAGTACCCCTGCAAAATACCAGCGCCGTATACAGCAGCGCTGATGGAGAAGAAGGCTCCCGCCCCTGGCAGAATGAACACGCCGGGCTTATTCCCGATCGGGCGGCCTTTGAGGCTTTCCAATGGCCGGATAAAAACGAAGTAAGCGTTTCTTCGTTTGATTACATAGCTCAGTTAATGCCGCCCGGCATGAAAATTCATCTCATGCACATGGGAATATTTGAGGACCTGCGGTCTTTGATGGGGTTTGAACCCATGGCCTTCAAGAGCATAGAGGAGCCCGAACTGTTGGGGGACATCCTGGAACAGCTCACCATCCTGGCCGAAGAGGCCGTAAGCCAGGCCGCGGCCCATCCGGCCTGCGGCGCCATTTTCTACGCCGACGACATGGGCTATAAAACCAGCACCATGCTTTCCCCTGATTTCTTCCGTGAGTGGATCATACCCCGCCAGAAACGTATCGCCGAAGCCTGCCATAAACACGGGAAACTTTTTTTGCTCCATTCATGCGGTAACATTGACAGACTGATGGAGGACCTGATCGAAACCGTCAAGATCGACGGACTTCACAGTTTCGAGGATGTCATCGAGCCCGTGGAGAAAATTTACGAACGCTATGGCCACCGAATCGCTATTCTGGGGGGAGTGGATGTGGGACTATTGTCCATGGGAACGCCGGACCAGGTCCGGGCCCGCGTAAGACAGATTCTCGACGTTTGCGGGAAAAACGGCGGCTTCGCAATCGGGTCGGGAAACTCGGTTACCAACTACTGTAAGATCGAAAATTTCTACGCCATGATCGACGAGGCCAGGAAATGGAATGAGGAAAACGGATTCCTGTAATTCCTTTAAAAAATTTCAAAATGCCGATATGAATTTAACCTAAACCTGACCTGACAAAGCAATGTGGCAAGTAGTCCGTCACATGGTCAGGATCTATTTCCAAATAAGGCCGGCTGAAAGAGAAAATCTTCAATTCAAAATGAATAGTCTTATAAATAAGTATGGTGTCCCCAGATTCAGTGTCCCCAGATTCATTCCCCAGATTCATTTTATGGTCTTTGGTTATCATTCCCTATACCTGATCGCCAGCCAGCTTAATGTAAACGGGTGCAATAATAGTTGACCAAAGTAAGGAAATTATAAGGGCTATAAATGGGAAGGCAAGAAATACTGTCTTAATTGGAGCAACCTGCCACATCCCTGATAGAATGAAAAAGGATTCATTCCCGATTACTAATTCAGGCGGAGTTGCGCTATAAAATCGTATTATTTGTACGACACCAATTATTCCCGCTATTGAATGCAAAATACAAGTAACCCAATTTATGCCATAAAATTTAAGACTTACATAACGTAACAGAGAAGGGATACCATTTGAAACCCCAAAAACTACTCCTATCAAGAATGGATATCCTATTATTAACCATAACCAACTCAGCGAGAAGATAACTGCCATCCCGATAACTGCAATATACAGTCCATAGTAAGTGGTCAAATACCACAAGAACATTGTCAGCGGTAATAAAATATATTTCATTGCTTTAAACCATAACTACTTATTACACACAAAATCTCGCTTTGCTGAATACGATCGATCAACTATAGAATTACCTATACGATACAATCCGCCGAAATTCAAGATAAAATGCGAAGGATAGCTCACGGGAGACGGGCCCTGAGTCTGGCTGGAGCCCATGCAGGAGTGTTTCGCGACATAGAGGGGTTTTGAAGCCTCAATAGATGTTTGTTTTACGTTTGTAGAGGCATTAGGGATTATAGGAGTGAGCCTACCTGAATAATTACAATATAACAAGGGGGAAGAAATCATGCCGATTCAATTAGTAGTTTGGGAACGACGCGATGGCGCGGACCGCGTGGATCTTGGGAACGCGGCCCTGGCCTGGTGTCGAGCGGCGCGCGCTGTGGAGGGTGTCCATTCGTCCAAGTTCTACTGGTACGGCCCAGATACAATCGTGTTTCTGACTGAAGGAGAAACAGTCACTTTCGATGCCCCGGGCGGACCGGATTCCATGGCGGTTAATTGATCCAAGAACCGGTGAAGAAGCGTACCGCCGGGCTGGACGGTGAGGCTGAGGCCGGACAGCTGACAGGGTTTATTCGGTTAGAGCTAATAAAAACTCGGGAGGGGTGAAAACCAACGATCAAACGCATTTTTTCAATTCGGCCTAAAAACGGAAAAATTATGGAGGCCAGGCAGTGGGCCCAGGAGATGATAGATTTTGCTAAAAAGATACAACCACAAGGAGCCACGGAAGCTTTTGTTGAGAGGTTTGGCAATGTCAATACTATCTATTTCTTCGGTCAATTTGAGAGCCTGGCGGAAATGGATAAGTTAACCACTGAAACAATGTCTGATGAGGGATGGCTGGTTCTTATGACAAAGAGCGCCGATCTCTTCGTTGACGGCAGCCAAAGTGTAATTTTGATGGAATCCCTGTGAGTTTAGAACGAGAAGGGTAAAACGCGAGGCAGGGCCGTCAGACCCTGCCTTTTTTCCGCTGTTAGGTAAGGCCGCCAGCACGCCTTGATTTTATTTTCCGTGTTTTTAGTGTATTCTGTAAGTGTGAACGGGCTCGATATTAAACGTATCCGGGAGCTCCTCCGCTCAATAAAAAACCCCCATTAACCAAGGAGGCTGACTATGTTCAGGAGACCACTCTTTACTCTGTGCGGTGTTTTTCTCTTTATCATTATCGCTTCAACAGCCTTTGCGGAAGATTTATCAAAACTGGCAACCATAACGGTTGAAGGCAGGGCCAGGGTTATGGTTGCGCCCAATGTCGCGAGTATCTTTTTTTCGGTGGAGACAAACGACCTGCGGGCTCAAGAAGCGGTGAGGCAGAACGCGGTCAGAACCGGCAGGCTGCTGAGCAGGCTTAAAGACATGGCCGGGAAAGAATCAAAGCTCAAGACGTCGGGGTTCAGCGTGTCACCGGTTTACGGAAGAGAGAACCGGCTTCGCCCCAGGGGTTATGTCGCCAGAAATACGGTCACTTTGGAAACGAAAGAACTGGACAAGCTGGGCGCCTTCATTGACGAGGCTTTCGAGGCGGGGGCGAACCGTTTAGGGGGCCTTACTTTCAGAAACGATGAGGAAGCGAAGTATAAAAGGCAGGCCGCGATTGAAGCTTTAAAACAGGCGTTGAAAGACGCGGAAGGCCTGGCGTCGGCAGCGGGCGTGAGCATTAAAAGGGTGTTTAAGATTACCTATGGCCCCAGAGATGTCCCGGCTGTGCGTCATTATCTGGCCAGGGCTGAAACAGCGGCGTTGGCGAAAACCCCGGTTGAAATTGGGGAACTCCGGATTGAGGCGAGCGTCCATGTGATATTGGAGATCGAATAGTCAGCCGGATTGCCCCTAAAATACTATCTGAGACTTCTGCAAAGCCTCGTCCTTTAGCCGATCTCATGAGCGCCGCTTCGCTAACGCTGCAGCGGCATATGTCAGTCTCAAAATTAAGTCCTCGAAATATTGGTAATATCCCTGCGGGTTAGATTTTCACCTTCCTCGTTTTCAACAGAATTACTTGTTTTGCAGAGGGCTCATGCAAGATTTTTATCTTGCTATTGTTTAGATTTTTTAAGAAGATTAGAACGATTTCCATAAACAATATCCTTTGACCAAAAGATTTGAATGAATGTTAACCTCAAAACCGGATCACTTTAAGAAGGGAGGTGGCGGCCAGGTTTAATCTAGCTGGAATTTTATTAACGGCGAATGCCGTTGAAACCGCATGAAACGAAAAGGAGGGAAAGATGAGTTTTCGGAAAAAGCAGCTGACACTGCTTTGTTTACCCTTGATGGTTGCCTTTTTGCTCCTAACCGTTTTCCTCGCTCTGCCCGGTTCGAGCCAGGCAAAAGACCAGCCGGAATCATGGGTTTTCACCAAGCAGTTCCCCAAACCGCCCTGGTGGACCTGGGGCAAGGATTACTGGCCCACGGAACCGGTGCGAGGCGGCTATTACCGCACCGCCTCGGCAAACTACATCGGGCTTATGAACCCCAACCACTGGCCTGTTCAGGATTGGGTGGCAATGCAGGCCTTTTACGAAAGACTAATATACAGTGACGGCAATTATCGGCCTACCGTTCCCTGGATTGTTAAGTCCTGGGAATACACCGACCCCGTCACCTGCGTTATGAAACTTAGAAAAGGCATCCAGTTTACGGATGGATCGTATCACAACGCCGCAGCCCTCAAGTACCAGATGGAATGGATCAAGGACAAGAAAAACGGGGCCTGGTCCAGAGCCTGGCTCTCGACGGTCAAATCAGTCGACGTGGTTGACGAATACACGGTCAGGTGGAACTTCAAGGAGCCCTGGGGCGGATTTTTGGGAATTATCGCCAATGTGCCAGGGTACCCGATCTCAGCCAAAGCCCTGAAAGGGGACGTGCTTTTAAGGGAAGCCAAGGCGGCGGTCAAGAAAGCCAAGAAGTTAAAGAAAAAAGCGGGCAAGGGCGAAAAGCAAAGGCTGAAATATGAAAAGGCCCAGGCCCTGGCGGACAAACTGGCCGAAGAGGCCAAGGGAGTTAAAAGTGTGGACGTCTTTCCGGTTGGCACCGGGGCCTATACCCTGGAAGAAGCCAACCCGGGTAACTTTTTAAAAGTAAAAAGAAATCCCAACTGGTGGTTTGGCAAGAGCATCGGCAAGCCGGATATGCCTTACTATGACGGCCGGATAACCTATGTCATCCCCGATCCCTCGGTTCAGCTGGCCAACCTGCGGGCCGGCAAGATCGAAAGCATGAGTGTCAGCAAGGCCCAGTATGAAAATATCAAAGACGATCCAAATTTCAATGTCTATGTTTATCCCCACAACGCCGTGTTCGGCCTGACCTTCAACCATCAGAGCGAACCTATCAAGGACATCCGGGTGCGCAAGGCTATTTCCCACGCCATAGACCGCAAGGCCCTGATTCATGGAACCCAGTTTGGCATGGCCAGAATCGCGAGCTGCATGTATCCAGAGGACCACTGGACTCATAACCCCGACTTGAAGCCGGTGCCTTACGACCCCGAGCTTTCGAAAAGACTCCTGGCCGAAGCTGGCTACCCGAACGGCCTGAAACTGAGAGGGAATTTCGGAAACGAACCCATTTCCATAAACATCGCCGAGGCGGTCAAGGCCATGCTGGCCCAGGTAGGGTTCGATGTGACCGGGCTCTACTGGAACTGGATCTGGGATCCGGATTTGATGGCCTCCGCCTATTACCATCCCAAGGGCGGCTGGAACTATGGTAAAAGCACCAACGAGAGAGCCATCGCTCTCATTGAGGCCGGGCGGGCGGAAACAGACGTGCGTAAAAGGCAGAAGATCTACTTTGAACTCGAAAAGGTGCTTTACGAAGATTACGAGGATGTCTGGATCTGGTGGGATACGGCGATCACGGCATACCGCAAGGTGGTACAGGGATACAATCACAATATGATGCTCCAGGGCAGAGAGGGATACTCCCTGTCTCATCGCACCTGGTTCAAGGACGGCCATCCATAAACAAGGGGATTTTCGCTTAAACTCCGGCATTCGGTAAAGGCGGGCCAAACGGCCTGCCTTTGCTTTTTTACCATTCCTTAAAAAAGACAGGCCTCCGCTTAACAGGGCTTCTTACAACGGCCCCCAGCGATAAAAACTCCCGCGAATCATAAAAAGATCATAATTGACACTCATAAGCAACTTGCCTATAGTGACCCTTGAAACGAAAGATAATCCAAAAAAACAGGATTGGTTTTCCTTGTTACTGGCATGTAAACACCGGACATAAATACTTAGGAGGTATTTTTTTTAATGCTTAAAACGGAACTGTGCGACTTTCTGGGAATTAAATACCCTATCATCCAGGCTGGAATGGGCCCCTTTGGCAATAACAAGTTATCCATCGCCACGGCGAACGCCGGGATACTCGGCATTATCGCTATGAGCGGCATTGACAGCAGGGAAAGGCGGCCCGGGATATACAAGCATTTTGTTGAAACCGGCGGCGCGACTCTGGAAGACGATAAGTTTACCGTCCTGAAAAAAATACTTTACCAGACCCTTAACGGCACCAGGGAAAAGAAGGGAGTTTTCGGGATCAACGTGCTGGTGTCCGCGGAACGGATAAAGCCCGCCACCGAAGTAATCGACGCGGCCATTAAAATTAGGGCAGAGGACCCCGAGATGAAGGAAGGGTTTCAGGTGGTGATTACCTCAGCCGGCGACCCCATGCCCTGGGGCGATAAAATCAAAGGCGCCGGACTCAAATGGATCCACGTCATGCCTTCGGTCAGGGCGGCCAAGAGATGTCAGAAGGCCGGGGTGGACGTGGTTGTGGCCTCGGGGCACGAGGGCGGTTTCCACACCGCCTGGGAACCTGTGCATTCCCTGGTGCTGCTGCCCGCCGTGGTTGAAGCTCTGGCCGGTTCGGGTATTCTCGTTGTCGGAGCCGGCGGGTTCTGCGACGGAAAGTCGCTGGCTGCCGCTCTTGCTCTGGGCGCGGTTGGGGCGCAGATGGGAACACGGTTTTTGGCCACCAAGGAAAGTGACTTTGCTGCGATCTGGAAGGAACAGGTCGTTAAAACTCAGGATCGCGGGACCCTGGTCGCCCGAGGATTCGTCGGACCGGCCAGGTGGCTGAAGACCGAAGCCAGTTTAAGGCACCAGGAAAACACGCTTAAAATGTCACCCGGCGTCTTTTTGGGCAGACCGGACGATCTGGACAGCATCCCCAAGGAGCTGTATGAGAGTGAGGAAGACGGCATAAACGCTGTCTATGAGGGCGACGAAAGCCGGGCGCTCATGGCCGGCGGCGAATGCGCGCAGCGGGTGGATGACATGCCGGTCGTGGCTGACCTCGTGGACAGGATCGTAAAGGAAGCCGAAGAAACCGTTGAAGCGCTTCCGAAGAAGTTTTTGATTTGATATTGAGCCTGGCTGACCCATGTAAAGCTGGCCAGTTTGAACCCTTAAACAGGGCGGCCTTCTTTGATAGGCCGCCCTTACCCTGAAAAAGGAGGATTGGGCAAAGAATGAAAAGTCTATTAAAGTGGAGTCTTTTCCTCACCGTTCTTTTTCTGGTGACAGGAGGGGTTTTACATTTCGCCAGCGCGGACCATGATAAGGAAGAGAGAAGGCAAAGGCATCGCAACAGGGATCGAATTCACTCTGAAGATTACGCGCGCGGCGCTTTGAAGCCGGTGGATAACCCCACCTTTCAAGATGAGTGCGGGTCCTGTCATTTCGCGTATCAACCCGCGCTGCTGCCTTCCGGTTCATGGGATAGAATCCTCAACAGGAGGTCGAACTCGATCAGGAGTCAAAAAAAATAATTTGCGATTACCTTATGGCGAACGCCGCCGAGCATTCATCGGCCAAGCGGGCCGTTAAGATCATAAGGTGCCTTAAAGGCCAGATTCCTTCGAGGATCACTGAAATTGGGTATATTCAGCGCAAGCACCGCAAGGTTTCGGCTGAAGTTATAAATCGTGATTCAATCGGTTCACAGTCAAACTGTATCGCCTGCCATACTTCAAACCCCTTGATAATAAGGAGTAAAGTCATGGAAACAATGATTGCCTTTTGCGGGCTTAACTGTACGGAATGTCCCGCCTATATCGCGACTCAGGAAAACGATGACGAGAAGAGGAGGAAGTCCGCTGAGGCGTGGTCCTCCACCGACCCAACTATAAAAGCGGAAGACATCAACTGCGACGGATGTCTTACCGCCGGGGGCAGGCTGATCAAGTTTTGTGAAGTTTGTGAAGCGAGGCTCTGCGGGCTTGAAAACAATGTGAAGAACTGTGGTTACTGTGAAGGGTATCCCTGCGAAAAAA
>JAFDLS010000255.1 GCA_019306365.1 Deltaproteobacteria bacterium
ATTATTATTCTATTTTTACAACCAAAGAAGCATGGGAAGCAGTCTATCGAGCGCACAGAAAAGATCTTCATGTGTTTAATGCTTTTACAAATATGGACAACGGTGAAATAATGACGGAATACGGTTTTTCCGGGGCTGCTTGTCCATTCATGGGTGCTTTCACAACCTGGATTGTAAACCCTGAAAAACCAACAGCGCGAATAAATGAGAAAACCCAGTATTGGTTTTGTGTTCCAAATGTTGAGTTTAACGAATAAAACGAGAAATAGATGAGGTGAAAATGAGCAAATGAACACCGACATCCGTGACCACATGGAGCGCTTGATCTGCGCTGGCATCTCCAGGCAGGAACTAACCAACCCGTGCTTTTGGTGCCCATTCACGCCTGACGAATGCCCCCCGCATTGCGGCACGGAGCTTATGCGGCAATGTCTTTATGAGCTATACGAGGAGATAATAGAAGGGGGATAATAGAAGGGGGATAATAGGATGAAAGCCGATAAGTTTTGGAAGAAAGTCAGCACCTGCAAGCATGAATGGAGCCCCACTTACTACGACAGCGGATCGTGCGACACCCCTTATTGCTCATGGACCGAACTGCGCTGTAAAAAGTGTGGCGTCTACCTTACCGATTGCGGATGCCATGCCTGGTATAGCTGGTCGGGTTGGCCGACTAAGCGCTGGATGAAACTGGAGAAAAAGAAGCAAAGAAACAGGAGAAGAGATAAACAGGAGAGGAGACAACCATGACCACATCTGCCGGGATTGTCTTTAAAGCCCATCATAAAACAGTGGAAAAAATGGAGCGGCTGTTGGATCAACTAGACGAAAAAGTAAATGCTCGTGGTTTGGGCGTAGCCTGCGTGCCGGTAATTTGGCGCACACCCCTCCCTGAACGGTATTACCTGTTCGCACAAACCCACTGGAGTTATGACGGTGAAAACGGCAGAAAATTTCTGCGGGCCATGTACGCTTGGATCAATAAGCATGGCTTTAAGATAGAAGTAACCGACGAATGGGGGGCGTAAGACCTTGTAAGGCAAAACAAAAGGAGTAATACAACAATGAAATCACGACCTAACAGACAAAACATAGAAAGACTTTTGAAGGCCGTCGATCTAGCGATAAAAGCGAATGGCGGGGAAAAGTGGAACCCTGCGTGGTGTCATTGTGACTCTGGGGTTGGCCTTTGTCCTTGCGAATACTGCGCTGTTTACGGTTTCATAACCACATCCTCTTTCGTTTTCGTTTAAAATTAGGCCACCCCCTTCGCCCAAAGAACAACAGTAAAACCCGGTATAAAATCTTGCCCGAAATATTGGTTCGGATAACAAAGGTATTTTTTTGTGGGAACGACTATGTGTCTTAAGCCCGTACGCAAATATTCAAGTTTTGCATAATGTCGGGCATGTTTTGCGCTCCTGAAAAACATAATTACACCCCCCATTCTATCTCATCACCATCACATAAATTTACTTGATCCACCATTTCCCCCGCTTGGTGGTACCCCGGGCCCCCCTTATCCCAGTCCGGTTCCCAGTGTGGCCCCAGTCTTATCGCCGCCGTCATGTCCCGCTCGATGTCTTTAAAAATATCAACTAGATCTTTCATGGCTCAACTCCTTCTCGGGCTGGTTATCAATGATTCAATTTCTTTAATCAAAGAAACCAAAAACTCTTCCGCATCTCTTTTTGTTTTGAATTTTGGTGCATTTGCTATCGTTTGCTACCCTACCTTGTACATCTTACCTGTTGCTTTGTTGTCGTTCTACCTAGCAATAGTCCAATATTTATCAATACCAATAACTTTATATATTAATTCCATGTTTTACCCCATTTCTTAATGGAGTTTACCCCGAAAATATCCTTTAAGTCTGTAATTTCCCGGGCATATAATTCATCCACAATTAGATTGGTGAATTTTCGACAGTTTTTTCCAAAAATAGGATCAAATCCATGTTTTATACCTTCACGATACTCACGGAGTAGATTTTCCGTGGTTTCTGCTTTAAGGGCTCTTTTAGTGGCCGGAAAACCTAATTTTTCATCTGCTGCCGTGAAATATATTTCTGCCTTCATGATGTTCCCTCCTCATGATGTCCCCTATGATGTCCCCTTCTATTGTTTTGCTTCTTATTCCCCAGCGCTCACCACTTCATCCTATATCATTTCCATAAGCCCTGGGTCCAGCTCCTCAACCTCTTCCACGATCCAGGCCTCCCGGTCGATTATCTCTGGAGCGAGTCCTGCGTCCTCCGCCATGAGGCGCAGGGCCTCTTCTTCCGACTCGGCGAGCCACGTCCCGTAGATGTGGCCGTCTCCTTTTCCCTCTATTCGATAAAGCTCCATTTGCTCCTCCTTTCTTGCTAATATTCGAGCCGATACTCTTCTCCCAGCGGACTGATTGTCACATCAGCCGCGCTGAAGTTTTCAAAAAGCCTCCAACCACTCCCCACATCCCATTCCCGGTGCGTAGGGGTTTCCTTCATTAAATTCATCTCGGCGTCAGCCCCGAAGAGGCCGCCGACTACTTCTTCGATTTGCTGGGGTGTGTGCCCCAGTCCCTGTGCGTATTCTTTATAGGTCATAGTGTCCTCCCCATTATCTTCCGATATGCCCGCTCCATCCCTTCGGCCATGCAGGCGGGGATAGATGTGGCGGGCGTAGTGGCCGACCCTGACCAATAAGGCATGGTGGGTACTCCAGCCTCATTGCATGCCCTACTGATCGCGGCATTACCCGTATGATACCAATAGGGTTTTGCCCAGTCACACGCTGCGTTACTGCCGCCATACGGTCCAGAGCGTGGGTATTTATTGATCTCGTCTTTGTAATGGAGATAGAGCCCCCTCGCGACTATTGTGAGTTTGTCTAGTCTGCTTCTCATGGTTCCCTCCTTTCTTGCGGGTTAATCCCACATATGGGCGTTGCAGTGCTCCGCCCACTCGGTTTCCATGCCCGTCAGGACCGTCCTGTGGTCCTCGCCATTGGCGATACGCTCCATCGCCTTGCGACCTGCGGCGGCTTTGGCGTAATGGGAGGCCATGCTCCAGGCCTCGGCCTTGAGATACGCGGCGGCAACCGGATACTTTGCGGCTAATTCGGCGGGATTTGCGGCGGGCTTGGGAGGCCTGGCCCCATCGTTTTGCTCATCGTCCATCATGCGGGCAAAAGCCTCATACTCCTGCTCGGCTTGCTCATAAGCGGCGCGGAGTTCGTCCAGGCCCGGGACGTTGGCTTTCAGCTTGGCTTCGGCCTCGGCCCGGAGGTCCGCTACGTTTCTAATGATCCTTATTACCTCGGGCACCTCCACTTTCCGAAGCTGGTCCGCGTTGACCTTCGCGCAGACCAGGCACCGCCCCCGGTTTCGGTGCTCAATCTCCACAATGTAGGCTGCGGCGGGATTAGTTGCCGCGTATTCTCTAGCTTGTCTTTCGGTTTCAAATGTGTTCATGATATCCCCCTTCTTTCGTTTGTGTTGCCGTTTGCCCATATATGTAGCAATCCCCGTGCCAAACCCCGCCCCACAACCCGCCATAACCCCCAACCCCCTAATATCACTCCACATATTTTTTCACCCTCACCCCCGGAAGCCCCTAGCGCCGCGCAACCTCTCCCCCCAGCCGTATTTTTTTGCCCAAAAGTGTTACCTTTCCTTCCACTTTTATTTCATTTCTTACCACTTTTCGTTTTCCAGCACTTGCAACCTGTTGAAATCACAGCCTTTGATAGCAACCACTAAATATTACTTTTTTTACCACCACTCCCCGCCAACTGTGTCGTTTTTGCCACACTGTGTCAATTACACCACACTTTGCGCTTGACAAAACCCATCCTTTTCGTTTACGTTATCAATAATCATTACCAGCAACAAGGATTCTGCATGGGAAAAAACGGGGCTTTCACTAAAGATAATCCGGCGCGCCATAAACGAGACTTGACTATCGCTCAGCAACGTCTCCAGGGCGCTACCTATGCAGAGCTCGCCAAGGCCCATGGCATATCCAAGGCTCGCATCCACCAAATACTATCTGACGAGGAGATCCGCGACATCATCGAGACCGGCACCCGCCAGCTCATCTCTATGGTCCCCCTCGCTATTGATAACTATCAGTCTTTCCTAACCGACAAATCGGATAAAACGATTAAGTACAAAAGCAGCAAGGATCTATTGCAGGCAGTCGGCATCCAACCATCACATGCGCCGGCGACCGTCATAAATCAGATACTTGCCGTCAAAAATATGACGGTCCTGGATCCACGAGTGGCGCAGGCTCTGGGGGGGGCGTTGGATAGCCTGCTAGGGGACGATGCGGAGATAATCGAGGTGGAGACTGTGGAGGGATAAGTGACTAATATAGCTAGGGTAAAATCAGTGAGCGTTTTGCAGGGTGCGGATAGGGTGCAAAACAGAGTGCAAGGACCAGGACCCAAGGACCAGGGAGAGTTGGCAGGAGAGTTGGGCGCGATAGGGCAAGGATTGTCACTTCATGTCACGCGGGGTTCTTAACATGCCGGAATACTTGGCAAAAACCACGCGCTACCTGATACATAATCAGGTTCGCGCATGTTCGCAGGGGCAAAGGCGTTTTCAAGGCGTGTACGGGGTGGGGAGGGGACCGGTTTCGGTATGTTTGTCGGAAGTATTATATACCCGACCACACCCACACACGCTCACACACAACCTAGCTCACACACACAACCTACACGCGCGCTGAAAGGTAATGCGAGAAGCGGGACGAGAACAGGGTGATGTTATGATTAATTTTCCGAAGGTGGTGAAGGTTGGTGGTTTTGAGGTTGTGGTTAAATTTCCGTATGAATTTACGGAGCGGAGCGATTTAGACGGGCAGGCGGTATATGGGCCGCACGAGATACGGGTATCGTGTGCTGGGTCTATAGGGGACCATGATGATCAAGAGGTTGTGGCAATTTTTATTCACGAGTTACTTCACCATATTTGCCACGTGTATAATGGTGAGGAGCAGATTGAGGAGAAGGTGCTGGCCGGGATAGCGCAGGGGATA
>JAFDLS010000256.1:0-2257 GCA_019306365.1 Deltaproteobacteria bacterium
ACAACATTAGGGCTGTCGTCCACCGTTCTTTTGGGTTCAGGCCACCATGGAGTGGATTCGATATAGGTGCGTCCAATAACGCCTTTGAAGGGTTCGCTTCTGCTCATTTTTTTTTCTTTGATGGTTTGTCTACTCCAAACCTTTTATAAATTCCGTCAGTACCCTTGCCATCCAGGCATGCAGCTTATTATGGCCGATAATGAAAACGGAGCCCTTTTCTTTCTGGATTCTCAAATTTACACTCTGGGTATTTCATCTTAATCACCATAAGAATTTAGGAACCTTATGCAGGCTCTCCTAGAATGGGGAGGAATCGAATTTAAGCTTGTAACACCAAATCAGAATAGTCTGAGAGGATAGGCTTGTCAATTTTTTCAGGAGCTTTTCAGAAATAGAAGGTTGTGGGTTGGTCTCAAACCCTGCGAGTTGAATTAGTTTATAGCACAGAGAGCCTGATTTTAGACAGCGAATATCTCTCCCATTATCCATATTTTACGCCTGAGATTTCCAGTGATAACAGCAAAATATCAGCCCAATCGAAAACCTGTGATTAGTCTATTAATATTGCAGTTATCTGTAACCAGGGGATAGTGCTAATATGTTGGAGGTATCGCAAATTTTCTGAAGGCCTGATACTTACCGAATCATAGCAGATATCGCAGATTTTAACCCTGGTCTAAAAGAAACAAGCTCTTGTAGCTGCGCGACGATGCTTATGTTTATGTATATTTGACTTATATGGGCCGGTCGGGATTCATGTATGTCCAACGGGTAGACGGCTGTACGCCGTCCGGTGAATGCTTTGGTTGGCTCTTCATCCCGTATTGAAGAGTTCGCAACGGATGCGCATACACTCACCGACAAGATCTATCGGTTGTCCATTGCCGATGTCCAAAAAATCTGGGAATAGTCTTTCCTCGGTAATACCGAGGATGTCTAGCTGGCTGCGAAGTTGACCTTTTGTCCCTTTCGGAACAATGAACTTTTCCAGGGATTGCGTCGTTTGGTCGAACTTCTGTTCGTTAAATGCTTTTGATAAATCGGGCTGGGAAGTAAGTGACCCCCGTTGCGCAATCGTTCGTGGAATTGTAAACTGTAGGTTTTTCCATGCTCTATAAGGACGAGGATATTCGAGTTTGCGCGGACCATCGCGGAGCGACGCTACTTCATCAACAACGGCTGTCTTGTCTTTGAATACCCAAATCACTCCGTCTTCGTTATCGTAGTTCTTGTCTACGAGGGCGAAATAAAGACCCACAAGCGGGTTCTCTGACCAATCTAGAAGTCGGGTAGGGACACCATAGTGTTGAGCGATAGTAGCGCGCTCCCAATCGTTCCCTTTCGGCAGTATTTTTTTAAGTCTCTTGAAGCACTCGGGTTCCTTCGCCCGCTCCTGTTCGGCTACACCTTTGCGGGCCAGCCATGGTCTTAGTGGCCAGTCGCGAACCTGACCGCGAAAGTGCATAATAAATTCAGGAGCTCTATCTTCTAATATGTGAAACAACTCTGACAATTTTTTTATTTCACCCATTGGAAAGCCTTTTCAAGTTTAGTGTAGGCCAACGCCCGGCATAAGGCGCGGCGGTTTTTTTGCCGTGGCCCTTAATGCCGATGTTAGGAGTGTTTCTTATATGCCAGTCTATTCGCTTTCTTTATAAGAAACAGACGTGAATTTTAGGGACAGTATACTTAATTATCGCCTATTATTTGCCTGAAACAAACACTTTTATCATTTGCTAATATCTCAGCTTTGCGACAACCTTTGATATATTGAGAGTATACCATAAAAAAAGAGCTTTTTAGAATTTGAGATACCTTGCTATGATCCCAAGATATCGTCTGCGTTTAAAACCTGAGATATGTCTGACTTCTCACAATAACTTTTGTCTTCAAACTTCCAATGCGATGGATTTCAAGGATAAA
This sequence comes from Deltaproteobacteria bacterium, assembly GCA_019306365.1. Lineage (GTDB taxonomy): Bacteria > Desulfobacterota > Desulfarculia > Adiutricales > JAFDHD01 > JAFDHD01. The sequence continues at coordinate 1,924 of JAFDLS010000256.1, forward strand.
ATTATCTTATCTGCAAATTCAGACCGGCTCCAATATTTCAACGATACCAGATGTAAGTTTTACTTCCTCGAAAAGCGATTTGTACGTATCTGGAGCAAACTATTAGCCGAAGAAAAAGGTTTTGATTATTAAGCAACCGTGAACTCCTGTTTTTTGCTTCCCATATGCTTCCCATAAAGAAATAAGGAGTTAACCGATATTGGTTAACTCCTTGAAATTACTGGTGCCGAGGGACGGAATCGAACCGCCGACACAGGGATTTTCAGTCCCCTGCTCTACCGTCTGAGCTACCTCGGCTCCTGAATCCTGAACGCGCTCAATTTATTTTAAGTCC
>JAFDLS010000256.1:2307-5853 GCA_019306365.1 Deltaproteobacteria bacterium
TTATTACAGGAGATCCGGGTGGTGAGGTTTGAAGGTCTCAGCCTTCAGATCCCGCCGGACAAATACCGTTGTCAATACGTCAGGGTGAAGGTACGGGTTCACCGTTACCCCGATGGCCGGCTGGCCGTCTTTCATGGTCCCCGGAAGCTGGCAGTATATGATGCTCAGGGGAACTTAATTGACAAGAAAAAACAGCTCCATGTTTTCAAACGCGAGTTACACGGACGTCGAATCGTTTGAGTTATCCGCCCTTTAAAAAAACTTAATCGAAGCCGAGCCAGTTGGTAACCTTGTCTACAGGCGCTCGTTTGGAATTAACCGCGTTCGCCGGGAAATTCCAATCAGGATAACCGATGGTAATGCACCAGTAAATATGCTTGGATTCGGGAATATTGGTAAATTGCCTTACCACCTCTGGAAACATGGTTCCCTGTGAGGCGATGCAGGTGCCCAGGCCGTAGTTGAGCGCGGCCAGGCAGATGGTCTGGGCCAGTCCTCCTATATCTGACGCGGCGCGTGTGGGGTCCAGAGACCTGTCCGCGTAAAGAATAAAGGCTGCCGGAGCGTCAAAAAAACGAAAACCCCTTAACATCCAGCCGTTCCGTTTCTCCTTATCCTCCCTTGAAATGTCCATCAACTTGAAGAGCTGGGCCGCGAGTTCAACCTGCCGTTCCCTGTAAACGTCTTTATACGGAGTTCGCGGGGCGTCCGAGGTTGGGGTTTTACCAGACTTGAGGGCTTCGACGTTGCCCCGCTTGATATTTTCCAAAACCTCGCCGGTGACGGCAACGATTTCCCAGGGCTGACTGTTATCCGCTGACGGCGCGCGCGTGGCGACCTCCAAAAGTTCCCTCAATATCCCCTTGTCAACTGGATCTGCTTTATAGCCTCTTACGCTTTTACGCGTTCGTATCGCCTCAATAAGGTCCATCTAAGTTTCCTCCTGATACCGTATTCACTGGTGATGTACGTAAAGCCTTTATTGCGACCTCTGCAAAACTTCGTCCTTTAGCCGAACTCATTGTCAGTCTCAAATTTAAGTCCTCGAAATATTGGCAATATTCCTGCGGGTTAAATTTTCGCCTTCCGCGATTTCAACAAAATTACTGGTTTTGCAGAGGTCTCTTATTAGGAATTGTCAGGGATCTTCAAAAACGGCGGCAGCTCCGGAGGATGCCTTAAATCCGTCAGCACCGGATATCTGAAACCGGCTTTGTGAGTATCCCCGAGCGCGCCGGCGATCTCTTCAGCCTTGCCGCCCGGCATGGTGAAGATCATCTCATGATCCTGGGTCGAACCGAAGATACGATCCCCGCCCGAGGGAAGTATGACCTGGCATTCATTACTGTGCATGGAGCGCGCCACGATGTCTCCGCAGTCACCGAACCCGGAGGCGATGGCGTTTACACTTCCGCCCGGCAGCCTGCTGGCCGACTGGGTCAGCCTCATGACCTGAGCGGAATTGCCATATAAAAGCACCACGTCCGGTTCAAAGTCAGCCCGTTCGAGCGCGGCTGTTAGAAGGTAACCATACTTCCCGGTTTCAAGCTGTTTCTCCGCCGCAAAGGGAGAGTCATCACCTTGAGGCGGTTTTGCCAGGAAACCCATGGTAGCGGCGCCGCCGTAGCAGCACTGATCCTCCTTGCCAACGGCCATGGTCCAGCCAAACCGCCTGGACAAGCCGATGGCCTGACATAACGCCACCGGATATCCCATATCCCTCACCGGCATCCTGGCCTTCTCGGGAAGATCGGTTTCTGACTGGCACAACTTGAGGGCCAGGGGAAAGGTTTGAGGTCTAACATAGGTGTTAAGCGCTTCATTAATTCGTTTGAGATCCATTGCTTCCTCCTTCAGGTATTAATTGGTGTTTGCGGCCGTTAAATTGAGACCTCTGTAAAACTTAGTCCTTTAGCTGACCTCTTGAGCACCCCTTCGCTGACGCTGCAGCGGCATATGTCAGTCTTAAATTATGATTTTTATAGTAATTGCCAGAATTACCTTCCATTTGATTACAATGGTTCAATAACATACAGGGACTAAAATAAAAAATATGTTCCAGGCCGGCATATTTGATCCATCAAGAAAACGGCCGGCATGATAAACTCAATTGCAGAAGATAACACACCCTCTACCAGAACTGCAATCCTGTCGATTCAATTTGGATAAATAGCGCGCTTAAGAAAGAGATATGCTTCAAAGAGGGACGGAGCCTTCAAACTGTTCTACAAAAGTAATGGGGCCCCGGGTTGACGAGGCCCCATTATGGTTCAGTTGTTTACCTTATTCGTTGAGGGTGATGGTCTCAAACTCGATGCCCGGGATACCTCCTATGGTCGGTTCCCAGCGCTTGATCCTCGAACTCAGGCCGTATGGGGTATGATTGGCCCAAAGAAAGGTTGTGACCTCATTCTCGCGGATAAGCTTGGATAACTTTCGACCCCACACTGCCAGCTGTTCATCTGTTTCAGCGTACATCGCCTCTCTCATGGCCTTGTCAATCTCATCGGTGGTGTAGTAAGCGTGAGGCGTACCCTTGAGGTAAAAGTCGGATAACTCCGCGGGCGCCTGACGCTCCGGGTCATACCACCCGACGTATGGTATGAGGCCGCGGAATTTTTTTCTAAAGAAGTTGCCGTAATAAGCTCCCGGTTCATACTTTTCCACCTTGGCCCTGATGCCCACCTCGGCTAGGTTGGCGGCCAGCGCCTCCGCTGTGGTGCTGGTTGTCTGCACGACGAGCGTGGTGTCGAAGCCCTTCGGATACCCTGCCTCGGCCAGCAGTTTCTTGGCCGCCTCAGGATCATAGCGCCCCGGTTTCAGCGATTTATCATGACCCAGCGTCAGGGAAGGCAGGACGTCACCCCAGGGCTCTGAAGCGCCAAAGAGCAGTTTTTCGCAGATTGTCTTTCGATCAATGGCCAGACTGACCGCCCTTCTCACCCGTACGTCGTGAAAAGGACTTGGTTTATCAGGTTCTAACATGTCGCCGTAATAAATATTCGATCCGGACACCTCCCTGACCCAGAGAATCCTCAGATTCGGGTTAGCCTCGATCTGGGGAACGTGCGGTCCAAACAGGGGAGCAATATCCACCTCTCCGGCTTTCAGCATGGCCAGGCGGGTTGATTGCTCCGGTACGAAAATGAGCTTCAGGGTTTTGAACGCGGGAGGCTTGCGGTAATGATCTGTTACCGCTTCTAGCTTGATCCATTGATCCTGTTTGTAATCCACCCACTTAAACGGCCCGGCCCCGATGGGCTTGTCCGCGAATTTCACGGTAGGCCTTGGGCATTATCCCGCCGCCCCACCAGAGGCGCGGGATAAACCCCCAGTCGGCGTTTTTGAAATAAACGCGAACCTGGCTGGGGTTTATAATTTCGACCCTTTCAAGATTGCGCCTCCACATCGGGCCAAACACGTACTTAAACCTTTTGTCCATGTAAGTTTCCAGCGAATATTTAACGTCCTCCGCCGTTACCGTTTCGCCGTTATGGAACTTGACGTCCGTACGGAGAAAAAAATCGACATATTTCCACCCGGTTG
>JAFDLS010000257.1 GCA_019306365.1 Deltaproteobacteria bacterium
TACACAACCTGCCATTGGTTATTCTGTTGGCCGGGGAGAACTACTATCCAAAAAAGAAAAAATTGGTCTGTTTGATTAATTTCTTAGTTTCTTATGGACGTCCCCATCTTCCCCACTGAGTCGTTCAACTTGGTTTCCTGAGGAGTAATCATGCCTATCTATGAATACCAGCATTTGAAAAAGGGTTGTCTCCGTGGAGAGGTCTTCGAGGTTGTCCAGTCCGTTCACGACAGGCCTTTGACCCATTGCACCGAGTGCGGAGGACCGATAAAAAGGATCATTTCAAGGACCAATATCAGTACGCCGAAAACCAACAGCGAACTCCGTGATCTCGGTTTTACCAAGCTTGTCAGGAGAGATGACGGCGTTTACGAGAACGTGACCGCGCGAGACGGCGAGAGCAAGATGATGCTCCGCGACAAACCGGAGACATACCCGAATCTGAAAAAAACGATCAGTGACTAATTCCTGTTATGGAAAGCCAAGCAAAAAATTTCGAGATTACCGAAGCCTACCAGGCTGGATCAGGGATGCCTGTTTTGACCGATGAAAGGCGGCTTCTCTTAAAGGAACTTTTCGCCTTTCCAGGGAGAGACATACTGAATAGAATCATGAATCTGGATGACCCTCGAGAAATGGTCCTGGGGCTTACCTGTGAAGACTTTTTCTGGGTAATCAAAAAAGTCGGAGAAGAGGACTCTCCGGTTCTCCTTGAACTGGCCTCCGTGGATCAGTGGCAGTATCTCCTTGACCTGGAAATATGGGAAAGGGACCGTCTCGATATCTCCCATGCTTCTCGCTGGATGACTCTGTTGCAGCAGGCCGATTGCAGGAAGCTCGTCAGATGGCTCTTTAGCGAGGGGGAATACCTCGCCTATTATCATTTTTTCAGGACTCTTGAAGTCGTGGTGATAAACGATAAGGATGAGGTTTTTGATATTCCGGACGGATTTTTCAGCCTCGACGGTGTATTCTACATAAGGGTTCTTGATCCCCAATACCGGGAGAGCATGGAGGATATCATCCGCGTCATGGTCGATGAAGACCTTACCAGGTACCAGGCCCTTCTCCTCGGGCTGGCGGGCGTGCTCCCTGCCGAGGCTGAAGAAGAGATGTACAGGCTGAGGAACGTGCGCTTAGCCGAGCACGGGTTTCTGCCATATGAAGAAGCCATCGAGGTTTACTCCCCCCTGGACCCTGGGGTTCTTGAAAAAGAAGAAAGGCAGGACTTCAACGAAATCATTCATGATAGCGAGATTCGCGCCATAATTCCTTTGCTGCCTCTCTCCCAAACCGGGACACAGAATGTATTCATGGATGTGGTGGGCCGTACAGGGGACTCTATCTTTCTGGAAAGGTTAAGGCTGGAATTTGCAGGCCTTGCCAACCAGATCCTCTCAGCAGATGGAATCGTGGCCCACGAGATCGAGACCCTGGTTGAGGCATGCAAGAAGGGAGCACGGGTGATTAATCTCGCGATTGAAAAGGCCTGCGGCAATGACCTCTTATCGGCAGAGAAGCTTTTGAGGTGTCATTCCCTCGTGACCCTGTTTCGGGTCGGATTCGGCATGGCCCTTAAACTCAAATGGGAAGCAGAGCACTGGCTGAAGGGGAGCTGGTTCTATCGGCTGGGGTTGGACCCGGATTTCTGGGGAGAGCATTGGGGAGGGATTCTCAAAGGCCTCCTAGAGAAAAGACCTCGACTTTACGTCGGTCCCGGTCAAAAGGAAGAATACAAGGACTTTGAGTGGCTCTCCGATCTTGGAGAGTGCTTGAAGGCTCTGCGTGGATTGATGGTGCTGGATGGACTGCTGGAAAAACTCGTGGAGTCCCATCCGCTAAAAGAAGAGATCATTCATTCCCCGGAGCTAACATTTCATCCGATCCTTTTCAACCTTTGGGCACGCCTTTTATTGAAGATAGAACCCTCTTTTTCTGGGATATCCCTGGAGAAGGCGAAAACCTTCTTGTATAAATTGAGAGGCCAAAGCAGAAAACCGCCCTATAAAATGGAAAAATTTAGGAGGACCTTTATCACGGATTTTATGGCTCATGCCTCCGATGCCGACCCGGAAACTGCATCCATGCTCGAAAAGACTCTATCCCTGATATGGGAGGAATTTCGCGAGGAGTATGAATTGGTATCTATCAGCGATCTTGACGGGAGGTACTCAAAATTTGTTACTATAATTAATGACTTAAATAGCTGAGCATCTGGAGCATCATCATACCCGTATTGGTCAGCCAGGGTTTTCTTTTCCGGGGTGAACTTTCATTTCAAGCTCCATGGCCTCCGCCTTCTGTGCCCGGCCAATCGCCCTGCCCGGGATTTTACCTGTAATGCTTTGAATTTACATCATATTTTATGGCATCTAAGAAAGTGCCTTGTAGGTTTTTTTCTTGACAGACTGCATTCTTTATTTTACAATCGTGGCAATCGTGGCAATCGTGGCAATCGTGGCAATCTTTTAAATTGATATTTCTAATGGATAAAGAAAAAATGACAAAAGATATGCTGACCGTGGGGCAGGCTGCCGCGTATTGCGGCCTAAGCCGGAAAACGCTTTTTCGGTATGTCAAAGCCGGTGGTATTAAAGCGTCTCGCACACCCGGCGGACACTACCGAATTCTTAAAAAAGACCTGGAGTCCTTTATCCTTGAAAAAGGGATGTATCCCCTGGCTCATAATCATTCCACAAGAAAAAAAATTCTCATCGTTGATGACGATCCCCAGATCCGGAGGCTTCTCACCAGAACACTCCAATCTCACAAGTATGAAACAGAAACCGCCGCAAACGGTTTTGAGGCCGGGGCCAGGGTTTTCAGCTTCAAACCCGGCCTGATTATCCTGGACCTGATGCTGCCGGAAATGAACGGGTTTGAGGTCTGCCGGCAGATAAAACAAAATCCAGATACCGTTCATATCAAAATACTGGCCCTCACAGGCCATAACAGCGAGGCGAACAAGAACCGGGTCATGGCGGCCGGCGCGGACGGCTATATGGCAAAGCCTCTCGATATGGACCGTCTGATCCAAAATGTCCGGGATCTCCTGGGCGTCGATTCAACAAGATAGGAGGAGGATTATGGCTAGAGAGAAAAGCAAACCATCCCTTCACCCCATTGAAAAGTGCCCCACCGGCATCCAGGGGCTTGACGAGATTACCGGCGGGGGGTTGCCCAGGGGACGGCCTACACTGGTGTGCGGGGGCCCCGCGGCAAGACGCTCCTGTCCATGGAGTTCATTGTCCACGGCGCTGAGCAGTTCAAGGAGAAGGGCGTCTATGTGACCTTCGAAGAAAGCCCCGAAGAGCTGGCCGCAAACATGGCCTCCCTTGGCTATGATTTGGACCGACTGGTGGCCCAAAAGAGCCTGGTGATTGATTACATTCATATCGATCGATCGGAGATCGAGGAGGCGGGCGAGTATAACCTGGAAGGCCTTTTCGTTCGTCTGGGGCTCGCGATTGATACCATCGGCGCGAGGCGAGTGGTGCTGGATACGATCGAGTCGCTCTTTAGCGCCCTGCCCAGTCCGTTTATCGTACGCGCCGAACTAAGGCGCCTGTTTCGCTGGCTCAAGGAGAAAGGAGTAACCGCCATCATCACCGGAGAGGTGGGTGAAACCACGCTGACGCGGCAGGGGCTGGAAGAGTATGTCTCCGATTGCGTCATCGTGCTCGATCATCGCCTGGAAGACGATATTTCCACCCGGAGGGTTCGCGTCCTCAAGTACCGCGGCTCCATGCACGGCACCAACGC
>JAFDLS010000258.1 GCA_019306365.1 Deltaproteobacteria bacterium
ATGGTGGGCACCACCACCGATCCCGGCGCGGATACGGAACGCTCCGCCAGGAACAGGGCAGACGGGTTGGTCACCTCAACCAGCCCCTTGTCCTTCATTTCAAAAACGCCAATCTCGTTTATCGACCCGAACCGGTTTTTAAAGGCGCGTAAAATTCTTAAATTGTGGGTTCGTTCCCCCTCGAAATAAAGCACGGTGTCAACCTGATGCTCCAGGACCTTGGGACCGGCTATGCCTCCCTCCTTGGTCACGTGACCCACCAGAAAAACCGGCCGATTCTTTGTCTTGGCGATATTGATCAACCGCGCCGCCGCCTCCCTGATCTGAACCAGGCTTCCCGGGGCCGAAGCCGTTTCAGTGCTTGAAACGGCCTGGATGGAATCCACGGCCAGTATGTCCCAGGGATAATCGTCGGCCAGATCCTGGATGGCCTCGAGGGAGGTTTCAGCGGCAACGTGCAGCAGGGACAGATCCAGCCCCAGCCTTTCGGCTCGAAGCCGCAGCTGAGCCAGAGATTCCTCCCCGGAAACGTAAAGCAGACGGCGGTCCCGGATTCCCAAGCCGGCCGCTGCCTGCAGGAGCAGGGTTGATTTACCGATCCCCGGATCACCGGCCAGCAGGATAACCGAGCCGGGCACCACGCCTCCCCCCAGCACCCGATCCAGTTCGCCCCAACCGGTAATCAGCCGGTCTTCGTCTTCCAGCGGCAGTTTGTCCAAAGTCAACGGCCCCTGACCGGACCTGGAACCGCTACGCGATTCCTTGGGCGGCTTATGGACTTCCTCTGCCATCGAATCCCAGGCCTGGCACTCAGGACAGCGTCCCAGCCATTTGAATGAACGATAACCACAATTTCCGCATACATAATAAATCTTGAGTTTAGCCATTTAAATCCACCAAGCTGAAGGCAGACCAGGTAACTATGCGTAATAAGAGATTCGAGACCTCTGCAAAACTTCGTCCTTTAGCTGACCTCATGAGCCCCGCTTCGCTAACGTTGCAGCGGCATATGTCAGGCTCAAATTTAAGTCCTCGAAATACTTGGCAATATTCGTGCGGGTTAAATTTTCACCTTCCGCGATTTCAACAAAATTACTGGTTTTGCAGAGGTCTCGATTCATGATTCCCCGACCCGCCCCTGGTTTGAAATTTAAACAATTACTTTATGTTGTGTCTTTGAGATTACTCGCTTCAAACCTTGATTCGTTGAGGTTGAGATCGTCCCGGCCTCATTTTCAGGAGTTGACAGTTTATACACTGTGATATATATCATTATATACATTACTTCTACAAGGAGATCGTTATGGCCGAAGAAAACCTGCTCCATGTAAACGATGATGACTTTGAGGAAAAAATAATCAAGTCCGAACTGCCGGTGCTGGTCGATTTTTGGGCGGCCTGGTGCGGCCCCTGCAAAGCCATTGCCCCCACCATCGAGGCCTTGGCCGGCGAGTATGCCGGAAAAGTTCGAGTGGCAAAGGTGGATGTTGACAGCAACCCCAAAACCGCAAGTAATTATGCAATCAGGGCCATCCCGACCATGATCCTTTTTAAAGACGGTGAGGTGGCGGATCAGATAACCGGAGCCGTTGGCAAGTCAAAACTGGAAGAGGCCATTAAAAAAGTACTTTCCTGATGAACCAGCCAGAACACGATTTAATCATAATTGGTGGAGGACCAGCTGGCTTGACCGCCGGTTTATACGCGGCTCGGGCGCGTCTCAATACAAAACTCATTGAGAAGCTTTCCCCTGGAGGTCAGGTTCTAAACACAGACTGGGTGGAAAACTATCCCGGCTTCCCGGAAGGTATTTCGGGCTTTGAGCTCATGGACAAGATGCGGGAGCAGGCCGAACGCTTCGATTTGGATATAGCCTATGGTGAGGTAACCTCTCTTGAGAGAAAGGGTGACCGCATTCAGATCAATCTGACCGACGGCGAAGTCTTGTCTAAAACTGTTATCATCGCGACCGGAACTGTGCCCAACAAGCTTGGAGTTCCCGGTGAGGAAGAGATGATCGGCCGGGGCGTTTCTTACTGCGCCACCTGTGACGGTCCATTTTACCGGGACATGGAGGTACTCGTTGTCGGGGGAGGAGACACGGCCGTTGAAGAAGCCATTTTCCTGACCCGCTTCGCTTCCACGGTTCATCTCTGCCACCGGCGGGATGAGCTGCGTGCCACCGGTATCCTTCGTGAAAGAATTCTGAGCGAGCCAAAGGTCAAGATCCACTGGTCAACGGCCGTTAACGAGATCGAGGCCGATTCTAACAACCAGGTAACAGCCGCCGTGATCAAGGACCTCAAAACAGACAAGACATTTAAACAACCGGTCCACGGAGTCTTTCTGTTTGTAGGCACCACCCCTGCTACCGATTTTCTGACTGGATTCGTTGAACTGAATGACAGAGGGTTCGTCAAGACCGACCTCGAATTGGCTACTTCCCAGCCTGGTGTTTGGGCGACAGGAGATGTGCGCTCCAAGTATTTGAGGCAGATAGCGACCGCGGTTGGCGATGGGGCCACGGCCGCTTATAACGTCGAAAAGTACATCCAGGAAAAGTTTCACTCCCCCTGATGATAACGAAACGAAATATGAAGACTAAAAAGTTGAATAAAATATTATTGATTTTCGTTTTATGTCTGCTGCTGTTATCCGGATGCAGCCTCTTCATGACCAAGGGCGATGAGATGGAGCCTCAACCTCAGGCTCTGATTGAAGATGGAATGAATCTGCTCAAGAAAGAGCGTTTCCTGGCAGCCGCCGACACCTTCCAAAAGCTCAGGGATCGCTATCCATACAGCCGTTACGCGGTTCTGGCTGAGTTAAAACAAGCAGACGCGCTCTATCTGCGCGGGGATTACATCGAGGCGGTCGAAGCCTACAAGGATTTCGAGATGCTTCATCCCAAAAACGAGGCCGTCCCTTATGTGATTTTCCAGCAGGGGATGTGCTACTATCGCCAGATGAAAACCCTGGACAGGGACCAGACTCCCGCCATGAAGGCTGCCCAGACCTTTCAGCGCCTGAGGCAGAGCTATCCTCAAGACAAATATTCGACTCAGGCTGAAGCCCGCCTCATCGAAGCACATGGTATGCTGGCCGGTCATGAGTTTTACGTTGGGGAATTTTATTTCAAAAAGAAGCAGTATAAAGCCGCCTTGGGCCGTTTTATAAATCTTATCAAGAGCTTCCCCGATACGGGATACCATGGGGCACGGCCCTGTCTTAGGGGCTGCCCACAAGCTCTAACTATAATGATTCAGCTATAAAACCTGAGCCGAGCGCGGCTGGTACAAAATAACCCTCCCTGGACTAAAAGGGGGTTTTGAGGTTAAAGAGGGGGCTTGAGCATCTTTTGGGGTGGATTTGGAAAGGCGACTTTTCTTCTCGTTCCAGGGCTCTGCCCTGGAACGTTAAAACGATTTGAGGCTCTGCCTCAATTCAGTCATTTGTTGGGTTTCGTTTCACCCTACCCAATCTACAAAACTAATTGCACCCACGGTGCACGCACTTCTTGCGCCTGCGGCGTGCACACAACTCTAACGAGTTGTATGCACCACCCC
>JAFDLS010000259.1 GCA_019306365.1 Deltaproteobacteria bacterium
ACCAGATCACTCCAGAGTTCTCCAAAAGCAAAACCGAAACCGGCTCTGGCCTTTTCAAAAAAGCTGTGATGCTGCATGTGCTCATCAGGCGGACAATCCAATCCGTCACAGCAGCCGTCGACAGGACACGAAAGATCTGGATCAACCGGCTCAGCCGCCTCTTTGGTTCCAAATATATTTTCAGCCACACCAGCGATGGTGGCGGTGACAAAAGCGGCCAAAGGACGAACCACCGTCATAAGCGGGTCGAGTAAGGCGTAGGTGATGGCGATAGAGTCAACTCCTGACTCAGGTGTTGAAATGAGAAAGGCCGTGGCCGCGCCGTTGTTGGCGCCCTGTTTCTTCAGGGAGGCCGCTGCCGGTAAAACGCCGCATGAACACAGAGGTATGGGGATGCCAAGAAGCGCGGCCTTAAAAACCGACGAAAAACGTCCCTGACCCAGGTGGGTGGCAACAGTGGATGGACTCAGAAAAACCTTGAGCAGCCCTCCAACCAGGATACCGAAAAGGACATAGACAGAAGCTTCCTGAAAGAGATGCCAGGTGGCGTTAAGTATATTTATCAATAATTCCATTATGTTGTTTTTTCCTGATTTCTATTCACGAACATGGTTGAGGCCGATTTTTACCAGGTCAGCCACATGGTCATCGTCCAGGGAGTAATAAAGCATCTGCCCGTCTCGACGCGTCTTGACCAGGGCCAGATCCCTGAGGTGTCTGAGCTGATGGGATACAGCGGATTCGCTTATATTCAGCATTGCGGCCAGATCACACACACACATCTCTCCCCCTTGCAGGGCCAGAGTGATTTGCAGCCGGGTCGGGTCGCTCAGGGCTTTGAAGATTAAAGCCAGCCGCCTCATTTCCTTTTCCGGGATCGCCTCGTCGCGGGCTCTTTTCACGCGGTCCAGGTGAATCATTCTTACCTGGCAGCCGTCTTCCTCAACAATTTTCGCTTTTTTTTTGGTCATTTTCCTTTTCCGGTTTATTGAGAATCTGAACATATACTCAAATATACGACCCAATACCTCTTTTGTCAAATGAATTTGCAAAACACCTATAGTAATTGCCAGAATTACATTCCGAAACCTCTGCAAAACCAGTAATTTTGTTGAAATCGCGGAAGGCGAAAAATTAACCCGCGGGAATTTTACTAATATTTCGAGAAGTTAATTTTAAGCCTGACAAAGAGGCCAGCTAAAGGACGAAGTTTTGCAGAGGTCTCTTTCCGTTTGATTACCAGTGGAACTCAAGGCTTGGGCGGCGCTTGCAATTCTTCTGCTTTTAAATATTATACAAGGATTATCAGGGCCAGCGGGCAAGTCGAAATCCAGCCCCTGAACTGGTGGAACCGGGCCATTCACCCACCCGGATGCCGCATCTGACTTGAACGTCAAGACAACCCCATGATCCCCCGCGCATCACCTTCATTTGACCAGACTCAGGACCCTTTGGATTTATCGTCGGTGAGTTCTGGTAGTAATCACCCGCATACCAGTCGGCACACCACTCCCAAACATTACCGACCATATCGTGTAAACCATAAGAGTTTGGCGGGTAGGAATCCACGGGGCTGAGGGTATGACGCGGGTCTACCCACTTTTGATCGAACTGGGCCATGCCGTTGGGAGGATCGTTCCCCCAGGGATAACGCATGTGCTCCATCGCGCCTCGGGCCGCCTTTTCCCACTCAGCCTCAAAAGGCAACCTGAATTCTTTGCCCGTTTTCTGCGACAGCCACTCACAAAAAGCTACCGCGCCATTCCAGTTAACCCCATTTGCCGGGTGTTTGGCGCAATCACGGCGCGGGTAATAGATTCCATTTAAGAGGATCACGGTAGTTTGATCAGACGGTTCAAAAAAAGACAAATCCGGGTTGCCGGCCTGGTTTAAAAAAAGAGCCCATTCAGCCGCGGTAACCGGATAGCGAGCGATCAGGAATTCATCAACATGTACCTGATGCGCCGGGAATTCATCATCCTCACCATGACCCCTCCTGCTTCCTATGGTAAAGGCGCCAGCGGGAATCCGAATCATAACAAAAGATTGTTTCCTGGACCGGTCTAAATGATTCATCCGAACTCTCTCCTAAAAATAGGGTATAAGTTGAGACCCTTGCAAAACTTCGTTCTTTAGCCGGCCTCTTTGTCAGGCTCAAATTTAAGTCCTCGAAATATTAGTAATATTCCTGCGGGTTAAATTTTCACCTTCCGCGATTTCAACAAAATTACTGGTTTTGCAAAGGTCTCGCCTTATCTTTCAAATACCGAACCGTCAGGCAGGCCCCAAGGCCGACTCCTGACCTTTCACTATCATGATACCGCTCATAAACGAGAATCGGGCCTAAAAAATTGAGGATTCTTTTCAATAAATTTCCGAATGAGACGGGCAAATAATTGGTTCCTTTCACCTCTTATATATAGAAATCCAGTTAGAGAAGTCAGGAACGCTCCAATCGAGTTAATTATCAGATCAGTCATGGTGTCAACCAGACCCGATTTCTGCATATTCAATCCCCAAACATTATCCATTGAGAATTCGAAGATCTCCCAAACCGCTCCGATGGCGACCGCGAAACAAAAAGAAAATAAAGCGATAAGTGTTGGACTGGTTTCAACCCTCTGGTAAGTGTAAAGGGTATACAGAATAATGAATCCCATGAACCCAAAACCAACCCCTGAGAAGGTGTGCATTAAAAGATCCCACCACCAGAAGGTAACGTAATAGTTTCCTATTTCCCCAAGAAAAAGGGCCGCGTAAATGAATAAAACGATCACGAACTCCATTTCGACCGGAAGATGAATTCTCAGTCTTCTGGCGATGAATACAGGCAGATAGAAAAGAAGCAGGGTAATCGTGCTGATAAAAAGAAGCGTCCATTGCTGATAAAAAAGCGCTCTAATGATAACGAATACAAGACTTAGAGACAGAAGATACGCCACGCTAATTTCTATTTTTTCTACAATATCCAGTTGTTTACCGAAAAACAATTTCATGGCGCTTCTCTCGAAAATCCTTATCGGAGGCTCCTGCAAAACTTCACCCTTTAGCCGAACTCATGTGCACCGCTTCGCTGACGCTGCAGCGGCATATGTCAGGCTCAAAATTAAGTCCTCGAAATATTTGGTAATATCCCTGCGGGTTAATTTTTCGCCTTCCGCGGTTTCAACAAAATTACTGGTTTTGCAGAGGCCTCTATCGTTTATATTCGTTATCACTCACGCCTTCGAACCTTGATAGAAGACTTCATTGTTTTATAAATTTATGCAATTCAAAAAAGTAACAACTCATGGTCCAAACAAGCCCGCCAATAAAGGAAAAAATATGATGGCAATCTCAAGCCGAACCTATTTTACCAAAACATCTTAAAAAACAAAATACGTAAACAGATTAAAAAAAACCGTGAAAACCATGAAAAAAAATCTGCAATTTCGGTTGCAAAAGATAATCGACCGGAATATCCTTTACACCATCAACCCATACGAAAAAATAATTTAAAAGGGGATC
>JAFDLS010000260.1 GCA_019306365.1 Deltaproteobacteria bacterium
TCGCAGTCCCTGGCAATCTCCCTGAGCTCGTTCTGAGCAAACCGGCGCATCATGTCCTGAATCTGCTGTTGGTCCTCATCCAATGTAAATTCAGCCATTTATTTTTCCTCCTAAATACTTTTAATGTTAATAACAAGTGATAAAGGTTCCTTTTTCCGCTTTTCCTGTAATGTATCGCTAGTGGTTTCTAGAACACAGTCAATAACTTATAACCTCCTTGGAAATTTTTTGTCTGAGCCTGAAACTCATCCAGTTCCCTCAAAAGCACTGTATCTTCACTTCTCAGGCTGAACAAGCAATAGACAAGCTCTTATGTTCACATCCTATGATATAATTATGGCCCTGCATCATCCCGCCGCCCTTGGATGAGGCGCCCACGACGGCGATACTTCTGGGGTAAAAAAGCCGATCCAATTCGTGAGGTGTTTCCGAAGACATCAACTCCTCCAAGCATTAACGATTATTGCTGAACCTGCGCATAACTTCGAATTTTCAAATCATATTAAAAATATCTTTTTGTTTTCTTAAAATCATTCCTATTCCACTATTTCATTCTCCCCGCTCACCAAGCTTTATTTTAATCGCCACACACGGGGCTGAAAGACGGTCACCAGGGCCAGGAACAGGGTTAACAGCACACCGCCCGCGCATACAGTGTAAGGTGCGCCAATAATTTCCGCCAGGGCTCCGGCAGGAAGCATTGCCAAAGGCATCAGACCAAAGGTCATCATGTTAATGCTCATCACCCGGCCAATCAGAGTTTCCGGCGTATTGCTCATGATCAAGGTACTATTGAGAGTCATGTACATGGAACTGCCTCCGCCGACAAAAATCAGGAAAACGGCTGCCAAAAGCAGGGAACCTGAAAGGCTAAAAAGTATCAAGCATATACCGAAAACGATCCCAACCGCGAAACTTAACATGCCTTTATGCTGAAAATTGCCAAGCGACGCTATCAGAGTTGAGCCTGTCAGCGCGCCGACCCCGACCGCTGACATAAGCAGGCCAAAGCCTGTTTCTCCGGCTTTAAAAACGGTTTTCGCGAAAACGGGCATGAGTAGTTGATAGGGCATGGCGGTTAAAATCGGAACGATACCGATTAAGAGTAAAGCCAGTATAATGCTGTTGCTTCTAACGTAACGTAAACCATCAACAACATCACTCAGAAGAGGCACGTTAGCCCGCACACTCATTGGCTTTCCGCGGGGTATCATCCATATAGTAAACACCACCAGCCCACTGGAAATAGTTATCAGCCAATAGACCCCGGGTATACCAATCACCTTGATCAGAACACCTGCCAGGGCCGGTGAGGCGATACGGCAGATATTGAGCGCCATGGAATTCATGGCAATCGCGTTGAGAAGTGTTTTCTTCCCCACGAGCTCCATCACAAAAGCCTGACGGGCGGGCATATAAAAAGACATAAACGCACCTGATAGAACTGAGGCGAGCATCAGGTGCCACAGGGCAATCATCTTCGTGGTGATCAAAATGGTGACAATTAAAGAAACCAGACTCATTCCCGATCTCGTTACCAGCAATAAATTCCTTTTTTCGACTCGATCCGCTATAGCCCCGCCATACAGGGAAAATAAAAGCATGGGTATGCCAAAACCGGCTGAGACTAGTCCCAGGGCCAGAGGTGAATTGGTCATGGTGTATACTAACCAGCCCCTCGCAACTACCTGCATTTGCATCGCGTTAAACGAGGCAAGCATGCCAAACCAATACCAGCGAAAATCCCGATTTTTTAAAGAGGCAAAAGCAGCGAACCGCATTTTGGGATGAGAACTGCCATCTCCAAAACTCAAGCGCGGATCGGCTATTGCGTGTTCATTCTCTTTATTCATTTGAATGACAATAAGTTCCTACGGGTACCTCAAGTTGCTCTAATTTAAATCCCAAGAGGTTTTCGGCGTGTAATGCCAGGGAGGAGGCCTTGAGTCCAAAAGCATATCGTCGTTAACCTTCATAATTATGCTTTCGAGATTAACTTGAGTTTTTACCGCCTTTCCCAGATCCGGATTCTTCTTGACCTGACGCGAATCTGTGCAGCTTGGTTAGACCGGTTTTCAACGCCTCAATTTCCTGAGGCAAAAGACGCCGGTGTATGGCCTGTTCATATTTATCCGTTTCACTCCGTATCATTGGCAGCATCTTTTTGGCCTTTTCAGTTAAAAAAATACTGTTCACTCGACGATCTTGCGGATCGGCTTCCCTTCTGACGAGTCTCTTTTCCTCCAACCGGTCAATAATGTCCATAATGGTGGAACTGTCCGAAAACAGTTTCACTACCAATTCCCGGGCCGGCAGCCCATCATCTTCGAATAAAATACTTAGTAAGCTGTACTGCCTCATTGTAAGATCATATTCGCTCAGGAATATTGTTAGTCTCTTCTTAAGGACTCTATGGGTTCTGGCTATCAGGTAACCTATGTATTCATTACGGGCCATGTGAGTGTTTTTCCTTGAACTGTTCGAGATCAAATGATTATTGTTCCGTATACGTATATTACGAATACGAAAATTGTCAAGAAAAAAACTAAGACCGCCCAGCCGCATTTAAAAATGTGAAAAGCAGAACGCCCAGTAGTCTAAAAAGATTGATTTTAAATCAGGAATTTCAGAAAATTGTAAAGCACCACAATTAGAGATTAGCAAGGAGATGAGTTATGGAACTCAGCGATGTTATCGAGAAACGGCGGACCATCCGTAAGTTTGCAGCACCGCCTACCGAGCAACAGCTGAAACGTATGCTGGAAAGCGCGGCCAAAGCCCCATCAGCGGGGAATCGTCAGGCCTGGTTTGTCATTATTATCCAGGACCATGAAACCCAAGAAAGGCTGGGTGAAATCAAAAAAAGCCTGAACGCTTCATTCACGCCGGACACAGAAAGGGGGCGGGCCGTCCTTCAAACCCAGAAGGATGTCTTCAATAATTGCACTACCTTAATGGTTTATACCTATGCGCCGGAACCGGATGACCCGCACCGGTATAACATGGGGAGCGCCTGGCTGTTTGTGGAAAACCTTTGCCTGGCCGCGGTGCCGGAGGGTCTGGGAACCAAAATTTTCGCATACTGGGATGATGCTGAGGAGGAAGTGAACCAACTTCTTGGCGTACCGAAAAAATATGGTTCATCTCCAAAAGAGTTGATAAAGTCCAGTATTAAATAAAATAGTGATATCGGCGCATTCTTCCGATATCTATAAATTACAAAGCAAAGCGTTCTGGTTGAGGACAAGCTGGTCATGATCTACTTGGAACCTGACAATCGTTTCACTCCTGTCTGCCATGTTTGCGGGTCTCAGGCTCGGAAGGTCCATTCCCAGGATGTGCGGACCATACGAGACCTTACCTTGGCTTTGGTTGTTGTCAGGCTTGTATGCTGGTTCCGTAAGGTTTACTGTACGAAATGTGCGCAAATTGTTGTGGAGGGTCTTGAGTTTGTTCGCCCCTATCAGCGCGTGACGCTCCGATTGGCTCAATATATCCATGAGTTGTGCAAGATGCTCACTGTGGCTGAAGCGGCGGAGCATTTGGGACTGGACTGGAAGACGGTCAAGAATATTGACAAGGTTTTTCTGGAAGGAGCCATTTGCGTTGTAACGGAATTTTCTTATTCAGCCTCAAATATTTCCACTTTTGAGGAAGTGATAATGGCTCGATCCAGTTCCAGGTCAGAATAAAATTAGGGGTTCGAG
>JAFDLS010000261.1 GCA_019306365.1 Deltaproteobacteria bacterium
CCTGAAGGTCTCAAAGACGCGTTGAAAAAAGGTCTCATTATCGAGTCTGATATTGATATCTCTGTTTCACGCGTCCTGAAGATGAAATTTCGATTGGGGCTTTTCGAAAATCCTTACGTCGACCCCGAGGCCGTTGAACTGGATAACCCTGAAGAACAGGCGACAGCTAAAACAATTGCGGAAAAATCCATTACACTGCTTAAAAACGACGGTATCCTTCCGCTTTCAAAATCCATAAAAAAATTGGCGGTTATCGGTCCTAACGCTAATGATCGCATGGCCTTATTTGGCAACTACAGTTTTGAAAACCATGTGGTTTCGACTCATTTCCCTGACAAGGCTGATCAGATTGTCTCAGCGCCAACGGTTTTTGAATCGCTTCGGGAACGATTCAGCGCGGATCAAATAAAATACGCCCAGGGCTGCGAGGTGATGGGCGAGGAAACCAGGGATATGGATGAGGCTGTCACTCTGGCGAGGGAGGCCGACTTAGCCCTGGTGGTGGTCGGGGATAAGGCCGGTCATTTCCGGAGGGGAACCGTCGGCGAGGGAACTGATACCGCCAACCTCGCATTACCCGGGAGGCAGGCAAAGCTGATTGAAGCCATTATCGCCACCGATACACCCACGGTTATCGTTCTGCTGAACGGTCGCCCCTTTGCCTTGGGTGAAATCAAGGAACGAGCGGCGGCGATTGTGGAAGCCTGGTTCCCCGGTCAGGCCGGAGCGGAAGCCATTACGGACGTGTTATTTGGAGATCTCAATCCCGGCGGCAAGACAACCCTTACCTTCAGCCAGGGCGCGGGAGCTCAGCCCTCATACTATAACCATAAATTCCTGGCCAACGGACTACCCAGACTGCCTGAATCGGAACCGGTTTTTCCTTTTGGGCATGGATTGAGTTACACTAATTTCGAGTATTCGGAGCTTTCTTTATCGGCCCTGGAGGTGCCTGTGGACGGTCAGGTTGCCATTAGCTGCACTATACGAAACACGGGTGGCCGGGCGGGCGACGAAGTAATCCAGTTATATCTCCAGGATCTTTTCGCCACCATCACCAGGCCCGTAAAAGAATTAAAAGGATTTATACGCTTGGGTCTCCAGCCTGGAGAAACAAAACGGGTTTCATTCACCGTCAAGGCCGATTTACTTTCCTTCACCGGAACTGATTACAAAAGAATCGTTGAACCAGGCGCGGTCAAGGTTATGGTCGGAGCCTCCAGTGAAGACATTCGGCTGACAGGTGAATTCAAACTAACCGGTTCGGTTCGTGAGGTGAGCGAAGATCGAATTTTAACGAGTGAGGTAGCGGTTGATTCAATAAGCAGCGAGTGAAAGAAGGTTTGATTGATAAAATAAAACTCAAGGGAGCGTTAAATGAACCCCAGCCTTAATAAATACAATATAAAGCCAGGAAACTGGAAACCTGACTTTGAACGTTTCCGCCAAGCCGTAACTACAAATCAACCCGGTCCAGTGCCAATGGGTGATCTTTTCGCCGATCCGGGCACTATGAGCGCTCTTCTGGGAGAGAAGGTAGAGAGTTTTCTTCGCTTCATGGCTCGCAACAGCCGTTCTTCAGACACACCGACAGATGAAACCATTGCGGCAGGATTAAATTTTCTCAAACAGTCTGTCAATTTTTACGAAGCCGTGGGCTGGGATTTTGTGACTTCCCACGGTCTGCTCAACTTCCCCGGATTCCGTATGCATCTTGCGAGTGAAAGTGAAGAAGAAATCAAGGGAGGCCGGCGGGCTTATATAGAAAGCGATAGCGGACCCATCACGAGCTGGGAGGATTTCGCGAGCTACCAGTGGCCGGAAAGCCCCGGCGTAATCAACCTGGGGGCCAAGGTGTTGAACGACATGGTTCCCGAGGGGATGAAGGTGATGGTGCTCCCCGGGGGTTTATTCGAATGGACAACCTGGCTCATGGGTACGGTCCAGTTTTCTTACGCCCTTTATGATCAGCCGGATTTGGTTGACGCCGTCATAGAGAAGTTATCCGACATTATTTACAAAGGGGCCGAGGAACTGATGACGCTGTCAAATTTCGGCGGGCTCTTTATTGGCGATGACATGGGGTTTTACTCCGGGACACTGGTGTCCCCAAAAATTTTGCGTGAGAAATTCCTGCCTCATCTTAAGAAAATGGTCGATCTGGCCCACAAGTTCGACAAACTGGCCCTGCTTCATTCCTGCGGTAATCTTGAAGCCATTATGGACGATATCATTGAAACCGGAGTTGACGGCAAGCACAGTTTTGAGGACAAGATTATGCCGGTGGAAGAGGCTTATCGCCGCTGGGGTGATAAAATAGGCATCATCGGCGGCTTGGATGTGAACCTCCTGGCTTCAGGCACTGAGGATGAAGTCAGGAAAAGAACGCGGCAAATCCTCGATGCCTGCGGCCAGAACGGACATTACGTCCTGGGTACCGGCAACTCGGTGGCCAGCTATATTACGCTGGAAAACTACCTGGCCATGCTGGATGAAGGCCGAAAATGGAACAAAGAGAATTTTGGCAGTGAGTTTTAATCAAAGCCAGGAGTTAAAGTTTTCTCTCCCTGAAATTAGTTAGAAAAGCCTGAGAGGCCCAGGGCTATGAAATATTGTCTTTAGGGCGGGTATAGATAACTTTGATCAGGTCAGGGTGCTCAGCCAGACAGGCCGTGCATGCCGGATCCTCGGGACAGAGGTCCAGGGGTTCAAACAGGACCTCAAAGCCAAGTTCTTCATATCCCTCTCTAGCTTCACTCAAACGCGGCTCCGCCGCCGCAAATTTTCGAGTCCAACCCTGATCTTGCAGCTCTTTATCCCTTGGACTTTTTTGTTCCATCTCCCCCCCGGATGTAGTCACATTTCGTGTGGTTTCATATGGGGTTTCGCCTGCCTTTTTCCTGTCAGAACTTATTATACACCACCTTCATGTATGAAACAAATACTGCGCGGCTGTACAGACTTGATTGAACTTAAAATAAAAAGTATCCTTAATTTATGGGTCATCTCCAAATTAGTTGATGATATTTAACGGCCAAACCCACCCTTTCCTCTGGTTCCCAAGCTCCAGCTTGGGAACGAGTAGAATAATTAGAAGCTATCTCAAAATTAGTGTTTTGGTCTAAATCGCGGAGAAAGAAAATTTAACCCGCAGGAATATGTTAAATATTTCGAGGACTTAAATTTTCGTACGACAATGAGTTAGAGTTAAATACATCGCTTAACCGTATCGGGTTGTAACTCTCAGGTTGTCTTTTACCATCATTTGTGATAGCCATTATGGCCGTCCTTGTGAGGTCATACAGTCGCCTTTCAACCAATTAACAAATGAAAGGAGTGAAAACAATGACCAACAACAATCCCCTGAAACTACCAAATCGTAATCCTGAGGTTATGAAAGGCGTTTATAAGCGTTTTACCCAGGTCTTTGTCCAACTCCTCATATTAGCGGGGATCCTGTTTCTGGCTTCGGGCCGGCTGGATTGGGGGATGGCCTGGGTTTATCTTTTTGTCTATGTCGCCGCTATCACCATGAACGCGTTCCTGCTTATTAGAAAAAATCCGGAACTGATTGCCGAGCGTGCCGAGATGAAGGCGGGCGCCAAAGGCTGGGACAAGGTCCTTGCCAGCCTTTACGTGACCACCTCAAGTCTTGTCTTGCTGCTCGTTTGCGGATTGGATATGCGTTTCGGGTGGTCGTCTCAGATTCCAGCGGCGCTTGAGCTTATCGCTCTGGTGTTCGGTGTTCTCGGTTTCAGCTTCGCGAACTGGGCTATGATGACAAACGCTTTTTTTTCCGGGTTGGTGCGCATTCAATCCGAACGCGGCCACACCGTGGTTTCTGATGGACCTTACCGGTTTGTCCGCCACCCGGGATATACAGGATGGACTGTCTTCAGTATCGCGACGCCGATCATGCTTGGTTCATGGTGGGCGCTTATTGTAACCGGGCTGGCGACGCTGTTGCTTGTCATCCGCACCGCGCTTGAAGACAGGACACTGCGGAACGAACTCGACGGTTATAAGGATTACGCCGAGCGCGTGCGTTATCGGCTTTTGCCGGGTGTCTGGTAATTTAAATATTTGTAGGTGAAAAATTTGAGTTATAAATTTGATTTTTGGGGAACGCTGGTGAAAAGATCAATTTTATTATCGTTGTGTCTGATTTTTCTTTTTGGCGTCAACCTGGCTAATGCCCGGCCAATTAAAGATCCCGTAAAGATCGAATCCGGTTTGATTTCAGGATTCACATATGGTGACAAAAATGAGCTGCGCATTTTCAAGGGCGTCCCATACGCGGCTCCGCCCGTGGGAGAACTGCGATGGAAACCGCCGCAGCCTCCAGCCTACTGGGAAGGAGTCAAGAACACCAAAAAGCCCTGCGCGTGGTGTCCCCAGCCTGAATCCATCGTCTTTGCCAGAAGGACCGGGCCGCAAAGCGAGGATTGCCTTTATTTGAACATCTGGTCCACGGCCAAAGATACTGAAGAAAAGAGGCCGGTTATGGTTTGGATTCACGGCGGCGGTTCCACCACCGGTTTTGGCGGATCGCTATTCTACAGCGGCGGGAAGCTCGCGCGCCGGGGTGTGGTAGTCGTGACCATCAACTACCGCCTGGGCCCCCTGGGCTACCTTGCTCACCCTTTGCTTTCTGAAGAATCTGAAAAAGGCGTGTCAGGAAATTACGGATTTTTGGACCAGATCGCGGCGCTCAAATGGGTTAAAAAAAATATCACCGCCTTTGGCGGTGACCCGGATAACGTGACCATCTTCGGAGAATCCGCCGGCGCTGTCGCAGTGACCCGGCTGATGGTTTCACCTCTGGCCAAAGGATTGTTTCACCGAGCCATTGCCCAGAGCGGGGGGGCGTTCGGCCGTAATAGACATTTACGGGAACGAAAATATAACATGGAATCAGCGGAAGCGAGTGGGGAGCGAGTCGCCAGGATGCTCGGCTGCGATCAAGCCGA
>JAFDLS010000262.1 GCA_019306365.1 Deltaproteobacteria bacterium
CCCTAAATTGAGCGGTTTTTAATTTTGATGGCAAGAACGCAGTCGGCCGAGGAGGTTTTTGAGAGAAGAAGTAGGGTCACGCGCTGGGAATTGCAATTTTTTGTTACCACAACGCCCTGCATTCACACTTTTTACTCAAAAACCCCTATGCTTAGGCGCACTTCACCATCGATTGTTGTTAAAAACGATTAAAAATGTCGCTTTATTCCAATTGAATCGCAGGTGCAATTTTGCAGCGTTCAAATAATTCAGCAAGTCACAAGCTTACAAAACAAGCTTCAGAAACCTTTAAAATGATTTTTTCGCTATGAGACACAATTTTTCCGGCAATGTCTATCAGCCGTCTGCGAACGGTATTTGCATAAGCGCCGATCGGTATGACATTAGAGATTCAGATAGGCCTTTATGATACTGAATATTTTTTCGGCGTTCGCTGCGGCGCTGGCTCGAATTTCTCCTTCAGACAGCGGAGTTTCTGAGAGGCCGTGCGCGTAGTTATCCACCGAACAAAGGGATGCGTAATCGATTTTTAATTCCTGGGCTATCGTGGCTTCGCTGGCCATAGTCATGCCAACCAGGTCAGCGAAATTGGCTATCAAACTGATCTCCGCCCGTGTTTCCAGTCTGGGCCCCGGTGTTTCCCAGTAGATAGCTCTATCTATCAGTTTTACTTCCGCAGCCGTGGCTGCTTTCTCTAATTTCGATCTTACTTCCTCGCTCAGCATGGGAATAATGTGCAGCGATTCATCCTCAGCCGTAGTTGGAATGCCAGTGAGGCAGATGTAATCGTGAGGCAGAACAACCGTGCCAGGGGCGAGAGACATTTTCAAGCTTCCCGTGGAGTTGACGCCGATGACTTCCTCCACGTCCAGTGTTTTCAAAACGGCGAGGTTGGCCTGGTAGTTGATCTTATGAGGCAGGATGTACTTACCGCCATCAATGCCGTGACGCGGGACGTATGCGATTTGTTCGGTCAGCGCCACCAGAGCGGGACCAAAATTGGTTTCGATAATCTTTTTTTCCGCTTTTTCGAAAAAATCCTTGTGATAAAAGACTGTGCCGCCAATCAAACCGATGCGTTTTGGCATGATATCCTCAATTATTAGATTGCTGTTTTTGACCTCAAAAGCCCCTCACTGAACCGTTTTATTTAAGAACCGAGGCTAATTGATTGGCCAGAATCAATCCCATGACAGCCAGGCATTCCATGTCCAGAAAGAGCGGAGCCGAATCGTCAAACAGGATCCTGGCTGAAGCTGAGAATTCCTCATCCGCGTCATAAAAAATCAGGGCCAGCGGTATCCGGGGCAAGGCCGGGAAACATGAACAGAAGTCACCACCCAAATCCGCGTCCAGGGTTTCCCCACTAATGGCTTTGGCCGCTGATTCCAATTCGGCCATTCGGCCTGAAAATTTTCGCGCGATTCTATGCTCTGACGTTTGGCTGAAAGCGCCGTGAAAGAAGGCCCCGTCCTTAAAGTCACGATAAGAGCGCCACTGTCCGGTCAGGTCCCCCCGGCCGGTTTGAAGCAGGTAGTGGGCCACCACGATACGGACGGTAAAATCAAGCGGTTCCCCGTCTTTCGCCCTGACTCCTCGCGGCCCAATCAGGCAGGTCCGGCCAAAGACCTCCATGGCAACCTCATCACCGGCCTCACGAGCGCCAAGGTGCTCCATCGCGTGTTGATAATCGGCCTGGGCAAGCTTCACTACCAGTCCATTATAAACGTTTTCGTAATTTGTCGGTTTGTCTGAACGAAACATTACTGGTTTGTTATCATATTTTTTTTCCAGACGGAAGCCCTTTCAGCAATGTCGGCATTTGCCCTCTGGCGGTAATTATGTTAAAAAACGTTAAATTGAAAAAAATATATGTCAAAGGGGGATGTTATGCCCGGGCGCCAGGATTCAATCGCTTTTAAACCAGGGCTTATCGGTCAAATGGAGCTCAAGAATCGTTTGGTGCGCTCCGCGACTTACGAGGCGGCCGCCACGGAAAAAGGCGAGGTCACTGAACGTCAGGTGGAACTATACCGGGTCCTGGCTCAGGGAGGAGTTGGCCTGATCATCACCGGCCACGCGGCGGTTCATCCGTTAAATACGATTGGACACAACATGACCCGAATATCAGATGATTCATTCATTACGGGTGTAAGCAGAATAGCCCGGGAGGTCCATGACGCTGGCGTTGACTGCAAAATATTGCTGCAGCTCAGTCATCCGGGCAGACAGCAGCCGCCGGACTCCGGGATCGAACCTGTGGCGCCTTCCCCGGTCTTTGATAATCTTTTTCAGCGGACGCCTCGGCCTTTGACCCTCGAAGAAATAGATGAGGTTATCGAATGTTTTGCTCATGGTATCCGGAGGGCTCAGGAAGCCGGTTTCGATGGGACTCAGCTCCACGCCGGTCACGGCTGGCTCTTGAGTTCCTTCCTTTCTCCTCGTACTAATCAAAGGGAAGATCAATACGGCGGCTCCACTGAAAACAGGGCCAGGATTCTAAGGGAAATATATGAACGCGGCCGCAAGATGGTTGATCCGGACTTTCCTATTCTGATCAAAATGAACACCCAGGATTTCTTGCCTGGCGGCGTTGATATCGAGGAAGCGGTTAAAACTGGAGAACTGCTGGCCGGGATCGGGTTCAATGCCCTGGAGATAAGCGGCGGTATGTGGGAGGCGATTACGCGCAGTGAGGAAGAACTTGGATGGAAGCCGGTTCTGCTTCCCGAGTCCCGCGTGGGCATCAAGACCAGGGATCAGGAGGCCTATTTCCAGGCTGGTGCGCGGGAAATCAAAAAGAAAGTTGACGTTCCCATCATCCTGGTCGGCGGGATAAAATCCATCGACAGGATCGAGGAGCTCCTTCAAAAGGGGGATGCTGATTTTTGTGCCATGTCCAGGCCCTTGATCAGACAACCGGATCTACCCAGCCTCTGGCTTTCCGGGCAGGGGCCGCAGACAGCCGCTTGCGTCTCATGCAACTCCTGCCTGCCTACTGACGAGGGGCCGACTAGATGCAAGGCGATTGAAGTTAAACAGGATTAAATTTTGAAGCAGGCGGCCTTGCTGCCCACCGGCAAACAGCCTAAATAGTGCCTGTCCGGTTTTCTAAGTATTTGGTTTAAAAGTAAAAAAAGCGCATTTTATGCTGGCCATTAGTTCTTCGGATAGTGTAGAATAAGTTATAACGTCTTAAAAAG
>JAFDLS010000045.1 GCA_019306365.1 Deltaproteobacteria bacterium
TTGTAGCAAGGTTTTTGGAAAATCTTGCCCCGCTTTAGAAAGATCAAACACCAAAAGGATAGAGGAAGAAGAGTAAGAAATGAATCAACCGATGGAATCAAAAAGCTATAAATACATCTTCGGACCGGTTCCTTCGCGCAGATTGGGACAATCTTTGGGTGTAGACCTTGTCCCCTTCAAAACGTGCAGTTATGACTGCGTTTATTGCCGGCTTGGCCGAACAACTCACAAGACTGTTGAAAGAAAAGAGTATGTTCCCACCGATCAGATTTTGAGGGAGTTAGAGGAATGGTTGAGCGAAGGGCGTCAGGCGAATTTTATTACTCTAACAGGTTCGGGCGATCCGCCACTCCATTCAAAGTGCGGTGAAATCATTCAGGCCATCAAGAATCTGACTGACATCCCTGTCGCGGTCATCCATAATGGTTCTTTATTATGGGCTCCCTCTGTTCGAGAGGATCTTTCTTTAGCGGACCTCTTGATTGTGTCGCTTGACGCAGGTGAAGCCAGTTCATTCGAAAAGGTGAATCGTCCGCAGTCTGACATCTCTTACGATAATATGCTGGAGGGTTTAATTAAATTTTCCAACGGATTTAAAGGGAAAATTTGGCTGGAAGTTTTATTGCTGGGTGGAATCACGGCCACTGAGGCTGAGGTAGCCAAGATCGCCGCTCATACCAGCAGGATTAAGCCGTACCGGGTGCAGCTAAAAATAGTGACTAGCCTCCCGTCCGATAACTGGTCATACCCGCTGCCTGAAACCGAAATGCTGCGATTGGTGAAAATGTTTGGGGAAACTACTGAGATAATAGCAGACTTTGGCGGTGTTCGGGAAAAAATGGAATTTTCGGTGCGGATGGAAGATGTTTTAAGCCTGCTTAAACGCCGATCTTGTAACCTGGGGGAGATCTCAATCGCGCTTGGGATGCACCTGAGAGAAACGGAAAAATATCTGGATCTTCTTCTCAGACAGGGCGTCATTACCTGTGGAGAAAAAGGTGATAATCTGTATTATATCTCTTTAGAGTGATGGTAAAAAACATCCATCCGATTGAAGACTGAGATCACATATTTTCAGAGATTGTGGAGAGAAGAGAATTTTTTTGGTTATCACCAAAACATCCGGATAATTGCATCCACCATCGCTTCCTTCGGACTCATTGAACCTTCTATAAAAGGAATAAGGGGCGTGATTCAAGACCTCTGCGAAGCTATGTCCTTCGGTCGAAACCTATGAAACATTTCGTCCTTCGGTCGAAATTTATATCAGGTTCAAATTTAACTCCTCGAAATACATGCGATCGTCCTCCGGCATAAGTCTTGGCCTTCCTCGATCTTAGCCAAATTGCCGTGTTCGGCTAAGGTTTTTATTTTGATGGATTTCATTTTTATCAATAACCCTTATTTCGAACTTTTTCTAAAAAGGGTTTCGAACTTTTTCGATAATTACCTCCACAACATCCTCTCAGTCGGTCCCCAACACGAGTAACTTTCTGAATTTATAAGTTTTATTAAGTCATAAAGTTGATGGCATGTTTTATGCTCCTTGCGTTGATGGATACGAAGATATCCTGGTTGCTTAATTCGCTTCCTTAGGTTTGAGGTTTAAAATGGATTTATTTAGCAAATTGAGAGGAATGAAAATTTTGCTGATAGACGATGATGAGTGGATACGAGATTCATTAACCTTATTTTTTGAAGGTGAGGGATGTCATCTTTTAGCCTTCGAGACCGCTGAGGAAGCCATGGCAGAACTTAAAACGCAGCCATATGACATTATTATCACCGATTATAAACTACCGGGTATCGACGGCCTGGAGTTCCTAAAGCGAATTAAAGAACCTTACCCAAATACAATGAAGATTTTGATCTCCGCATATGGGAGTGAAGAGGTCGTTTCCGAGGGGATCAAGCACGGAATTCATGATTTTATAGAAAAGCCCTTTGTAACAAAGACCATTGAAGAGTCTCTGACCAGAATAATTAAAAAAAGGGAGTTTGAAGCAGCGCAAGAAGATGATCGTTGAAGTGCTTTTGAAGCCTGCTTAAACATATTAGTCTGGCGCGTGGGCTCCCTCTTTAGAACAGGGATCGAACTTTAAGTGGCGATGTACAATTCGGAAGATAATAACAAATCAACGATTGAAGTTGAGAAGGGTTACTTCAGGAAGCTTCGCCTGCGCCTAAAAATCGGTCTGCTGCTGGCTTTAATGGTACCTCTGGCAGCCCTCTCATTTTATTTCCACTTCCAGTTCAACTCCACCTTAAAAGAAAGCGGAAAGGTTTCATTGGCTGCGTTAGCTGAGAGCCAGAGAAGCATCATTGATTTGTTTTTTCAAGAGAGGCTGATCAATATTAACAGCCTCTTTCAAAACATGGAATTCAATCGTACTCCATCCAGAGAAGATATGAGCCGTTACCTGGCGAATTTAAGGCAGGCGAGCGATGCCTTTATCGATCTGGGATTTTTCGATGACCGGGGCACTCAGATCGGATATTCCGGCCCTTTCCCTTACCTGCACGGCAAGAACTACAGCGATGAAAAATGGTTTACGGCTCTTATGAAAGAGGACCGTACTTATTTGATCAGCGATATTTATGAAGGGTTTAGAAAAAAGCTTCATTTCACGATCGCCGTCAAACAGTTAATTGGCGGAAGGCCTTACATTTTGAGAGCCTCTCTTGATCCTGAAAAATTTTACCTTTTACTTCACACGATCAGCCTTGGAAAAGGAGTCGATTCCGCTCTGATTAATAAGGAGGGTTACTACCAGATTGTCAATCCTGAACGGGGTGAACTTTTCAGCAAAAGCGAGTATCTGCCGTTTGAAACCCATGGATCAGGCATTGATGAGCTTAAGGTCAATGGTGATTCCATCCTGATTGCTTATACGTGGCTCAAACTGACGCCCTGGGTTCTGGTAGTCAGCCAGCCATTCAGTGTGGCTTACGCCAAGATGTATCAAACGAGAAAGATCATGATCGCCAGCACGGCCCTGATCGTGCTGTTAATCGCGGGCGCCATCTGGTTCACCGTCAATCGGCTGGTCAAACGCGTCCAGGCCACTTCCGTGGCGAGGGATGAATTAAAATCGCAATTGTATCACGCCTCAAAATTGGCCTCAGTCGGCGAACTGGCCGCGGGGGTGGCGCATGAGATAAATAATCCTCTGGCCATAATTTTCGCTGAAAGTGGTGTGATAAGAGACATGTTCGATCCAGCGATTGAATTGGATAGCAGTCCGGAAAAAATCAGGGAGGCGCTCGAAAACATTGATACGGCTGTCTTTCGAGCTAAAGGAATAACTCAAAAACTGCTGAACGTCTCACGTAAAACCACACCCCGCCTGGTTTATTGCGATATTAACGAGATCATTGATGATGTTGTGGGCGGACTCAAAGAAAAGGAACTTCACGTTCATGATATCAAAGTGGTCCGGGATTATGATTTTAGCCTGCCAGAGGTTTATCTCGATCCGGATCAGATCAGTCAGATCTTCCTGAATCTTATCAATAATGCCGGAGACGCCATTCAGGGGCCGGGAACGATCACCCTCTCCACCGGCGGCGATGATGATTACATTCGCGTGACTGTAGCGGATACAGGGGTAGGAATGACTTCAGAGCAGATGAGTAAGATTTTTTTGCCGTTCTATACCACCAAGGAGGCGGGCAAAGGAACGGGGTTGGGACTGAGTGTCAGCTTGAGTGTCGTGGAATCTTTGGGAGGCAGAATCGAAGTGCAAAGCACGCCGCACGTCGGGAGCTCATTCACGGTTATTCTGCCTATTAATGAACCGGGGGATTTTGAACATGGTGCAAACGAAAGTGGTTAAGGGAAATAAACCTTCTCCGAAGCTATTGTTGGTTGATGATGAAGATAAATTCCGGATGGCTCTGTCACAACAGCTTTCCGTTAGAGGATATCAGGTTTTGGATGTTGGCCGGGGTGATGAAGCCATAAAAGTGGTGCGTCACGAAAGGCCGGAAGTCGTGATCCTGGATCAAAAGATGCCGGGTATGGACGGAATCCAGACTTTGAAAGAAATCAAAAAGCTAAGGCCTGAAATTCAGGTGATCATGCTCACGGGGCACGCGAGCACGGAAGCCGCCAGGGCTACCGGCAAGCATGATGTTTATTATTATTTGGAAAAACCTTGCAGCCTGGATGAATTGATCAAGGTGATTGAGTCGGCGAGGCAGGAACGAATATATGCCATGGCTCGGCATGAGATACCTGTGGTTAAAAAAACAAGCATCAAGCAATGGCTTCTCGGCGCGCAGAACGCTCGTCCCGGACTTATCATCCTGGGTCTTATTTTATTTATAGCCCTTTTGGCGATGCCGGCGCCGAAGAAGCTTATATCGCTCCTGAGCCTGGAAAAAACCGGGCACATGTCGGAAAGTATAGCGGGATTTTCAGACTATCGAAAGATGAAGACCGGCCAGACCATTACCGACTATTACAGCCGAAAAGCCGGGTTGTATCAAAAAATAAAAAAACCTGATGGCACCGTGGAGAAGGTCCCCTTAAGCACGAAGCAGGTGGCCTTCCGGGCAAAGGTCATGATTGGAGTTTTGATTATTGCCGCGCTTTTTTGGGCCACCGGCGCCATCCCTATAGGCTTTACCGCGTTGCTGGTTGGAGTGATTATGTATTTCTTCGGGGTTTTTCCGCCAAGCCTTGTGGCGAAAGCTTACGCCAAAGATTCGGTGATATTTATTTTCGGAGTCCTGGCTCTTTCCGCCGCCATCAGTAAAACCGGTCTTGATCGCCGGATCGGGATTTTGCTCCTGGGCACAAGCTCCTCCATTAAAAAATTTCTTTTCATCTTCGCTCCTCTTCTTTCCGTGACAGCCTCCTTTCTTTCGGAGCACGCTCTGGTCGCTTTTCTGGCCCCAATTCTTATGCTGGTGTACATGGGAGCGATCAGGTCGGCAGGTTTGGTTAAAGATCGGAACTTGGTAGTAATGATGATGCTGCTTCTTACCTATGCGGCCAATCTCGGAGGGCCGGGATCTCCCGCCGCTGGAGGGCGCAATGCCGTCATGCTCGGTATTCTGAATGACTATGGCCTGGCGCCCAGCTTCGGCCAATGGGTGATGATGGGGCTGCCTTTCGTGCCCGTAATGGCGTTGGTGTTGGCCTGCTATTTCTTCATCGTTTTTCGTAACAAGATAAAAACCAAGGAACTCGATGTCGCGGCCGAAGTACGGAAAGAAGCTCAGAAAATTGGCAAGATGACCGCCGATGAGTATAAAGCCGCCGGCGTTCTGATCTTTTTAATCCTTTTGTGGAGCACCTTATCAAGCCGTGTCGGTATGGGCGGACCGGTCATTCTCTGCCTGGTGATTCTAAACATCCTGGGCATTATTCGCTGGAAGGAAATAAACAGCATACACCTGGACATCGTGGCCCTTTACGCCGCGGCCAGCGCCATGGGCTACGGGTTGGCAAGTACCGGCGCGGCCCTCTGGCTGGCGGATAGTTTTGTTTCCGTACTCCCGGACTTCCTAAAAAGTGGGACGGGACTTTTAATGTCCACAAGCCTCATTACCGGATTGCTCACCAATTTCATGAGCGACGGCGCTACCGTAGCCGCGGTTGGCCCCATCACTGTGCCGATGGCCACCCTCTCCGGAACGTCGCCGATCATGGTCGGCCTGGCAACCGCCTTCGCATCTTCCTTTGCTCACATATTAATCATTGGCACACCGAACAACGCCATCGTCTACAGCCTGGCCCGGGATCCGGAAACGGGAGAGCAGTTGGTCACGATGAAGGATTTTCTCATTCACGGCTCAGCGGTTTTGCTTTTGAGCTTTGCCGTCCTTTGGTTTTGGGTCTTTCTCGGATATTGGAGATTTTTAAGTTGATAAAAATTAAACCGTCTGGCGTTCGGAGGTTGAGATGCCCTGAAAAACCGAAGTCCGGCTTTGTATTACCGGAATTTGTTCACCTGATTCATTCCGGCAAATTTAATATTTGAGTGATTGAAAACAAACCGGACGGCACAAGCGAGTGAAAGCCATGACAGACAAAAAGATAAATCTTGTGATTGTTGACGATGAGGAACAGTTTCTGGACTCCATACGTAAGAGACTGACGATCAGGGGTTTTAACGTGATCACGGTTAACCGGGGTGAAAAAGCCCTGGAGATAATAAAAAAATGTCCGGTGGACATAGTCGTGTTGGATTTAAAGATGCCCGGTTTGAGCGGTGAGGATACCCTTAAAGCTCTTAAAGAGGAGCAAAAGGAACTTGAGGTCATTATCCTGACTGGTTATACCTCCATTGACTCGGAATTGGAATGCCGTCGGATGGGTGTTTATGACTACCTGCAAAAACCTTGTGAGTGGGAGCAGATGCTCGAAGTTTTGATGGGGGCTTACAAAAAGACAGTGGTGAATAGGGAACAGATCGCTGAGCGGGAAAAGGACGAGTCGTTTAAAAAGACCAACTCCATTTAATCTGTTGAAGTTATTAAACTCCTTTAGGGGTTGGTTAGGGAAGTTAAAGGGAGAAGTCTTGGATAGTAATGGTTTTAAACAGATTCGGCGTGTGATTTTAAGGCGTGTGCTTCTGGTTCCCGTTATCATCCTCCTTCTTGTTTGCGGCACGCTGGTGTACTATTTTGCCAATTATTCTCAGCAGCAGGTAGCATCTGAACTGGTGCGCATCGCGTCTGATCACCGGCGGCTGATAGATCAGTTCTTCAGTGAAAGAATTTCTGATCTTCAGTTTATTTCCTCTAATTTTAATTTCAACACGCTTCGTTACAAGAGTAATCTCGCCACTATTTTTTATCAACTGCAGTCAGGGTCCAAGGCCTTTTTTGACCTCGGTGTTTTCGATGAGCAGGGTAATCACGTCGCCTACGTCGGCCTTTACGATTTGGCCGGTAAGAACTATGCTCAAACCGAATGGTTTAAGGCCGTTAAAGAGCAGGGCCTTTATATCTCGGATGAGTTTCTCGGATACCGGAATATTCCCCACTTTATTATCGCGATCAAGCGGGTTGAAGGTGACCGAACCTGGTATATTCGCGCCACCATCGACACCTTTTCTTTCAATGATCTGGTGGAAAGCATTCGAGTTGGAAAAACCGGTGAGGCATATATTGTCAACCGGCAGGGCATACTGCAGACCAGGCGTCGATCAGGCGGAAAGGTGATGGAAACGGACGAGGATTACGCCCTTTATCAGATTGATGATAAAGAAATACATTCTTTTGTCACCGGGGGTTATTGGGGTCAGCGGTACCTCTATGTGATCGGACCCCTCAAACATTTACAGTGGGTTCTGGTAGTGCGTCAGGAAATAGGTGACGCCTACGCGCCTTTGACGCGCGCCATACTGGTCGCGATCTTCATGATAATCGCCGGGGGAGCGGTGGTTTTGGTCATGACCTACATCATGGCCACTGGTTTGGCAAATCAGCTGATGGTTTCCGACATGGAAAAGCGGCAAATGAGAACTCAGTTGATCATCGCCGGGAAGCTGGCGGAAGTGGGGGAGATGAGCGCCGGCCTGGCCCACGAAATCAATAATCCGCTTCAGGTAATGAAATCGGAAAGAACCCTGATTGAAGATATCCTTTCTGACATTGAAGAGAATGAGGAAATACATGATCAGGAAAACCTGCGGTTAATCAAGGATTCGGTGAATCAGATAGGCGTTCAGATTGAACGCTGCGGCCAGATTACGACGGGGCTTCTCCGGTTCGCCCGTAAAACCGAAAGCTTAATGGAACAGGTGAAAGTTCAGGATTTTTTACCTCAAGTGGTGGGGATGATCGAACAGAGGGCACGGGTGGAAAATATCCGTATCGTTCAGAAACTCGATCCAGATCTCCCACCCATTCTAAGCGATCCCAACCAGCTTCAGCAGGTTTTTCTTAATCTTCTTAATAACGCCGTCTACGCTCTTAGGGGTAAGGATCTCGGAGAAATACGGATCCAGGCTTTCCAGGAAAATAATAATATTACTGTCACGGTTACGGATAACGGATGCGGGATTTCCCCTGAGGACATGGAAAAATTGTTTCTTCCTTTTTTTACCACCAAACCGGTGGGGCAAGGCACCGGCCTGGGGTTGAGCGCCGTTTACGGAATTTTAAAAGGGCTGGGGGGAGACATAACCGTATCCAGTGAGCTCAACGTTGGAACCGTGTTCACCGTTCATTTACCGCCTGAACCGCCAGGCAAGGAAGAACGCATTGGTTGAACTATTTAGCAAGGAGGACAGACAACATGGTGAACTTGCAATTGTTGTTAGTCGATGACGAGGAAAGATTTTTGGAAACCACACAACGTCTCCTGGAAAAGAGAGACATTAGAACTTATACCGCCACTAACGGCCTTGACGCCCTGAGATTGCTGGATGAGTATCGGATTGACGTGGTTATCCTGGACGTGAAAATGCCCGGGCTTGACGGCGTGGAGGTACTTCGGAGGATTAAACAAAAAAAACCCCTCGTAGAAGTAATCATGCTCACCGGTCACGCGTCAGTTGAATCGGCGGTGGAGGGACTGAAACTGGGCGCTTTCGATTATCTTATGAAACCGTGCGATCTTTCGGATTTGTTGGAAAAGGCCGGTGAAGCTCATACCAAAAAGCAAAACATGGAAGAAAAAATTCGCAAGGCGAAGATAGAAAAAATCATCGAGCATCCACTGTCAGTTTTTGAAAAGGATTAGAGTGTTTGTCATAAATATTTTCCGTTTGACCATGGGATAGGGAAGATTTAATTTCGACCACTTTCGTATGCCACCTTACGACAAGCACCAAAACATCATGTAATTGCAATTTGTTACATCATGGCAGATGCTGTTAGAGTCTTGATTTACAATAGTAATCAAATGAAAGATTATTTTGGCAATTACTATAGCTGCCTCGCAAGCGATAAAAAGGAAAAACAATGAGCGATGATAGCAAGAAAGCCACAGGATACGACAAGTTTATCAACTGGAAGACTTTCATTATACCTTTAGGACTTATGATTGTCCTGCTTTTTATCCCAACGCCGAAGAGCATGCTCGACGTGGGTGTTGAATACTCGATAGGTCCCCAATACGTACAGGAATTGTTTTCCAAAGAGCTTTTTTCCAGTCCGGCCGAGGAATTATCTCAGTGGCAGATACTCATGATCAGGATGATGGAAACCAGTATCAACAAATCCTCCTTTAGCCAAAAAAACTTTCTGGCCAGGGATGAGAAATGGTGCGAAAAAAATAATATTGTCAGCTCGAAAAAACACCTGGCCCAGGTAAAGGAGTTTACCAAAAAAATTCCGCCTGAAAAGTTTCAAGAATTATTAAAAAGAGGCCAGGCGCTCAAGATTGATGAACTCAACTATGAGCAGTTATCAAACAGTGAGAAGAAGACGGCCGCGAAAGCCGGGTTTCACGTCAAAGCGTCTGTGGCCATAGTCCTTTTTGTTGTCTTATGCTTTCTCACCGAGGCCATGCCGCTGCCAATGGTCGCTTTCTGTATAGGAGTCATCGCCTTGATTACGGGCATCGTGGACAGGCATTCCGTGGCTTCGCTCTACTGGTCGGATGCCACCTGGTTTATCATGGGCAGTCTCATGTTCGCGACGGCTTTTGTTAAAACCGGACTGGACAGGCGTCTGGCCATGATGATGTTTGGCAGATTGAAAAACACGGACATCAAAAGAATCACGCTGGTTATCATTTTGATTATTGCCCCGTTGACCATGTTTATGTCCGACCACGCTTTGGCGGCTATGTTCCTGCCCATCGGCATCTTACTTTATTCCACCTCAACAGCCATGGCGGGCCGGGACGATCCGGAGCTTGGCAAAATACTCATGATTACTATCGCCATGGCCTGCAACCTGGGCGGCTCACTGGCTCCTTCCGGCGCGGCTCGGAACATCATCATGATGGGCTACGCCGAGGACATGTTCGGCATTTCCATAGGTTTCGGGCAATGGATACTTTACTGCGCACCTTACCTCCTGCTGGTGGTGCCCATAACCTGGTTTGTGATTAACTGGCAGTTCAAGCCAACCATAAAAGACATGGCTGAACCAATCAGTATCGTCAAGGAAGAAATAGTCAGGTCCGGCGGAAAATGGACACGTCAGCAAATAATTTCCCTGATTATTTTCCTTGCCATGCTCTTTTGCTGGATTACTGAAAAAAATCTTATCCTTAACCTCACCGGCATCCGTTTCGGCATTGGTGTTTTTGCGGTTATGGGCGCTATCGCCTATGTGTTCGCGGGAATCGTTAACTGGCGCGATTATCAGACCCGTGTTGATTGGGGCGTGGTTTGGCTTTATGCTGGAGCCATTATTTTCGGCAAGGTTCTGGTCAAAACAGGCGGGGCATACTGGCTCGCGCGTTCAGTTCTGGAACTCACCGGGCCGCTGGGCCTGGATCAGGGAGTCGGACTTCTCCTGAGCGGCAACGCCATAACAGCCTTCATGACACAGCTAATGGCTGATGGTCCGGCCTGCGCGGCGGTCGGCCCCGTGACCTTGGCTATGGCCGGTATCGCTCATCCAGGTTCAACCATGATACCGTTTGTGGCCATGAGCACGGCTATGGCTTCATCGTTGGCTTACTGTCTGGTTATTGGTACACCGCCCAATGCTATTGTTTATGCCAGCGGCTACCTGGAACCAAAGGATTTCCTGCGGGCTGGCGTTATACTGCTGTTCACTAATTTGGGGGTTTTGATGCTGCTTAGCTGTACCTATTGGAGGTGGATGGGTTGGACCGATCTGGTGCCGTTTTAAGGGCGGCGTTGTGAACAGCTCAAGACTCAGGCAGGAAGGACTGGAGAGCTTGGTGGAAAACCGCATTGCATATCTAACTTTGGCTAAAAGAAAATCGCTGTATCCTGGTCAATGTTTTGCAAGCTTGTATGAATGAATGTGATACTCTATCCGGCGGAAATTCTTAGATACGGATATTTGAAAACCCAAAAGGGGGATTCTCAATATGGATAAAAGAATAAAAGTCTTGATGGTAGATGATGAAGAGCAGTTTCGCCTCACGACCAAGAAAATCTTAGAAAGAAGGGGATTTGAGACTATTCTAGCGGACAGCGGGGAGGAGGCCATCGAAAAGGTCAAAGAAAATCCCGATGTGATCGTACTGGACGTTAAAATGCCCGGCATGGACGGTCTTCAAGCCTTACAGGAGATAAACACACTTCAGCCTCAAATCCCGGTCATCATGCTCACCGGTCATGGTTCTGAGCCGTCCGCTAAGCAGGCCCTGCATCAAGGCGCTTTCGATTATTTAAATAAGCCATGTGATATAGATCTTCTCGCTTCCAAGATCATGGACGCTGTTAAACACTTCAAGGGAAAGGTGCCTCCCGAAGAAAAAACGGTCAGAGAGGTAATGATCCCCAAAGAGGAATATACCACCCTGACAACGGAAGGCACCATTAAGGACGCGATCGACGAGCTGAAAAAATCATTTACCGCCAAAATATCTACCAGCCGGCTCATGGAAACAGGCCACCGTTCGATTCTGATTGTTGATAAAGAGGGCCGCCTGCAGGGCATTTTAACCATAGTTGACCTTTTGAAAGGGATCATGCCTCCATATCTGTTTGCCCCAAAACCTTCCATGGCCGACACCATTCAATATTCTCCCATGTTCTGGAAGGGTATGTTTTCAAGAAACATCCACGAATTAGGAAAACGGAAGATCAAGGAAATTATGTCGCCGGCTCCCCTCACCATCGCCGATAACGCAAACCTGATGGAAGCCGCTTATACCATGGTTAAGAATCAGGTCAGAAGACTGGCCGTTACCCGTGAGGGAGAATTGGTTGGAGTTGTTCGAGAGCAGGACCTGTTTTTTGAAATGGAAACGGTGTTAAGGGAAACGTTTGAGTAGAAGCCATCTCAAAAAAGTTTTTTTACCCTAACTCATGAGCCCCGCTTCGCTCACGCTGCAGCGTCATATGTCATACGAAAATTTAAGTCCTCGAAATATTTAATATATTCCTGCGGGTTAAATTTTTTCTCCTCGATTTAGACTAAAACGCTAATTTTGAGATAGCTTCTAGTTTATTATATGGGATATGCTTATTGAAAAGGGTGCGGTTTCGAGAAACCGCACCCTTTATATTCACTGAGCGGAGACTGATGCCTCTTGGGCGGCATCTTTTTTCGACTTCTTTGCCTTTTTGCTTTTTTTGCCCTTGGTTTTCTGTTCTTTCAGAATGAGCTTTGTTTCCGCCACTTCGTCTTTGGTTACGCCTTGTCTTAATGACTCCATTTTTTCCATAACTTTTTTGAATCGTACTGCCTCGGCGGCGCTGATCCATTCCAGTTGGAGCCTTTCGGGACGAAGGCCTAACTGTTCCATTTTTTTCCACATCCTTTTAATTCGCCGTTCGGTCCAGTGGTTGGCGTCGATATAATGGCAGTCTCCAATGTGACAGCCCGAAACCAACACCACCGGCGCTCCCTTCTCAAAGGCTCGCCAAACAAACTTATCCGTTACCCGGCCTGAACACATGGTACGTATAATACGGGCGTTCGATGGATATTGAAGACGTGATACACCCGCGAAATCAGCGCCCGCGTATGAACACCAATTACAGGCAAAAGTCAGAACGAATTCCATGGGTTTGTCTTGAAGTATGGCGTCAATCTGCGCCTCGATCTGCGCGTCTGTGAAGTGATGCATTTCAATGGCCCCCACCGGACATTCGGCGGCGCAGGTGCCGCATCCGGCGCAGGCGGCGGTAGTGACGTGCGCGGAAGTCTTGGCGCGGACATCCACGGTGATAGCGTTATAAGGGCAGACCTTGGCACAGATACCGCAAGAAGTGCACTCTTGCGGGTTCACCTCAGCGGTTATGGCCTCTACCTGAAGCTTGCCCGGGGTCATGAGCCGCATCGCCCTTGAGGCGGCGGCTGAAGCCTGAGTGACTGACTCCTTGATATCTTTGGGCCCTTCGGCACAACCGGCAAAAAAGATACCGCGCGTGGCTGAATCCACGGGTTGGAGTTTGGGATGAGCTTCGAGATAAAAACCGTCCGAGCTTTTTTGCAGAGCCAGCATGCCCTGGATCACCTGCATCTCCTCGGGCGGGTTAACACCCACAGCCAGAATCACCATTTCGGCCTGGTGAGTCTCGAGTTCATTGGTTGATGTGTTCTCTACGGTTAGAATAAGATCCTTGGTCTTGGGATCCTGCTTGATCGATCCGGGCAAGCCTCTGATATAGCGTACACCCATCCCTCTGCTGCGGCGAAACAGGTCCTCAAACCCTTTGCCAAAGGCGCGAATGTCGATGTAAAAAACCTTGACGTCAATATCAGGGTAATGCTCTTTGAGCATAAGGGTGCTCTTGATCGTGTTCATACAGCAGACGTTGGAGCAATAAGGGTTACCGCGCCGCTGCGAACGCGATCCCACACACTGAATAAAGGCCACGGACTTGGGACGCTTCTTGTCAGTCAGTCTGATTACTTCACCCTGGGTGGGTCCGCCCGCGTTGATTAACCTTTCCAATTCCATGGAGGTGAGCACGTTTTCGTAGCGGGTGTATCCGTATTCATCGAGCACGGTCGGGTCATAGAGTTCCATGCCCGTGGAAACAACGATAGTGCCCACTTTATAAGTGAGTTCCTCGTCATTCATGTTAAAATCGATACAGTTCTTTTCACATTTTTCTATGCACTTCCCGCAGATGATCGGATTGTGCCCCAGGCAGTTATCTATATCGAGCACGTAGGAAGAGGGCACGGCCTGAGGAAAAGGCTGGTAGATAGCCCGCCTGGAACTAAGGCCCATGTTAAACTCATCCGGCATAATCACCGGACAGACCTCCACACAATCGCCGCAGGCGGTGCATTCGTTTTCTATTACGTACCTTGCCTTTTTGAGGACTCGTACCTCAAAATTGCCGACGTAGCCCGAAACGGATTTAACTTCACTTTGTGTCAATAAGGTAATGTTTGGATGCCGACCGGCATCAGTCATCTTCGGACCGAGTATTCAGATGGAGCAGTCCATGGTTGGAAAAGTTTTATCCAACCTGGCCATTATCCCCCCTATACTCGGTTCTTTTTCGACCATGATTACCTTGAAGCCGGAATCAGCGAGGTCAAGGGCCGCTTGAATTCCGGCGATGCCGCCGCCGATAATCAAGGTGGATTGTTCTATCGGTACTTCTGTTTCCACCCTGACGCTGAGACGCCGCACCCGCGCCGCGGCTGAACGCACCAGATCCTTGGCCTTAAGAGTGGCTCCTTTTGGGTCATTCGTATGAACCCAGGAGCAATGCTCGCGTATGTTGGCCATCTCCAGAAGGTAGGGATTCAGTCCGGCCTCCTGGATGCATTGTCTGAAAGTCGGCTCATGGAGCCTTGGCGAGCAGGAAGCGACCACAATACGATTCAGACCATACTCCACGATGTCAGCCTTTATCTGGTTTTGACCCGGTTCCGAGCAGGTGTAGCCGTCGTGACGGGAGACCACCACGTTTGGCAGGCCTTCCGCGTACTCAGCCACCGCCGGACAATCAACCACCCCGGCAATATTTAAGCCGCAGTGACAGACGTATACGCCAATCCGGATCTCATCATTGGCTTCTCTTGCTTGCATATTGAGCTTCCTCTCCCTTTTGAAAAGAACTAAATTTTTCGTGCGAGCTTCTTAGCCCGGCTTGTTTATGTGAAGGGCT
>JAFDLS010000263.1 GCA_019306365.1 Deltaproteobacteria bacterium
TTAACATAGGTCTCGTTTTTTGTCTAAACTTTTTTATGAATAATCCAGGCTAGAGCGTTTGTCTTAATTTGGCCTTAGGGCAGGAGAAGATTTAATTTCGGCCATTCTCGTAAGCCACCTTACGGCAAACGCCAAAACATCATGTAAATGCCATTTTTTATAACATGACAGCCGTTGTTAGAGCCTTGATTTGCCTTAGCAATCAAACGGAACTTAATTCTGGCAATTACTATAACAGCGGTTTTAAAAGAAACATAAAAAAAAGGATGTTTATCTTGAGACGAGCAGGCGTTATTTCACGGCTTTTTATCCTGGCGATATCTGTCGCCCTGGCATTTTTTATCTGCCCGGCTAGTTATGCCTCTGAGGGCTCAGCCGGCGGGGAAACAACCTCAATTCAATTGACGCATGATGGAATTGATCGAGACTTCTATCTGCATTTACCGGCCGGTTTTGAAAAAAATCAACCCAGTCCGGTTGTATTTGTTCTTCACGGCGGAGGCGGATCGGCTGACCGGATGCTGACGAGACAGGCGCGGGACTTTATCTCTTTATCTGACAGGGAAGGCTTTATTTTAGTCTATCCGAATGGTTATCCGGACCAGACAGGCAGTGCCCGGCATCATTGGAATGACGGGAGGAAAAAGTCACGATGGAGGGCGCACCGGTTGGACATCGATGACGTCGGCTTCTTTTCCGCCATGATTGACCTACTGATCAAAGAATACAATGCCGATCCTAAAAGAATCTACGCGACCGGCATATCAAACGGCGGGCTGATGTCATACCGGCTCGCCTGTGAGCTGTCGGACCGAATCGCGGCCGTGGCCGCTGTCACCGCGAACCTGACCCCTGAGATTTCCAGGTTCCCATCCAAAGGGCCGATTTCGATACTGATCATGAACGGCACCGAAGATCCGCTGATGATCTATGAAGGCGGGGAGATTACTTTCAGGGAGATGCGCCTGGGCAAAATATTATCCACGGCTGAAACAGTCAAATTTTGGCTGGACCGCAATCAATGCCAGGCAAAACCTCAAATCACCCGGGAACCGGATCTTGACCCGCAGGACGGCACGCGTGTGAGCCGTGAAGCCTATGGGCCATGTAAGGAAGGAACCGAAGTGATCCTCTATACCATTGAAGGCGGGGGGCACACCTGGCCGGGCGGCGTCCAGTATCTGCATGAAAGGCTTATCGGGAAGGTCAGCCGGGACATTGACGCCGACAAGGTCATCTGGGAGTTTTTCAAAAGGCACCGAAGAAATTGATTAACGGAAAATAATTCTGGCAATTACTATAGATAACCTCGACCCAGTTGAAGAGAGAAACCTTACGAAATTACACTATGTTACCGCCTGCTTATCTACGGATTTACGCTTTATCGGTGTGGAACAATGATCTGTTCTGCGAGGCGTGCTGTTCTTTTTAAGAATTCTGAGGCCTTGACCGGGGGTATTGTACCCCTGTTTACACACCTGGTGTGAAAAAGAATGCACAGTGAAGCCAAGTTAAAGCCGCGCAATTACGTCCGGCATAAATATATAATGATATGAGTGCCTTATAAACATATCAGGCCGTCGGCTCCTGATGATAATCCTTGTTTTCTTGAGATATACCTGAAAATCATTTGAGCTTTTTTCAATTTATCCTTCATTTTTCATCTCAAGTGTGAATACGATTGCACACTTGCCCTGGCCGGAATGGCCTCCTTTTTTTATATATAGTTGTAATAATTAGAAAAATACACAAATAACAAATCTGGCACAGGACTTGTAATACCTCAAAGTAACAAATGGTTCGATCCTGGGGAGGGGAAAAATGGAGCATTATTATCAAGTCCTAAACCTGACGCCCAAAGCCGAAATCAATGATATCAAAAAGGCTTACCGTCAATTGGCCAAGCAGTTTCACCCTGATTCGGCTCAGCTAGGGGCCGGAGACGCGGTCCGGTTTCAGGAAATTTACGAAGCTTATAAGGCCCTGACGCGCGATCAGTCGAAGTACGCCCTTGATTTTCAGGCGTCTTCTTCCAGCACCGATTTCAGATCCCCCGATCCTGCGGACTGGCATTTTGAAGGCGTGTATGAGGATGGCCTCAATGTGGTTTATTTACTCAAGCTCTCTTTAAGGGCCGCACGGCACGGCCTCAGGCTGTCTCTGCCCGGTAAGAAGGAGGAGGCCTGTCCTCGCTGTTTAGGTGTTGGTTACACTTACAATCCTCATTCCCCGCTGTCGAGTCTCAAACGTTCCGCCTGCCCGCGCTGCCAGACGCGGGGTGTGATCAGCCGCAATACCATCATGGAGGCTGAAATTGATCTGGAGGCTCTGAAAAAGGGTGAATACAGGCTTAAAAGGCAGGGACATTATGATCCTTTCACGGCCAGTCGTGGTGATCTGATCATTAAAATTGAAATCGATTCCGGAAGCTCAGCCTGGAAGAATGGAAGTTACAACGCTTAGGCAGACGCCATGAAAATATTCAAGACGAAAAAGGGTTCCGCCCTTCTCCATCCTCCGGTAAGTGTCAGACGCTTTCAGCCTCATGACAGCGAACCGGATATTAAACGCCGCCAGGCACTCACGCCTCAAAGACGAAGTCGTTTCAGCATGCCGCGCAAGCCTTCTAAATTCTCCCGCGCCCTCATGACTCGCGGTCATTTTATCAATTGTTTTGTTTAAGCTCAGCGTCTTCCCGCCAAGTTGATTTTACCTTGACAAGGGTGACTGCGTGGAATACGTTGAGACCCATTCATACAAGCAACCTAAAAAATTACTAATGTTGGTTTGATGGAAACCCCCTTTCATAGGGATTTTCCACAAGACGCCTTCATTATACCTTACACTCCTTGGGAGATTAAGGCCCCGGACCCGGATTTCCGGGGAGACAACACCCAGGAGAGAGTCAGCGGCCTGTCCACGAAAAAAGGCAGGGGCTGATTTATAAAGGGGGTGGTGAGTTACGGCTTGAGGCGCACTGGGCATCTACCGGTGATTTTTAATTAATTGTGACCGCTGTCTTGTCCGGCGTATTGAAAACGCTTCACATTTAAAGATGGCAGTCAGGATAAAAAGCAAGGAGGTTTCCGATGAAAAGTTTCAGGGTTAGGCAGTTGTTAGCGTATTGCGCTGCAGCTATTTTTTTAATCGCGGTGTTTAACGTTACAGGACTCTCCCCAGCTAACGTTACAGGACTCTCCCCAGCAGGCGCGGCCCAGAAGGGACATGTCAATATCGCCTCTGGCTGGGCTGTATTCAACGCCAGAGGCGGAG
The DNA here is from genome assembly GCA_019306365.1 of Deltaproteobacteria bacterium. Taxonomy (GTDB): domain Bacteria; phylum Desulfobacterota; class Desulfarculia; order Adiutricales; family JAFDHD01; genus JAFDHD01. Next base: position 3,274 of record JAFDLS010000263.1, read on the forward strand.
ACCCGGCGACCCAAACCGGCGCGCCTCCGTATGCGAGCCGAACCGTTTTTGACAGTCTGGCCGGCGTGACCATAGACCGTATGTTTATTCCGGCCATAGCGAAGTCCTTTAAAATCTCAACCGGGTGGAAATATGTCGATTTTTTTCTCCGTACGGACGTCAAGTTCCATAACGGCGAAACGGTAACGGCGGAGGACGTTAAATAT
>JAFDLS010000264.1 GCA_019306365.1 Deltaproteobacteria bacterium
GGATCTACAAAGAAACCTTGCCCGGCGTCATAAAGCCCTGATCGCTGTAATATAGGCGGTGTTCCCTGACCTCCTGCCGACAGAACCACCGTTTTGGCCATGATATCGATCCAGCCGGAAGGAGTCTTGGCTCTCACCCCCGCGGCCACCCCATTTTCGGTGAGCACCCGGTCAACGTGAGTCTTGAGAAGAAGTTCGGCCCCATTTTGCCTCGCCTCTTCTATAAACTCTCGAGCCGTCCATTTGGCGCCCTTTTCCCCGCATCCCAGGGAACACTTGCCGCAGTTAGGCTTGCACCTTTCCGGGCGAATCCATTTGTCTAAAGGCTGCCAGTCCAACCCCACCTCCTGCGCCGACTTCATGATCCTGCGGGCCGCGGGCCCGATCAGGTAATCTGGCAATGGCTGAATGGGGATTTCTTCATAAAGCTCTTTCACTTCCTGTTCGAGGTCGATATCGTATTTGTCTTTCAGCCACTCAGGAGGTTTGACAGCCGTACCGGTGAAAACCACTGAAGCGCCTCCGGCTGTCTTTGGCCGTATGACCCATGTACCTTCCTTTGAAAAAGTAAATCCCATACTGTCCATCATGCTTAGCAGAAGAATGGTATTGCCAAATCGCTTATGATATTTTCCAGCTTCACATATAATGACCTTTTTACCCCTCCGGCTAAGCTCCCGGGCCGTGGTTGCTCCTCCCGGTCCTGAACCGGCAATAACAATATCCGCCTGCATGGTCTGTTTTGGCCTGGTCATATGGCACCTCTTTTTTATTTTTCTTGTACAGATAGCGAAAATTGATGAGTAAGCCAGCGTTGAACAGGCTGTGAGGAGGAGGCCTTCGATTTACCTCAGCTTTTATATCTTGAGACCTCTGCAAAACTTCGTCCTTTGGCCGACCTCATGAGCGCCGCTTCGCTGACGCTGCAGCGGCATATGTCAGGCTCAAATTTAAGTCCTCGAAATATTAGTAATATTCCTGCGGGTTAAATTTTCGCCTTCCGCGATTTCAAAAAAATTACTGGTTTTGCAGAGGTCTCATCTTAATGATTTTTTATTAAAAATTCCCTTAGAGCCGGTTTTATATAGATCTGATCAAGGTCAAACTGTTTGACCGCCCTGGCAAAGATTTCAATCTTATCCGTTAACGGTGCCTCGGAATTGATGATTAAAATATTTTCCCCTTTCAACCGGCAGAGATCTCCGGGGTAATACGACCCCTCAAGTTCAATGGATTCATATCGAATTTTTATATCCAAGTTTTGGGCCAGTTCTTCGAGCTGGCCAAGAATAATCTTTTCATCCAAAATAGAATCCCTAAATGGATTTATAGAGAAAATCTACTTCCTTATCAGTTGGTTTTTCGCCAAGTTCCAGATGAAAACCGAGTTTATCCATGGTATTAACCATGTGTACGGGAGGCACATCAGGCTTGACGTTTTCAGCGCCTATGAGCTGACCCCAGTCCAGCGGAAACTCAAACAGATCCAGGACCCCCTCTGATTCTATGGCCTTCATGGTTTCATCCATGTTTTCGACTATAAAAGTAATATTGTGCACTCCCGGTCCTTTGTCTCTCAATTGCTCGTACCAGGACCCTTCTTCGGCAATCGGCTGACAGTATTGTAAAACTACGTCGCCAAGATTGACATGAATGATTTTCATGAAAGGGCTGTCCAAGAAGCTGGCAAACTCAATCTCCACCTTTTCCGAGCCAAAAACTTTGTTAAGAAATTGATATGTTTCTTCCGCGTCACGAACCACCAGTTCGATATGCAGCATTGGCGACACCTTCCCGATAAGCTCATCGGCTCCGGTAGCGTATCCGGCTGGTTCCGGCGCCTGTAAAACAGGGGATTCGCTCAATTCCAGATGGAACCCGATTTTGTCCATGGTGTTTATCATGTAAACCGGGGGAACGTTCGGTTTGAGGTTTTCAGCCGGAACAAGCTGGCCCCAGTCGAGAGGGAACGAAAAGAGAGGAGACACACCCTCGCCTTCCAATGCCTTTAAGGTATCTTTCATGCTGTTTACTATAAAAGTGAGGTTGTGCACCCCTGGTCCTTTGTTTCTCAACTGCTCGTACCAGGAACCCTCCTGAGTGAGCGGTTGGACAAACTGAAGCACCACATCACCAAGTCCGACATGTATTACTCGGGCGTTCGGTCCATCCAGAAAGCCCGCGAATTCCTCCTGAACCTTTTCGGCGCCAAAAGCATTGTGCAGAAATCGGTACGCCTTTTCAGCATCATGAACCGTTAACTCAATATGAACCAACGAGGATATTGCTTCAGCCATGTGAAATCTCCTTTTGAAACCTCTGCAAAACCAGTAATTTTGTTGAAACCGCGAAGAAAGAAAATTTAACTCGCAGGAATATTATAAATATTTCGAGGACTTAAATTTTCGTATGACATATGCCGCTGCAGCGTCAGCGAAGCGGCGCTCATGAGTTGGGGTAAAAAAGCTTTTTTGAGATAACTTCTAATTGGTCATCAAGTTTATTAAATTCAAACTGGTAAAGCCGAACGTGTCTCTTCCGCCGGTTTAACTTCTTGGTTGGAACAAGTACTTACCTTCGCTCCAAAGTGATGGAGTCTTTTATTTGGTTAACTACAGATTAACCTCGCTGTAATTCATTGGCCGGAACGAGCTCGATTAGTACGCCATGAGCGCTTTTAGGGTGAATAAATCGGCGGCCCAGAACTCTCATGCCCTTCTTCTCACAGATTTCAATCATTTTATCTAGGTCGTCGATTAAAATGGAAACATGATGAATTCCCTCACCGTTAGCTTTAAGAAATCGTTCGATCAAGCCGTTTTCACCCCTGGGTTCCAAAAGTTCGAAAAGCCCCTGTCCCACCTGGACCATACGGGAAAAAAATTCGGGTGTTTCCATTTGATAATCAGTGAGCTTAGCTTCGAAGATTTCTTCCAGAAAACTCGCTACTTCATCAACGCTGTTTACAGCGAGCCCCACATGATGAATCCCTTTTGCCATATTGTCTCCTTTAGACCTGCCAAACAGGCTAAGCGTGAAAAAGGTTAATTGCTAATTTTTCACTACGGCGGCCGCTAAAGAGAGTGTCTTTCGCCACTTAAGCGGCCGCCTTTAACATGCTATTTCTTCAGCACAAAAACGTTGGCTCCGCCAACGCCCACGTTGTGAGTCACGCCGTA
>JAFDLS010000265.1 GCA_019306365.1 Deltaproteobacteria bacterium
TTGATCAGGAGATTATGCCGATTCGAGACAAGATCGACGATGACACTGACCATGTTCTTATCAATGAAATTCTCAACAAGTTAAACGCTCTGGGTATTTTCAGGGCCGGAACCCCGGGAGAATCGGAGAGTGATGATCCAAGGCCTTCATTTGTAACAAATTGTATCGTAATTCAAGAAATGTCGCGTGGTGACGTCGGAATCGGAATGGTAGCGGTTATCAGCGGGTGGGCGATGATGCCCGCTGTCGCGGCCGGGAACAGGGAAGTTATCGAACTGTTCCAATCCATGGCGGAATCAAAATCGCCCTGTATGGCCTGCTTTGCCATGACTGAGCCAGCCAGTGGATGCGATGTTGAGAATTTGCCTGAACTTCATGGGCGCACCATCGCGACGCGTGCCGTGCAGGACGGCGACCAATGGGTCATAAACGGAGCCAAGAGGTTCCCCAGCAGCGCGGGGGTTTCCTCCCTTTACTGTGTTGTCTGCCAAACGGACGTTGGGAAAGGTGAGGAAGGTATCGCCCTCATCTACGTACCGGTAGACGCGGAAGGTCTCAGTTTCGGCAAGTTTGAGGTAAAGGCGGGATTACAGGCGGACCGCAACGCCGATATTTTCTTTGATGACGTTCGAGTGCCTCTGTCCTATCGCGCCAGTGAACCGGGACGGGACGCTATTCTTCTCAAGAGCAACCTTACCAATGGCAGAGTCGGAACCGCGGCCGCCGCCATAGGCGTCGCAAAAGCGACGTTCGAGGAAGTCTTGAAATACACCGGTGACAGGGTTGTGGCTGGCAAGCCGATTCGAGAACATTCAATCGCCTTACATGCTAAGCCATCCCGATCAGTTTGCTCCATCACATTCCAATGAGATGCTTTGTCAGGCCAGCATTACAAAGAACTACGCCACAGAGATGGCAATCATGGTCACGAACAGGGCCATGGAGCTAATGGGCTCATATGGATATATTCGCGACTACCATGTGGAAAAATACTGGCGCGATGTCAAGGAGCTTCAGCTCTGGCTGGGCGGCGCGCAGTTGGGCCGCTTCGACGTCGTGCGTGGGTATTATCCGTATAAGATGCTTTAAACAGGACGACCATAATCTATTCATAAAAGGACCAGGGAAGGGGCTGGAATACCGCCCATTTGATCCCGTAATGACTTTGTCGGACATCTTTATTTTTAACCGGAAGGGGAACCATGATTGATTTTGAAATAGCGCCGCTGACGAGAGCCGCTCAAAAAATGACTCGCGAACTTAATGTCAACTTGATAAGAAAGCTTACTCGATATTATGACGAGCATGAACACGCTGAGATAAAGGAAGCCGAAGAGATCAGGAAAGGCTCCGAGGCCATCTCAGAAAAGCTGGCGTCTCTTTCAGCCGAAAAAAGAGGCGAAAAGTTTGGCATGTCCAGCGTTATTTTGGGAGAGGAAAGGAACTGGGGTGATTCCGCCCTGATGATCAGCACGGCCGACGCGTTTGTGGGCAACATGGTTGTGGGCGCTGTCGGGTCTCCTGAGCAAAAGGCCCGCGCAGAAGGAAAATTCGTGGCTTTCGCTATCACGGAACCCGGCTGTGGGTCAGACACATCGGCCGTCCAAACGACCGCTCAGCTAGATCCTGAAACCAATGAGTGGATACTCAATGGTGAGAAGATTTTTATCACCGGCGGACGCATTTGTGAATTAGTGGTGGTTTGGGCCACGCTCGATAAAAGTTTGGGCCGCGCCGCTATAAAGAGTTTTTTAGTTGATAAAAACAACCCGGGTATGAAGGTTGCCAAACTTGAAAACAAGCTTGGTTTCAGGGCTTCAGATACAGCGGTTCTTGTCTTTGACGACTGCCGTATTCCCTATGATGACATCCTGGGTGAATCGGAAATCAAACCCAAAACGGCATCAAAAACGGGCTTTAAAAGCGTTATGTCCACTTTTGACGCCAGCCGTCCGGCCGTGGCCTCCCTGGCGGTCGGCATCGCCCAGGCCGCGCTGGATTTCACCAAGGAAAAACTGGAGGAGGAAGGATATTACTTCCCTTACGATCGCGGTCCTCATAAGCTGAAAACCGTTCAGGCCGCTGTTTTGGACATGGAAGCGAATCTTGACGCGGCACCTGGCGTTCCGCATCCATGCTTGATACCGGTCAACGCAACAGCCTCCAGGCATCCATGGCCAAAAGCAAGGCCGGGCGTACAGCGACTCTGGTAACGCAAAAATGCGTGGAACTCCTGGGGCCGTTGGGCTATTCTTGCGAATGGCTGGCTGAAAAATGGATGCGTGATTGTAAGGTCACTGATATCTTTGAAGGCACCGGACAGATAAATTTCCTTATTATCGCCCGAAACATTTTGGGTTTTTCTCGCGACCAGTTGAAATAATAACACATAGGAGACATCTGCAAAGCTTCGTCCTTTAGCTGACCTCATGAGCACCGCTTCGCTGACGCTGCAGCGGTATTGAACCCCGCTTCGCTGACGCTGCAGCGGCATATGTCCTGCGGGTTAAATTTTCTTTCTCCGCGATTTAGACCAAAACACTAATTTTGAGATAGCTTCTAATAAGTTCTCTAACGTGAAAATCTTGTTTAAAATACATTTAACAAAAACAGCGTTTTTCATTTTCTTCGGCCTCCTGTTCTTTAACGCTGGCTGCGGGCTTTACATTAATATGACACCGGTTGAATCCGAGAAGGTCGAGACAATTTTTTCATACACCGGAAAAAATGAAACGGTCTGTCTAAGCGGTGATTTTAACGGGTGGTCCGACAAATCCCACTGCCTCAAGCGGCAAGGGGAGAACTGGGAGATTCGTATTCTTCTGCCCCCGGGGAGATATCGTTACGCTTTTGTTCTTGATGGTGAGCGGTGGGTGCCGGATTCCCGGGCCGCACTCCAGGAAGATGACGGTTTCGGCACGATTAATTCCATACTAATCGTGGAATAACTTGTGACCATTCAACATACTTATCCGTATATTATAATGTAAGACGGCGTGTACGGATAAAAAGGCCGAACAGCTCAGGGATGATATTTCGCTCATGGATTACGGCGACGAAGACCGGATCATAAATGACATTTTAGCCGGAGACGCTGAAGCCTATGGGATTCTGGTCAAACGTTATCAGGGACCGATATATAACCTCATGCTGCGTATGAACTTTTCAGCCGAGGATGGACTCGATCTTTCACAGGAGACCTTCCTCAAGGCTTACGAGAACCTGGAACGCTTCAAGCCGGGCTCGCGTTTCTTCTCATGGCTTTATGCCATCGGTTTAAACCTGGGCAGGGATCTTATGCGCAAGCAAAAAAGCCCCATGATTCCTCTTGATGAACAGAACTATCACCAACCCGAGTTTGCCCGGGAAGCTGAGCAGGAAAAAATTTTACTTAAAAACGTTGACCGGATAAAAGTGGAAGAGGCACTGCAAGAGCTGCCAGTTAAATACAGGGAGGCCTTGATCCTGCGTTACCGGCAGGAGCTGACTATGAGCGAAATATCTGCGGCCCTGGATATCTCGGTCAGCGGAGCCAAGATGAGAGTGCATCGGGGACTGCTGCGTTTGCGTCAGACCCTGGCGGAGGAGAGCGATGCAAAATAAAACGCTCGAAAACAAATCAAAGGAAAAACCAGAAGAGTTCAGCGGTTTATCAGAAGCTGAGGCCCATGATTTACATATCATCTCAAGGGTGATCTCTGATATTCCCGAAGAGAAACCGCCTGTGGAATTAATGGCTGGAGTGATGCAGAGTATAAAACCGAAAAGCCTCTCGCTTCGGAAGCGTTTCATGCGGTGGCTGAAGGCGCCGCAGTCCTTGACCTTCACGCCGTTACAGGCGGTTCCCTTTGGCGCGGCGGCAGCGGTGCTTATTCTGGCGGTTCTGTTTCTACCGGCTCAATTTATTAATAGGGATACCGAAACACAAGTGGCAATGGAAACACCCGTATCCGCTTCACCGGTGATCTTTTCTTTGAACCTGCCCGGCGCCTCTTCCGTGGCGGTTATCGGCAGTTTCAACCAGTGGACTCCCCGCGGTTATGAAATGCGGTGGGATGAAAAACGAAAGGCCTGGACCCTTGCCACTTCCCTTGAAAAGGGCCGTCACGCATATGCCTTCCTGGTGGACGGCCAGTTGGTAGTGCCTGACCCTCAAGCCGTTTTACAACAGGACGATGGTTTTGGAAATAAAAATTCAATACTCATCTTAAGCAATGGTGACACCTATGAGAAAAAAATTTAAAGGCTTGATAACCTCCTTTATGGCAGCCGGGCTTATTTTTTGCTTTTTTTGTTTTCCCGCGCCGGCTCAAGAGCAGGCTGACCTTAAAACGGCCATAGATAAGAGCAAGGCGGCCGGAGTACCTGATGAAACCGTTACCCGAATGCTTGCCCTGGGGTACAAGCACAACCTCCAAGCTAAAGAAATGACCGCATTTTTCAACACTATAAATCAGGCCGCCAAAGATAACCTGCCCACGGGTCCTCTCGTCAATAAAATCGAGGAAGGCATGGCTAAACGCGTCCGGGTTGAGGCTATCCAGCGCGTCCTCAATCAACAAATCAACCACCTTCGCTTTACGCGTCAGGAACTGACCAAAACCCTTAATCGATGGGGTGAAACAAAAAACACGGTTCGACATGGCACTCTAACCCGTTTGGCCCAAACTCTGTCTACGGGTATTTCCAAACAGGAGATGGCGAACTTCCTTGGCAAAGCGCCCAAGGCCCCTCTATCAGAAATAACGAAGGCCATGGAATTCAAGGCCGCTCTCAAGCAATCAGGCCTGCCCGGAAAAATCGCGGATGACATTATTTCTACAGGTTTAAAAAACAACTATTTTTCTCATCCTGACTGGGGTCTGGTTAGGGTAATCAGCGCTGCGAAAAAGAAAGGCGTTTCAGACAAAGAACTAGGCGCCATATCGATCAAGGTTGTTAAGGGAAGCCAGACAGCGCAGGAAGCAGGCCGCAAATTGGGCTTAGCCGTGCAAAACCTGGAATACGGATCGACGGCACACGACAGCGGCATGAAAACCGGTGGAAACGCGGGTAAAGACGGTGGCGGCGACAACGTCGGTTCAGGCGGCGGCTCAGGCGGCGGAAGCCCTGGCAATGGTTCAGGCGGCAAAGGCGGACATCGATGACAGGAGTAATCTCCGTCTAGTTATCCCGTTTAAAGACCGCTTTAGAGCGTTTGTCATAAATATGTTCCGTTTGGCCTTGGGGGTAGGAGAAGATTTAGTTTTGGCCATTCTCCTAAGCCACCTTACGGCAAACGCCAAAACATCATGTAATTGCCATTTGATATATGTTGGCAGCCGTTGTTAGAGACTTGATTTAGTTTAGTAATCAAACGGAAAATAATTCTGGCAATTACTATAGAATAAAAATGGGTTTTTAATGTGACCATATCTCCTTCTCCTGCGTATATGAAATTAGAACATCAAAAAAGGAGATTGAAGATGAAAAAAATGCTTTTTATTTTTACTCTGGCTCTGGCCGTAACTTTACTGATCAATTTACCCGCCGCGGACGCCGGTCAACGTTTTAAACATAATGGACTAATAATGCTGGCTCAGGCTGGTTCCGCTGGCGGCGGTGCTGGCCCTGGCGAACCTCAGGGCGGCTTTGGCC
>JAFDLS010000266.1 GCA_019306365.1 Deltaproteobacteria bacterium
CCCCAACCCAATAAATTCCTTCCTTAATCTCTACCGGTTTCATATTTCCCTCTCCGTTTAAATATTTAACCCAGAGTTTACCTTTCAGGCTTCAAGAGAGGTAAAGTAATCATAACCTCTGTCCCTTGCCCCTGCCTGCTTGTTATTGTAAAAGAGCTTCCCTGATGCTCTTCAATGATTCTTTTTGAAACGGGCAGGCCAAGCCCGGTACCATGACTCTTAGTGGTAAAAAATGGTGTCAGTATTTTATCTATCTCTTCCTTGGGTATACCGGGTCCGCCGTCGGCAACAGACACTACCACCTCATCTGCTAAAACCTGAGATTTGATAGACAGCGTGCCTTTATTATCCATGGCCTCGATGCCGTTTTTGATAACGTTTAGAAAGACCTGTTTTAGTCTGCTTCCGTCCGCCATTACCAGCGCGCTTCGGGTGAAAGGTCCTTGATCACTGTAAGCCCTTTATTTTTACAGCTTTCTTCGGCAAGGGCGCATGTTTCATTAATCAATGCGTTGACCTCTACCTCTTCCAAGTTCAATTCGCGCGGCAGGTAAAGCTCGTTGAGTTCCTTCACAAGTTCCTCAAGCCGGCGCACTTCCTCCGTGATTATTCCCAATTTTTTCAGGTTCACCGGGTTATCCGTGTTTTTCATCAACTGCCGGGCAAAACCTCCGATCATCATGAGAGGATTTTTAATCTCATGAGTGACCTCGGCCACTACCTGACCGAGCGCTGCTAACTGCTCGGCTGTAAAAAACAAACGGCCCCGAACTTCAGCCACGGAAAAGGAGATCAGGGCGGGGAACGTTGTCCCGTCTTTGCGGCTGGGGATTAGTTCGGTGCTATGCCCAATTATTTTGGGCTCTTTGGACTCGATGTACCGATTAACCGCGTTATAATGCTCCGACGGGCAGTTTGGTCCCAGGATTAAATCCAGGTCCTGACCAATAACCTCCTCAACGCTGTAACCAAATGTTTTCTCGGCCGCCAGGTTATAAAATACAACCTTGTGATTCTCATTTATGGTGATAAAGGCCTCATTGGCGTTTTCGACCGCTCCCTTGAGAATGACAAGCTCGTCTTGTTCAGGCCGCCGCCGGCCTTCCTGATTTTCGCGAACGGCTGTCTCGGTTTTGGATGATCCACTCACTAATAACCTCTACTTCCAGTCACCTGTCTTCCATCCTTTTCCATAAAAAGTCTAGTTTCAATTTGCGCAAAAACGACAAGAATGGTACCCTAATCTAAATAAAAATTGGCAGTAAGGTCAGTTAGGACTTAAGTAAATCTGCGTCTTTACAGCCATGGGAACCCTTTTTGACTCTAGAGACCTCTGCAAAACTTCGTCCTTTAGCTGACCTCATGAGCACCGCTTCGCTGACGCTGCAGCGGCATATTTCAGGCTCAAATTTAAGTCCTCGAAATATTGGTAATATTCCTGCGGGTTAAATTTTCACCTTCCGCGATTTCAACAAAATTACTGGTTTTGCAGAAATCTCTCTAAATAATTATGGAGCGTCTGCGGTCTACTTCGCCTGGTAACCGGCCAGATCGCCTCATTTCTTCAGCTTGATAAGCTCCAATGACAGAGCTTTATGATGTCCCAGCTCCTCCTTTATGATCTGGTCAACCATATCTCGCCCCTGCGTTTCTTCTGTATTCTCCTTTATGGTTAAAAAGAATACGATGGATTCCTTTTCAAACTGAATAGCTAACTTCAGGGCGTCCTCAACGTCTTTTACCTCACCCAACTGCCCTTCAACGTCATCATCCGGCCGAAAAACATGCATCCCGGCCATCATGTTCAGATATTGATTGATTTCATTGTCAGGGTCCCAGACAGTCTCTTCCTGGGCTGAAGGCGGGAGTTTTTTTTTGAGCGCCATAAAGCATTCTCTATGCTGAATCTCGGCCTGGGCCAGGGATTCAAACATTTCCTTCACTTCCGGGTTATCAATTTTATCCTGAGCCTTTTCATAAAATATTTTCCCGTTCTCCTCAATCATGATCGCCATCTGAAAAACTTCATCAGCATTGAAATTGTAGAGCATCTTCGTTCCCCCAAACCCGGCAGAGCCGGAAACAATAAAAGTTTTCCTTGTTTAACAAATAATCAAAATTTTACACGCAAACATTACAAGAAATAAATGGTCACTCTTTTTCAAACTGGTCCTTTGAGGCCCCGCACACGGGGCAGGTCCAATCATCGGAGATGTCTTCAAACTTCGTTCCAGGCTCTATACCGTTGTCTGGATCTCCCTCAGCAGGATCATAAATGTAACCACAAACAGTACAAACATAATTTTCCATTTTTCCAACTCCTTACGGTATTACCTAATTTTTTATCAAATAGAACGGGATCCACACCCTTAATAGTTATCGTCTCTCATGATGGCTTTTGTTTGTTTTTTCCCAATCAGCTTCCCATGTGATATCCGGCTTTTTCTATAGCGTTTTTAATTGAGTCCATGTCAACCGGTTTTGCTTCGTCATACGCAGCCTCACCTTTATCCAGATCAACTTTTACGTTCTCTGTCCCCTCTATTCCTTCCAGGGCCTTGGTTACGTTCATGACACAATGCTGACAGGTCATACCCTCGATCTTTATGGTCGTCATAACTAATCCTCCCAAGATCAAAAATGCATGGATCTATTTTTCTTTAATCTTTCTTTTCCAGAAGGCCATGATACCGTCCTGACCGAAGGAGACCTGGACCAACTCCCAGCCCTGGCGGCCCCTTTCGTTCAAAATATCGCCAAGTTTCGCAGCTTGATCATCCGGGACTTCACGTAATGAGCATTCGGCGGATTCGGTGCAGAAATAAACTAATTTGTGGAACTCCTCAGCCGGGTGTTTTGTTATTTCATATTCAAAAGTTTTCATTTTAGCCTTCCCCGAAAAATAAGTTTCCGTTAAAAATAAATTATTTTTATTCCGGTAAAGAGATTGTCAGTTTGACTGTCCGATTGGAAATTATCATACCAAAGATTAAAGACGGGAATCAAATCTATCAAGTCAAATTTATGGAAAACTTTTGATAATCAACCTAACAACCTGCGACTTATAGGTTTTTGCCTGAATCTTTTAGTTCCCTAAAACGTAAGAGTTATAGACCATTACCCCGCCGGTAACCTGGATTAAGGCCAGGATGAGGGTGGTGAGATTGCCCAACCCGTGAAGCAGGGGGAGCCATGTTCTTTTCTTCTTGACCCGGTTCATGTAGTGGCCGGAGATCAATCCGAACAGGATAAAGGAAAGCATGATCAGGCCAATTTTACCATGCAGCCCAGTTAACAAGAACTTATGCCAGTAAAAATAAACCATGCCCAGGCCCGCAAAGAGACCAAACAGCCAAACCAGGAGCGCGATCGTGCCCAGAGTCACGTGCCGCGTCCACTTGAAGGCGGTTTTCTGTTTTAAGTGCAGAAAGCGAAAGCGCGCCAATCCCAGGGTAAAAACATATAGGGCCAATAAGGTGGCCAGAAACTGCATTATGGGATGTATGTTCAGCACGCTATCGTTTTAACCACACCAAAGGGGTTGCCTTTTAATACTTAATCGAATTCATGAACCAGCACAAAATCGTTGTTGGCTCTGGTGCCATGACATCCGATACAGCCTTTGACTTTACCGTACGGCTTGGCGTTGCCGTCTAAACCGTATTTCACCCAGAACCAGTCCCCATCATTCGGGTTATAGCCCATAACCTTGTACATAACCGTTATAGCCATGAACTCCTT
>JAFDLS010000267.1 GCA_019306365.1 Deltaproteobacteria bacterium
ACTGCAGAAGATGGTTGTCAGGGCGATTGAGTGGGGCGCGGTCTCTTTATTGAAATCGAACCAGATTGATGATGAATCTATCCGAAAGATGGTTGTGGTGGGAAATTCAACGATGATGCATCTCTTCCTGGCCGAAGATCCTTCATCTCTGGGAGTTTCCCCATACCACCCCAAATTTGTTGAAGAAAGAATTTCAAAAGCTGACATTCTGCGCTTTCGCTTCTATGATGCCGTTAATGTTCTTACCTTACCGCTTATTTCCGGTTTTTTAGGTTCTGATATCGTGGGAGCGGCTCTGGCCACTGGAATAAAAAACACCGACAACGGCACAATGCTGATAGATGTGGGCACGAACGGTGAAGTGATGCTTCGCGGAAACCGGGAACTGCTTGGCACTTCCTGCGCCACAGGACCGGCTTTCGAGGGCGCGACCTTGCGTCATGGCATGCCGGCTGTTTCAGGCGCCATTGACGCCGTGAAGATCGATCCTGAGAAAGGGCATGTATCCTGCTCTCTCATTCAAAATAATCCTGAAAGACCGAAAAAGGCCGCGGGTATTTGCGGATCCGGGGTGGTAAGCGCGGTGGCCGAACTATTGCGCGCAGGAATATTATCGGAAAGCGGACGGTTCAATTCCGATTTACGGCATCCCAATATTTGTGCGGGTGAAGACGGTGTTCTTGAATTTGTCCTGGCTTCCTCTGGAGATACAGAAACGAATCGACCGATTACACTGACACAAAAAGATATTAGGGCCGTGCAGTTGGCCAAAGGGGCGCTGATTACCGGTATCGAGCTTCTTTGCCGTGAGATGGCTTTGGATCGGCCTAAAAAATTACTGGTGGCAGGCGGCTTCGGAAGCTATTTAAACAAAGAAGACGCCATGACGATCGGGATGTTCCCCAGGCTTCCTGAAGATGATATTCAGGTAGTAGGAAACGCCGCCGGTGAAGGCGCGGTTTTGGCGCTTCTTTATTCTGATTTTAGAAGAAAGGCCAAAGAATTGGCTGAGACCACCCGGGTTGTGGACCTGGCAGCGGATCCCGCTTTTCAGGAAACTTTTTTTGGAAGTTTAATCTACCCTGAGCCTTGATTCCTTCAAGAGTTTCTGGTAGGGAAGGATAAATTAAAAACTAAAGGAATGGCTTATGGAACCTGTAATTTTGAGCAATATTCCGTTTAATGTAAACATTGAATTACTCATGAAAAGGATTCGCTTGAAAAAGGATAACAGCCATGCGGATGATTTCAGGCACCTTGTTGAAGAGGCCCAGGCGATCGCAAGGCCCAAGGCAATGTACCGGCCCGTCTATATTGAATCCAAGGACGATGATCATGTGGTTCTCGAGGGAGTATCTCTGAAAAGCCGTATCCTGAAGGTGAACCTGGAGAATGCTTACCGTGTTTTCCCTTTTGTTACAACCTGCGGGATGGAACTGGAGGATTGGGCTCGAGCCAAAGAGGATATGCTGCTTCGTTTTTGGGCCGAGCGTATAAAGGAAACGGCTCTTCATTCTGCCATCGGGCTTTTTAATAAATATGTATCAGAGGAGTTTTCAATCGAGAAAAAGTCGACTATGACTCCAGGGTCTTTAGAGGATTGGCCTATAGAAGAACAAAGAGCATTGTTTGAAATAGTGGGAAATACAAAAGACGCGATTGGGGTTGAATTGACTGAAAGCTTAATGATGAAACCGGTTCATTCCGTCTCAGGCATACTTTTCCCCACCGAAGTCAATTTTGAGAGCTGTCAGCTTTGCCAGAGAGAGAAATGCCCTGGAAGAAGGGCTCCATATGACGAGGATTTGTACGATAGGAGGTACAGCAAGTAGCAAGAAAAAGCTGGGCAACTGGTGCAGGAGAATCGGCGAGGACTAAATAATGCTGATTTTGGCCATGTGGAAGTACTCCCCGTTTACACCTCAAATTAAATAAACGCCTTAGCCTCGGCAGGGATTATTTATCAATCCATCTCGTCAAACTCCCTTAAGCAAAAAAGTCACAATTAATCAGGAGGAAGATAAAAAAATGCCTAAACGTTCTGAAGAATTAAAGGAGATGCGCGATAAACATGTGCCTCCAGGCCCTTTTAATATAACTCCCGCTTTTATTCAGGAGGCCAAAGGCGCTACCCTGATAGATGTGGATGGACGCGAATTGATTGATTTTGCCGGAGGTATTGGAGTTAACAATGTCGGACACTGCCACCCCAAAGTCGTGGCGGCCATCAAAGACCAGGCTGAAAAATACATCCATACCTGCTTCCATGTCGCCATGTACGATCCTTATGTGGAACTCGCCGCCAGAATCAATGAACTCGCGCCAGGTGATTTCCCTAAAATGACCATGTTCGCGAACAGCGGCGCTGAAGCCGTGGAAAATGCCGTGAAGGTAGCGCGTTATGCTAAGGGAAGACCGGCTATCATTTGCTTTGAAAATGGTTTTCACGGCCGCACGCTTTTAACCATGAGTCTGACCAGCAAGGTCATGCCCTATAAACTCGGGTTCGGGCCTTTCGCGCCCGAGATTTATCGCATGCCTTTCGCTTACTGCTATCGCTGCCCCTTTGGGCTCAAGTATCCGGGCTGCGATGTGAGCTGCGCTGATTATCTGGAAGATTTTTTCATCTCTCACGTCGCTCCGGAATCAACGGCCGCTGTTATTGCCGAACCCATACAGGGAGAGGGCGGCTTTATTACTCCCCCGCCCGAGTATTTCCCCAAGCTTATGAAAATCTGCCAAAAATATGATATTGCCTTGATTATTGACGAGGTGCAGTCGGGTTCCGGACGGACGGGAAAGCTTTTTGCCATTGAACATTGGGGGGTTGAACCGGATATCATCACGTTGGCCAAGAGTCTGGCCGGTGGAATGCCTTTGAGCGCTGTTGTTGGCCGTGAGGAGCTGATGAAAACGCCTCATGTCGGTGGACTAGGCGGGACATACAGCGGCAATCCTCTGGCAATCCGGGCCGCTTTGGCTGTCCTTGAAATTCTTCTGGAGGATAACCTCCTGAAGCAGGCGGAAATTCTTGGGCAAAAGCTCATAACCCGATTTGAGTCGTTTAAGGAAAAGTATGAAGTCATCGGGGAGGTCAGAGGCAAAGGACCGATGTTAGGCCTGGAGTTGGTTTTAGATCGTGAGACCAAAGAACCAGCCATGCGGACGCTCATGCCTCTCGTTATCACTGATGAGCAGCTCGAACGAGGATTGACTATTATGGAAGAATGCTTCCACGAGTTAAGCGCTTCTTAAAGTAGGAGACGGGATGGAAAGTATGAATGGGTTTTTCGAGCGTTTACTGACCATTGATCTGAGCGATCAGTCGAGCTATATCGAGCCTTTGGACGAGAAAGTCCTGCGCCGGTATCTGGGCGGTAAGGGGTTGGCGACACATTTGCTTCTGGAAAGAAATCCGGCTGGAGTCGATCCGTTTAGCCCGGAAAATCACTTTATTCTTGGCCTGGGTTCGGCGACGGACAGCGCCATTTACGGGTCCTGCCGGCATGGGATATACAGCAAGTCACCCTTGACCGGTTTTTACGGTGAATCTTATTCCGGCGGACGCTTGGCCATTCCTATGAGCCGGGCCGGCTATGACGCTATCATTATCAGGGGTGCTTCCAGTCAGCCTGTCTGGCTGGAAATCACCGATGAAGACGTGAAGTTCCACCCTGCAGAGGATCTTTGGGGAAAGGATACCTATACTACTGAGGATGAGGTTAAGCGGCGGGTTGCGGTTTCCGGCGCGGGAGTTATGGTCATAGGTCCGGCAGGGGAGAACCTGGTACGGTTCGCCGTAGTGGAAAACGATTACTGGCGGTCAGCCGGGCGTACGGGCATGGGCGCTGTATTGGGGGCGAAAAAGGTAAAAGCGATAGCCTTTCACGGTAACCGGAGCCGTCTCTTTGCGGACCCGGAAGGGGTGAAGGCTTACGCTCGCGAAACATTGAAGAACCTTAAGGATCATCCTGCCGCCGAGGCTTACCGCACCCAGGGAACTCCAATGATGGTGGCTCTGTTGAATGAGGCCGGAAGCTTTCCCACTCGATACTGGTCAGCCGGCAGTTTCGAAAAATGGCCTCAAATCAGCGCTGCAAGCGTGTCTGAGCGTCTAAAGGCGCGTTCCAGGGCCTGCCGAACCTGTTTCATGGGCTGCGGGAAGTACGTCGAGGTTCAGGATGGGAGGCATAAAGGGCTTAAGCTGGAAGGCCCTGAATATGAAACCATTTACGCTTTCGGAGGTCTCTGCCTCATTGATCAAATAGAGGAAATCGCTTACTTGAACGACGTTTGCGACCGGCTGGGCATGGATACCATCACCGCCGGGAATCTGGTCGCCTTCGCCATTGAGGCATCCAAACGGGGGAAGGTTGCCGATTCACTGGAGTATGGCAATCCTGATCTGGCTGCTGATCTTTTAATTAAAATTTCAAAGCGGGAAGGTTTGGGTGGCCTGCTCGCGGAAGGGATAAAGCCCGCCAGTGTTGAATTGGGGCTGGAGGACCTCGCTGTCCATGTCAAGGGGTTGGAGCCCGCGGGCTATGATCCGCGCGTTTTGAAAGGTATGGGGCTGGCTTATGCCGTCAACGCTCGTGGGGCGTGTCATTTAAGAACCACCTTTTATAAAGCGGAGCTGTCGGGTCTTATCGAACCGGAACAGGTTGAAGGTAAAGCAAAACTTTTCCTCGATTTTGAAGACCGCTGTACACTGTTTGATTGTCTTATTTTATGCCGGTTTTACCGGGATTTTTATATGTGGGATGAACTCTCAACCATCATAGAGCTTACCACGGGTATGAAACTGAACCAATCTGAGCTTCAGGGCGTGGCGTCACGGGTCACCGATAATACCCGCCGGTTCAACATCCGGGAAGGGCTTACCTCGGCGGATGATCGCCTGCCAGATCGTCTACTCAGGGAAAGCCTGGAAAATAACCGGCGCATCACGGTTGATGAAATGGAAACTCTTGTTGGCGATTACTATCGTTTAAGAGGGTGGAATAGTGAAGGCCTTCCGCCCGCCCAAGAAAGGATAATTAGGTTATACCCGTTTCTTTTCACAATGGCTTTGTTAATAATGCTGTTGCGCGTATCTTATCCAGATTGGACGCGCGAGAGGTTCTTCCCAGGCATATCTTTGATGCTGGTTGCATAACGAGTACTTGACACTAAACCGTCTTTTTTTTTATTCTAAGATCATCGGTTAGAGTTCTATTGGTACAAACTACCTAAGAAGAAGGAGATTACTATGGACGGGTTCAAGATTTCCACCATCGCGGACGTT
>JAFDLS010000268.1 GCA_019306365.1 Deltaproteobacteria bacterium
GGCAATAAAGGGAGTCGAACCCTTCATCGACCTCTATGAGGTGCGAATAGATCTTATCGGTAATGGTTGGCCAGAGATAGTTCAGAATCTAAGGAAACCATGGATAGCTTGTAACCGACTTGCTGACGAGGGGGGTAAGTGGGGAAAGAATGAAGCCAGCCGGATAGCGGAACTGTTTAAAGCAATTGAGCTGGGAGCTGATATAATGGATATTGAGCTCAGGACGGAAAATTTGGATGAAGTTGTACGAATAATCAAGAAGAGAGCGAAATGCCTTTTATCATTTCATGATTTAGCGGGAACGCCACCGCTTGATAACCTGAAGAGAACAATTGAAAGGCAACTGGCAGCCGGTGCTGATATATGTAAGGTGGTTACTACTGCCAGCAGCTTTGATGATAACCTGACCGTTTTGCAACTCATCACCGAGTTTTCTGAATTGAAAATAGTTTCTTTTGCCATGGGTCCTTTAGGTTCTGTCAGTCGTGTCCTTTGTCCATTGCTTGGTGGGTACTTCACCTATGCCTCAATTGAGGCAGGTAGGGAATCTGCCTCCGGCCAGATAACGGTGAGGGACTTACGAAAACTCTACGGAATGGTGGAGCTATGAGCGCTGGAATGTTGGGAAAAACCGGGCTATGTGGCGTGATCGGCGACCCGATAGAGCATACTATGTCGCCGGCAATACATAATGCTGCCTTCACCAGGATGGGATTAGATTATGTCTATGTCCCTTTCCTCGTGAAGAAAGAAGGGCTAGGCAAGGCGATAGACGGTATGAGAGCCTTAAATATAAGGGGACTGAATGTTACTATACCCCACAAGGTGGCTGTCATCCCGTTGCTGGACGAATTAGACCCCTTGGCGGAGAAGATAGGGGCGGTTAATACTATAACTAACGATGGCGGAGTGCTCAAAGGTACCAACACCGATGCCGGCGGGTTTCTCCAGACGCTACTGGAAAGAGGTATTGAGCCGGAGGGGAAAAAAGTAGTCATACTGGGTGCCGGTGGTGCCGCAAGGGCTGTTTCCTTTATCCTTGCTGAAAGGGGTGCCCATCTGGTTATTCTCAATCGGCGATTAGAACGGGCAAAAGAACTGGCGGGCAGGCTGTCAGCAACCTTGAATAAAGGGGTCAAAGCGCTGGAATTAGTTGCGGACAATCTAGCTCAGGTGTTGGGTGAGGCAGATATTCTGGTTAATACTACCAGTGTGGGTATGAACCCTAATATTAATGAAACGCCGGTTCCCTCCAGCCTGCTTAAACCTGGCCTGGTCGTCGTTGATATTGTCTATAAGCCCATCAGGACGAGATTGTTAAGGGAAGCTGAGGCAGTTGGCGCCAAGACTGTCGACGGGGTTGATATGTTTGTCTGGCAGGGGGCTTTAGCCTTTGAGATTTGGACGGGGGCTAGAGCTCCGGTTGAGCTGATGCGGGCAGAAGTAGTGAGACAATTAAAAAGTCATGAAAAGTAGTATTGCTCTAATTGGTTTTATGGGGGTGGGAAAAACGGTGGTGGGTAAGGTTCTAGCTAAAAAGCTAAGCAAGGAGTTCGTTGAGCTGGATTCTTTAATTGAGCGCAAAGCCGGGAAGCCTATACCGGAGATATTCGAACAGGACGGCGAGGCGGCTTTTCGAGAGCTTGAGATTGAGGTTGCCAAAGAGGTTTCTCAAAATAAAAACCAGGTTATCGCTTGTGGTGGCGGGATAGTTCTCAATAAAATAAATATTGATAGACTAAGAAAAGACTCGGTTATTGTGTACCTGACGGCTTCGCCGAGTGTGATTTTGAAGCGAGTATCGAATGGCGGTGAGAGGCCGGTGCTCAAGATAAATAATCTTCCGACAATTCAAGGACTTTTAAGGTTCCGAAAACCCTTCTATGAGCGAGCAGCGGATTTTAAAGTAAACACCTCAAGAGCGAGTATCAACTCGGTTGTCGGGCAGATAATAGATAAGGTTAGGTAAGATGAAAATCCCGGTTCATAAAAGTGAAGTAAAGGGCAAGGTGAGGGCTCCGTCTTCTAAAAGTTATGTCATTCGAAGCTTGATGTGTGCCGCCCTGGCCAAGGGTGAAAGTCAAATAATAAATCCCTTAAGCTCGGATGATACTGTTGCTGCCCTAAATGTGCTGCGGCAGGTTGGAATTCAGGTTCGTCAAAAAGAGGATTTGTGGTCGGTTACCGGGGGTAGCTTTCGCCAGCCAGGCAGCGACCTGTTTTGCAGCGATTCTGCGGCCACTCTCAGGTTTATGACAGCCCTGTGCTCACTTATTCCCGGGAGGTGTCGGCTGGTTGCCGGCCCTTCACTGTCAAGCAGGTCGGTTAAGCCCCTGGTTCAAGCACTGAGACAACTGGGCGTGGCTGTTTCGTGTCAGGATGAGGTAGCCCCGGTGGTTGTCAGTGGAGGTAGACTGGGAGGTGGCGTGATTGAATTACCCGGCGACATCAGTTCTCAGTTTATATCGGCATTGTTGTTCATTGCTCCTCTGGCTGAAGACGATGTCACTATCAGGCTGACTACGCCCTTAGAATCAAAACCGTATGTACTGATGACCCTGGACTGCCTGGAGAAGTTCGGGATAAAAGTAGAATCCTCACTGGACCTTACGGAATTCAGAGTATCACGGCAAACCTATAAGCCGGCTGAATACCGTGTTGAAGGAGATTGGTCTTCGGCTTCATACTTCTTGGCTCTAGGAGCTATTTCCGGAGAAATTACCGTGGAGAACCTGAACTCGCAGAGTTTGCAGGGCGATAAAGTAATATTAGACTTCTTGAATGATATGGGTGCGTTCGTTAGCCTGGATGGAGATTTGGTAACGGTGAAAAAATCTAGCCTGAAGGCGATACAAGCTGATTTGTCCGATTGCATAGACCTGCTACCGACCATGGCAATTCTGGCAGCAGTGGCCGACGGAGTAAGCCAGTTCGTTGGCATCAGTAGGGCACGGCTCAAGGAATCAAACCGGGTTTCAGCGCTAAGGGAGGGCTTGGAACGGATGGGCTTCAATGTTATTGAGGAGAACGATAGGTTAATCATCACTGGCTCAAAACCGAAGGGTGCGGTCATAGATACCAGGGGAGACCACCGGATTGCCATGGCTTTCGGCATTCTTGGTTCGGTAACTGGTGAGAC
>JAFDLS010000269.1 GCA_019306365.1 Deltaproteobacteria bacterium
ACCCCGGGCAGTTATTACGAACCATCGGCTTTTCGAGTTCTCCCGGGCTGATTCGAATAATAGGCATTATTCCGGGACTCACCGGCATTGTTTTCTTTATCGCCTCCATCTGGATGCTTGTTGCGATGGTTATCGCGGTCAGGCAGGCCCTGGATTACAAGAGCACAATGAGGGCGGTAGGTGTTTGCCTTATCGGGTGGATCATCCAGGGCATAATTCTCGCGATACTGCTTGGTATTTTTGGCGGCCTCACGTAAACACGTCCGCGAATATAGTTTAAGATCGCTCTAAAATCTCCTAGAGCGATCTTAGTGCTGGCTTATGTCCTCAGCGGCCAGGACTTTCAGGAAATCCGCGGCTTCCTCGGGCTTCATCCGATTAATAACATACAGAGCAAAGCCTTTGCCGCCAATCTCGCGCACTATTTTACGAGCGCCTTCGGCTGTGACATACACCTGACAGCGTTTGCCGCCCTCAATAATGCGTTTGAGCAGGTCGGTCCATTCCTCAGGCAGGGGTTGACCTGCGCCGGGGATCCATTGAATCCCGGCCAGATTCTCCATCTCGAGTAATCGATCCAGATGAATGATCTGACCTTTACCGTCAAGATGATAAAAACCATGATCCATGATCTCATAACAGGCCTCAAGATCAGGAGCCACGAATTTTTCAAACATTTCCGGGGATATCATGTAACAGAAATCACTCTGGGTCATGTAGGTCCGCTGAGGCGACCAGACAGCGGCCCAGTTGCTTGTTCCCCTTCCCCCCTGCTTGATTACATCATACAGTTCATTATAATATCGAATCCAGGCCGCAGTTATCTCATTTGACAGGCGAACGACCTCTTCCTGGGAATCGCATACATCATATAAAAGCTGGTTGGTTGTCCGAAAGGAGGCCAGTATATCGAGGTTCCCGCCTATGTCCGTGTGAGCCACGGCGACCTTATCTCCCCACCTTTCCACAGCCCCCTTGGTAAGATTATAGATACGCTGCCACCAGATGTTATCGGGATCATAAGTCAGATGCAGTTTCTCAATAGGCGCCTGTTCCTCAAAATCAAACCAGATGGTGTTCTGCTCCGGCATGCTGTGGACGTTTGCCCCCAGAAACCCGGCGCCCATACCCGGTCCATGGTTGTAAAAGAATTTAGGCCAGGCGTCACCAAAATAGTGGGCGTCTTCCAATCGCTCCTGAAAAATGTCGAGTACCTCGTCAACCGGCTTTTCCAGCATCCAGTCTTTCGAAAATATTTTTTTTGAGCCGAAAATCAATGGATTAAAGGTCTCCATCATGACCATCGGACGATCAAGTTCTCCCGCCCACCAGGCCGTCCAATCGCGCTCGATCCGTTGCCAATCCTCATCAGTAAAGTTCAGATTAATACTCATGAAATAAATAGCCTCCCGAATGTCTGGAGTTGAGCCTCAAAGAAATGCATGGATAACACCTGCGAATACTCAAAGAGATACCGCTTTATTAGCCGCCGCCTCCGTCACTCGTCTTCATGTTTCACCGAATATATTGATAGAACTTAAGGCCTGTTTATAGAAGCCATCCTAAAAAAAGCTTTTTTATTCTAACTCATGAGTGCCGCTTCGCTGACACTGCAGCGGCATATGTCGTACGAAAATTTAAGTCCTCGAAACATCTAACATATTCCTGCGGGTTAAATTTTCTTTCTCCGCGATTTAGACCAAAACACTAATTTTGAGATAACTTCTAATTATTTTCATAAAATTAATTGTAAGCGCCAATGGTATTGATCAGTTTACGGATCAAATGAAAATTCTGAACCTGAGCGCCTCGCGGGGTAACATCCGCGCTGCCCAGCAAAACGCCCTTGAATGGTTTGATGCGTTCGATGAGACCGGAGATCTCCTCTTTCACGAAATCAGCGTCAGGGTTAATAAATGTGGTCGGGTCGATTCCACCAATCACCACTTTGTCCGGCAGGTTTTCAGCCGCCAAGTCTAAGGGGAAATCCCCCGTAGGACACGGCGGAACATCAGTGATGCCATTAAAGCGGCCATGCCCGATATCTTCCCTTAAGGCATACAGCTTGCCGCACATGTGAATTAAAAAGATTTTCCCGGCCGCTCTCAAAATGTCAGCGTACTCGTTGAGACGCGGAAGGCAGTAACGGCGAAACATGGCTGGTGAAAGCAGGGTACTCGATGTGTTTTCATACTGAATGACCACCTGGGCCGGACTGGCGGCGAGAACTTCTGCAAAACGCTTAAGCGAGGCATGCAGCTTGTCCATGATATCTTCCACTTCCTCAGGGTAATCGTGTAGAAGATAATAAGTATTTTCCAGGCCCCAGGCCATCTCGATTAAAAACATCAGCGGGGAGTTGGAGATTGAGGTCGTGGCGATACCATCATCACCAATCGCTTTATCTACTTTGAAAAAAACATCAGCGTTAGCCGCCACCGGTTCCTTGATCAGGTGTTCCACCGCGTAATGAAAAACTTTCAATTCCTCATGGTTATTGACCGCGTGTTTTACCGCGTGCGGAATGATCCCCACCTTATCTGTAAATTGCCAGGCGCCAGTTACACTGCCGACCGGCGTGGCCAGGGTTTCGCAAAGCTGACCGTTCTTGAATTCCGTTGTCACTTCAACAGGGGGTCCAAACCCGCCCAGGCTGCCCAGATGAGGAGCAGCGCCTCTTAAGGGTTTAGTTACAGGGACGTGGCGAATCATCAAATCGCATTCTAACGCCCTTGAGGCGTGCATCATTCTAAAGGGATCAAATCCCCCTGCCGAAGAATCCCCTGTTATCTCCTCAGGCATGTCCATCAATGTGAATGGCCCAATCAACGGGACAAAAGGAATGCGGTCAACAGGCTTTTTTTGCAAGGCTGCCAGGACGCGCTCTCTGGACGTCATGCGGCTGGTGTCACCCAACTGGTCTTTCAAGGTTTTTGGCATTGAATATCCCTCTATCGGATTTCTTCATCATAAAGCTGATGTCAATATTTAAGCTTGTTCCCAGAAAAGGCGATGATTTTATAGTAATTGCCAGAATTATTTTCCGTTTGATTACTAAGCTAAATCAAGCCTCTAACAGCGGCTGACATGATGTAACAGGTGGCAATTACATGATGTTTTGGCGTTTGTCTCAGGAGAACGGCCAAAGCTATACCTTCCCCTGCCCCAAAGCCAAATGGAGTTTATTTCTGACAAACGCTCTAATCACCTTACTCAGAGATCATAAACGAGTCAAACCGCCAGGGACCGCATTTTTAAAATAAAAATTTATGTGAATGGATTCTTTATAATCCGTTAATTCCACTTTCTTGAAAAGCTGGATTAACCCGCCTCTGCAGCGAATGGATTTTAATTTGTTACGCCAAGTAAATCTTTAGCTTTTGTGACAGCCGCCGCCGCGTCCGGGGCATATCCGTCCGCGCCGATCTGCTCTGTGAAAGCCTCAGTTACCGGAGCACCGCCAAACAACACCTTGACCTTGTCGCGTAGACCCGCATCGCTCAGGGCCTTAATAACCTCAGCGGCCGAAGGCATGGTTGTGGTCAATAAAGCTGACATTCCCAAAAGATGCGGTTCTTCGCGCTGGACCGCTTCCACAAAAGTTTCTATCGAAACATCGGTTCCGACATCAATGACCTCAAAACCGGCGCCTTCCAGCATCAAACCAACCAGATTCTTACCAATGTCATGCAAATCGCCTTTCACGGTTCCTATAACCACCTTACCAACAGGTTCCACACCGAGTTCAGCTAACAATGGTCTTAAAAGAGCAATTCCGGTTTTCATCGCCCGGGCGGCTATCAGCATTTCAGGCACAAAAAAATCGCCGGCCTCAAAGCGTTTTCCCACTTCATCCATAGCGGGAACCAAAGCCTCTATCAAGATGGATTCAGCGCTGATTTTGGCTTCAAGGGCTTCTTTAACGCCGTTTTCAACAGCCAGGGCATTCCCCTCTATAACCGCCGTACGTATTGCGTTAAGATCCATTTATTCTGCCTCCTAAAGAAGTATTTGTTTAATCTGACTGTCATAACAAACATTTACTAACACAACTTTTTTCTGAAGTCCACTTGGTTTTATAATCTTAATATGTAGTTTTAAAACATGGGTAACGCTCCGAAGGTATATTTTATAATGAGGATATGCTAATCTTCATCGTACTCAACGGAGGTTACCCATAGAATGCAATTTACCAGAGAAAAGCAGATTAGGCGAAGATTGAATTGTCGCCTTCCGCGATTTCAACAAAATTACTGGTTTTGCAGAGATCTCATTTCATATATCTAACAATCGCCCTAATGATTTAAGTTCCAATCATAAAAAAGAAACTCAACCTTAATGCTTTCCCTGTTATAGGCAAGGTATTCAATCTTGTCATCCTGATCCAGGTAACCAAGCAGAAAATCAAAGAGTTGCCTCCGGCCGCCAAAGTCGCGTTCATACCAGTTGAAAATCTGGGAAAGCAGTACCTTTTTCTGTTCAGGCAAAACAACCACCTCCGAGCTATTGACAAAGTTTCGGGCCGCCGTGTCCAGCTGTTCGCCAATATTATCGGCCTCATAAAACCGAATAGGCGCACATGACCTGGACCCGCACACCAGGGCAAAGTGAATCCTGGGGTCCAGGGAATCAACCATGTATCTGCTTCTTAAATCACGTTTCCCGAAAACCGAAAAAGCTCGATACGGAGGCCTGGCATTAGAACGCAGAATGCCGTGCTCGATATCATCGGGGGAAAAAGTGTTTTCCCCAATCCGATAACAAACATGGGTAAAAAAGTTACTCACCTCCCGGACTGACGAATCGACCTCAAGTTCCACGATGCCGTGAACCACGATGGTATTGTACAAATTAATCCAGAAGGCCCGCCTTTCGTCCTGCGTTACCAGGCTGTCCAGGTCAAAGGCTTGCAGCTGAGCCGCGAGTTCAAGATAAACCTGATATTCAGGAGACCGTCTCATGGCCTGATAATCCACCAGTCCACGATTCATATCATAGAAGGTTTTCTTCAAATCACCGATAGAAGACATCAGTCTTGAGGCCAGATCTTTTACGGCCACTGGATGGACTCCAGGGACCTGATTGAGAATTTTTGGCACTGCCAGCTTTCGCTCCTTACTCCGCTTAAGCCAGGTCAACGTGTGTTTATCCTGATCATAGTATTCATACACCAGATCAATGAAAAGGGCTGAAGTCCATGAAAAACCGAACGATCCGTAGCCCTTGCCGGTGATGGAGTCAAAATATTCGTGAAACCCGAAACGAACCGGAAGTTGTATCATGTCCTTTTTCATGGCATCTGACTTCTCCCGGTAACCATAGCTTCTGAGTCCCTGAGAAAGCATCCAGTTGATGTTAATCCAGACCGGACCGCGCCAGTAATTCCTGGAATCGAATTCTTCATGGGCCATATCGAAGTTTGGGATTGTAAAGCAGTTGCCCTGGTGCAAAGCGCAAAAAGAAACTGAATTCAAGCGTTCGTACAGCAGCCCGGCCTGCTCAACTGTGGCCGCGACGGCAAACAGAGGCATGAAACTTGCCGCGGTGGCCGTGGGCAGAAGTTCCTTTGAAACCAGGTCTATAGGATCAAACTGCTCCCGCTCGGGCGACCACATCCGTCAGCCTCCTTGACATCCTGACCGACGATTTTACCGATCTCCAAAAGGTCCTGGTTGGCCCGGCATAAGATGGAATTGAAAAGCACATCTTCGATCAGAAAAGGACATTCGGCGTAAATCATCTCCTCATCGTAATTACGCCTTCGAAATAGATCCACCAGATACACGTAACGATCGTAATCTTCATTGCTGGGACGCTGTTCAGCCGGCACACCGTGTTTCAAATCCATTCGCTGATACCGTGGCAGTTTTTTTCTGTCCACCTTTATATTTTGTAAGGGCCGATCCCAGTTCGGAGAATTATCAAGGCCCGATTCCCAGGGGTGACGAATGTAAACCAGACCTGTGCCGCCCGGATCCCGATAACAATAGAAATACCGGTGGGAAGCCATTAATTTGGGAAACATCTCCTTGAGAAAATCCAGGGCTTTGCCCTTTTTCCCGGCATGCTGGTAAATGTGGAGACAGGCGATGGCGTGAAGCGGAGGCATGGTAATACCGCTGGTAAGCGCGCCTCCCGGAACCTGCCAGAAATCAGGTTCAGGAAAGTAATTGCCAAGCGCGTCAGGGTTAAAAACGATCTGGGGGATCATACCGTTTGGCCACTGGTGATCAAACAGTGACCGAATTTCCCGCATGGCTCGATCCTGGTTGTAATGAGCGTACCCGATGGCGATAAATCCTGAATCCCAGTTCCACTGGTGCGGGTAAAGGCCTGGTGATGGCCTGGTGTAATGGCCGGTCCA
>JAFDLS010000270.1 GCA_019306365.1 Deltaproteobacteria bacterium
TAAGATATCTAACACAAAATGAGACTACTATCATTTGTGAATATTTTCGAAATGGTGCAGGGTTCACTACTGATGAAATGGGTAGTTTTTTTTCATCTGTAGATAAAGCGTACGGTTTATTTTTAAGATCAAATGATGAAAATTCTTTAATAAAAACACTTTCTTTATCTGAAGCGGGCTACAGCAGGCAAAATCCAATGAGGGACTATCTTTATTTACGTATCAGCCAGAAAGATCCTTTAAATATACTTTATTTAACTCCGTCCCTGACTTGGATTTATAATCTCAATGATAACAGCTTTTCACTCTCTCCCGAGTTGTTGTACAAGGGTATAACAAATTTGGAATTGCGATTGAAGGCTGGTATCATTATTGGGCACAGAAACACAGAATATGGTGAAAAACAAAACGACTTCAAACTGGAGTTTAGAATACGATATTATTTTGATTGACATCAGTTAAACAGGGGATAGGTATAAAGAGACCTCTGCAAAACTTCGTCCTTTAGCTGACCTCTTTGTCAGGCTCAAATTTAAGTCCTCGAAATATTAGTAATATTCCTGCGGGTTAAATTTTCTTTCTCCGCGATTTAGACCAAAACACTAATTTTGAGATAGCTTCTAATATAATGGAATTTAGATGAGAAGAAAGATACTCATCAGTATTTATGGAGAGTGGTGGTTGCAGCCTAAATACGCCCGCCTTCGCGGAAGACATGCAGCCTGGCCGGATCAATGGTCAATGATATGAGCTGGCCAGGCTGGAGAACGGTCTTAACATCTCCGCGTGCGCTTGAAAAACAATGTCCCCCTTTTGACCGATTTCAATATCCTCGGGACGCATTCCTATTTCCACCGCGCCTTCCATTAATTCCACCGGAACATTTTTAAGTTCAATTTTAAATCCATTTCCCTGAAAAGAAAAATGCTCCCCGCTTTTGGCAGTCCTACCCTGGTAAAGATTCATTTCCGGCGATCCGATAAAAGTGGCGACAAAGGTGTCCGCGGGCCGTTCGTAAATAATTTCGGGCGATCCGATCTGGATTATTCTTCCTCCCCTCATAACCACCACTTTATCTCCGAGGGTCATAGCTTCGACCTGATCATGCGTCACATAGGTGATGGTGCCCCTGATTTGTTGGTGCAGCTGCCTCAGTTCCACCCGCACACTGGCCCTCAAGCGCGCGTCCAGGTTGCTTAAGGGTTCATCCAGAAGGAACAGTTTAGGCCGTCTAACCAGAGCGCGGCCCATGGCCACTCTCTGCCGCTGGCCACCTGAAAGTTCCTTGGGTTTCCGGTCCAGAAGCTCCTCAATCCCTAATAGGCGGGCGGTTTCGAGAACTTGATCTTGAATGATTGTTTTGGGAACCTGCCGCATACGAAGCCCGAAACCGATATTTTGGGCCACGGTCATGTGTGGATACAGGGCGTAGCTCTGGAAAACCATGGCCACGTCCCGTTCTCTGGGGGAAAGTTGGTCCACGGGTTGATCGTCGAACAGCACCGTTCCTTCATCCTGAGAAATCAGGCCGGCGATTATATTGAGCAGGGTGCTTTTCCCGCAGCCCGAAGGACCGAGAAGTACGCAGAACTCGCCATCTTCCACGTGTAAACTCGCCTGCGACAGCGCCGTGATCTTGCCAAATCTTTTGGTAATGTTTTTAACGGTAAGCGATGCCATTTTTTTAACCCTTCATGGCTCCCGCAGTAAGCCCGCGAACCAGATAACGTTCAGAAACAAGAAATATGATTAATATGGGGACGGTCACCATGACCGAAGCGGCCATGACCAGCTGTTTGGACAGGTGCACGCTTTCAGCAAGCTGGATCACCCCGCGCGACAGGGTAAATTTTTCAGGCGTGTCCAGAAACATGAAAGCGAAGAGGAACTCATTCCAGGCGATCATGAAAGTGTATAAGGCAACGCTGGCCAGAGCGGGGGCGGAAAGGGGAATGACTATGCGCCAGATCACCCCAAAACGAGTGCATCCATCCGTTAAACCCGCATATTCCATTTCATAGGGAAGAGTGAGGAAGTAGCTCCTGAGCATGTATAGCGCCACCGGGAGGGTCTGCGCCAGATAAACCAGTATCAGGATATTGATGGAATCTCGAAGTCCAAGTTTGGAAAAAATCACATAGAGGGGGATCACCAGGACAATAGCCGGGAACATATAGATAAGCAGGATGCCCAGTGACATAAATCCCTGCCCGCGAAAACGAAGCCGCGTGACGGCATATCCTCCTATGGTGGCCAGGGTCACTGAAAAAACAACGGTAACGATTGAGACATAGGCGCTGTTTACAATATAGCGGATAAATCCATGTCTAAAGAGAACCTCTGAATAGGCGAAGAAGTTGATCTTTCGAATATCCAGCCACAGGTTGGAGGGTTTCAATAAAAGCTCTTCCAGGGCCTTAAAAGAGGAAACCAGCATCCAGTAAAAAGGGAAGGCCACTATTACTATAAAAAATACCAATCCGGCTATCCTGAGGACGCTGATAATTATTTTTTCCAATTTTTCCCGGTTCATAGCATGTCAATCCTTGAGCGCTATTATTTATTGGTTACAGAAAGTCTTGAGCCTCCTTGACGATCCAGCGAAAGTAAACGATGAGAAAGGCGGCCAGCGTGACAAAAAGCACAATGGCCACCGCTGAACTCGCGCCGATGTTGAATTCACCAAACGTGCCGGCTTGCCCTCTTGTCAGGAGAAAGATGTCGTCAAATTTATTAAAGGTCCATATAAAGCGAAAAAGGAAGAGGTTAGCCAGCACCATGTAGAGCTGGGGGAGGGTGATATGACGGAATCGCTGTAAAGGGCTGGCTCCGTCAACTACTGAGGCTTGATAGAGATCATCGGGAATCGCCTGAAGCCGCGCCAGAATGAAGAGGAAAGCGAAAGGGAAATATCGCCAGCCCTCAAAAAGAATAACCGATGTCAGGGCAAGCGGAATACGCACTGTGATCAGGGGCAGGTCCAAAACCCACCAGCGCTGGGACAGGAATGGGATGGGCTGGGAAAATAATCCTTTATCAACAGCCAGCCAATTCAGAACACCGAGCTGCGGGTCAAGTATAAAACTCCATGTAAAGGTGACCGCCACAACCGGAGCGATATATGGAGAAAGAAGAAGTCCCCGGACGAGACTCCGGCCGGGGAATTCATCTTGAACAAGGAGAGCGGCAACCAGTCCCAGTATTATGGATAAGACACTGCCAAGCGTGGCATAAATGATGGTGGTCAGAAAAATCGTGCTGAAATTCGGGTCGGTGAAAACCTTGAGAAAGTTACCGAGCGTCAGGTTAAAGCTGAAAAGTGAGGCCCCCCGAAGATCACCTAATAGGACCGGCTTCAGGCTTAACCAAATATTCCAGATGACCGGAAAAACCACGATGACGATAACAATCGTGAAAGCCGGGGCCAGCATCCAGAAAGCGAGCCTCGCCTCCCGGCTTGAGAGGTTAGGCACTGGTTTTTTTTTGGTTTTAAGAGGCACCCAGGATTCTCATGCCATTTAACATAGACTCTGGTATATAGTAAAACTTGTCTTTATTGTAAAGCCTTTACCCGCTCATCCATCAGCTTGGCGGCTTGCTCCGCGCTGATTTCGCCGTCAAGAAACCGCTTCAGGATTTTAGAAATAACCTTAGTCCCGTAGATTTTGGAAACAAGGGCTCCTTTACCTTCAGCAAATCCCCAGCGGTCAAACCCTTCGACACCGCTGACGATTGTCTTTACGGCATCCATTCCGTAGTATTCAGAAATTTTGGCCCTGGTCGTAACCCCGAATTCCAGATCCTTCCATCCTTCAATGAATCTGCTTGGAGCATTGGTTGTTCCTTTTCGTACAGGCAGTTTTCCTTCAGGAGCCAAGCTTAACCAGCGGATGTAGCCGTCATTCAGGAGATACTCAACCCATTTTTTGGCTAACGCCCTGTTAGCGTCTATTGTAATCCCGAGGTAGCTGAGCTGACCGTATTGGGCCGCGCCTTTGGGCCCTTTAATGACGCTCACGAAACCGGTGTTTTTAGCCAGAAGCCCTTTTTGCCCTTTCTTGATATCCGGAATAACGGGCTGGTCCTGCCTGAGACCGGAAAGCTCATCCAGGATAAAAGGCGACCAGACGATCATGGCCGCCCGTCCTGAAAGATAATCCATCCTGGTGTGAAGCCAGTAAAGATTTCCAGGAGGCGAGAAGCGGGCCAGGTTTTTATAGAACTTGAGAGTTTCAATCATCTCCGGGGTGTTAAGCTCGACATTGCCTGAAGCCCCTGTCAACTTAACCCCATTGGACAGAGCGAAGTGCTCAAACACCTGCTGCGTGTAAGTTTGTCCGGGATCCGTGGCTGCCTCAAAACCCCAGACCAGCGGCGGGTTATACAGGAGTTCCGCAGCTTTGAGGATTCGGTCCCAGGTGTCCGGAACAGGTAATCCTTTTTCCTTAAAAAGATCTTTGCGATAAAGAAGAATCTGTCCCCATCCATCAATCGGAACCGCCGCATATCCTTTTGAAACTTTAACAAGGTTAAGAGCGCCTGCGCCAAATGTTCCTTTACCCAGGGCTTCCACGGCCTCTGTGGCAGACTTGGCGTCCAGAATTCCGGCTTCTGCCCATCCAATAGTGAAGTCAACGGGATGGAACAAAACATCAGGCAGGGATTTCGCGGCGAAAGCGGCAGTCACTTTCTCGGCGAGAAGGTTTTCCTGTACCGGGATAATGCGAACTTCGATTCCTGTTTTTTGAGCGAATTCACTTGCGATACCCTGTTGAATTTTGAGCCGGTCTTTTTCAACCTCAGTGGTCCAGAACGTGATTTGATCTTTGGCATAAGCCAGGTGAGTGAAAGGTATTAATACAAACGAAATAATGATTATTGTGAAAATGCGCCGCATCATGATCACTTACCTCCTTCGTTGTACTTTTATTTTTACATATAATCATTCGCGGTACTATATGTCAACCGCCATACCGTTTCCTGTAAGGGTTTTGGCCGCAGTCCTTGTGTCGTTTCATTCTCAGTCTTGATACGGTCCCAACTGTAAATCATGGGAACCAAATGTATGAAAGGAGACCTCTGCAAAATCCAGTAATTTTGTTGAAATCGCGGAAGGCGAAAATTTAACCCGCAGGAGTATTGCTAATATTTCGAGGACTTAAATTTGAGATTGACACATGCCGCTGCAGCGTAAGCGAAGCGGTGTACATATGCCGCTTTTCCAATGAATTGAAAGGCTTTTAAGTGAGTTGAAAACCGACTGTTCTATTATGAATTCCCGCTAACGGTGGAATAACATTTACTTAATGTTTTCCCTGAAAGCGGGAACCCAGGCTCATAACAAGATTTGGGCTAGAATAATGATCTGCGCGAAATAATAAAATGTATACTATCTCGTTGAAATTATTCCATTACTAAACTTTTTACGAATTCCATTGGTTCATCTAAATCAGCCCAGGGATGCGCAGATGTATAAACCCACTTGCCATCTTTATAGACGGACACTACGAAGGTAGTGATGAGAGTAGAACCTTGATACATCCACTCCATCTCAGTGAAATAGGCCTTGGTACCGTCATCCAACTCGATTTCTTCGTTGGCAATGATTTCCACTTCGCTCTTCTGACTTTCAGCCAGTCCTTTTGAATAGGATTCGCCAGCGTCT
>JAFDLS010000046.1 GCA_019306365.1 Deltaproteobacteria bacterium
TTCTCTGGAAGGGGCGCTGATTACGCCGATAGCCATGGAAAAGGAACTCCGGTTCGCCATTCGTGAAGGCGGCCGAACCGTGGGCGCCGGGGTCATCTCCGAAATTTTAGAATAATTCGTTAATTCAGGTTGAGGATAGTACCAGAATGACCAATCAAAAAATAAGAATTAGGCTCAAGGCATACGACCACGTTCTTTTGGATCAGTCGGCCATGGAAATTGTGGATACGGCTAAGAGGACTGGCGCGCGTGTGGCCGGGCCTATACCTCTACCGACCACCATCAGCCGAACCTGTGTGTTGAGATCTCCCCACATTGATAAAAAGTCACGGGAGCATTTCGAAATTCGGACTCATAAAAGGCTTCTGGATATCCTTGATCCAACTCAGCAGACTGTGGACGCCCTGATGAAGTTGGATCTCTCAGCCGGTGTGGATGTGGAGATTAAGCTATAACCAGGGCCTTGCCTTTGATAGGCGCTACTGGTTTCGCAGTGGAAATATACAATGGTTAATGGACTAATCGGTAAAAAAGTAGGCATGATCCGCTTCTTTATTGAAAACGGGGAGGCGGTCCCAGTCACGGTTATTGAGGCGGGCCCTTGTACGGTGATCCAAAAAAAGACCGAGAACACTGATGGTTATGAAGCCATTCAGCTTGGTTTTGAATCCCGTAAAAAGGTAAACCAGCCACAGGCCGGGCATTTTCGAGCGGCTGGTGCGGGTAATTTCGCGGTCATGAAAGAATTTAAAACTGATCAGATTGATGAGCTTGAAGTTGGCCAGGAAATAACCCTGGATATCTTCGAAATCGGTGAGAAGGTCAGCGTTACTGGCACCACTAAAGGCCGGGGCTTTGCGGGCGTGATAAAACGCCACGGCTTTGCCGGCGGATCTGCCACTCATGGAGACACCGCTCCAAGAGCTCCCGGGTCTATAGGCGCGGCTGCTTATCCGGCTCGAGTTTTTCCCGGTAAAAGAATGGCCGGTCATTATGGAAACGTACGGCAGACAACCCGCCACCTGGAAGTCATAGACGTCAGGCCCGAATACGGCGTCATTCTTGTCAAGGGTGCGGTGCCAGGACCTCGAAACGGGATCGTCCTGATCAAGAAACATCAATCTTCCTGAGGATAAAATGGTAGTTGTTGATATATTGAACCTTAATAAGGAGAAAGTTGGGCAGGCTGAATTACCTGCTGATATCTTTGATGTGCCTTTGAGGCAGCATCTGGTTCACGAGGTTGTTCTCGCTCAACTCGCCAATCGACGTGCTGGTACAGCGTCAACCAAGGGCCGTTCCGAAGTGCGCGGAAGCACACATAAACTCTACCGGCAAAAAGGCACCGGCAGGGCACGGGCCGGGACCCGCAAATCGCCGCTCCTGCGCGGTGGTGGAACGATTTTTGGGCCCAAGCCTCGAGATTTCAGTTATCAGCCGCCCAAGAAGGTCAGGCGCAACGCGCTTAAAACAGCTTTGACGGCCAAGGTCAAGGAAAATGAGCTATTGATTTTGGACGCCTTTGATCTTCCCGAAATCAAGACCAGGAGGTTTGTTGAGGCTATGGCCGGTCTGGAATTGGATAACGCTTTAATAGTCACACCGGAGTCAAATGAGAACCTGGAAAGATCAGCCCGTAATGTACCTAAAATAAAGGTTCTCCGGTCCGCTGGCCTGAATGTTTATGATGTCGTCAAATACAGGCATCTAATACTGCTTGAGCCCTGTATTGCTCAAATCACAGAGAGGCTGCAGAAATGACAGAGGTGCATAGGGCTATCATTAAGCCTCTTATAACGGAAAAATCAACTCTCCAGAAGGAGATGCAGAACCAGATCGCCTTTGTCGTTGATCGCCGGGCCAATAAGATCGAGATTAGCAAGGCTGTAGAGCAGGCTTTTAATGTCAAGGTTACCAAAGTTCGCACCATTAATATGAGAGGCAAAAAGAGGAGAATGGGCCGAACTTCTGGCAGGCAGTCGGACTGGAAGAAGGCGATCGTCACCCTGGCGCCGGGTGAGCATATTGATTTCTTCGAGGGCGTTTAAGCGAGAGGATACATAATATGGCGATAAAAAAAGTTAAACCCACTTCACCCGGGCGCAGGTTCCAAACATACAGCGAGTTTGATGAAATTACACGGGATTTCCCTGAAAAGAGCTTGCTCAGACCGTTGTCCAAAAGCGGCGGGCGAAATAATTACGGCCGCATAACCAGCCGGCACCGCGGCGGAGGACATAAGCGCCGTTATCGTGTCATAGATTTCAAGCGAAACAAAATGGATGTTCCGGCCAAGGTTTTTTCGATTGAATATGATCCGAATCGCGGCGCGCGTATCGCTTTGCTTCATTATGCCGACGGTGAAAAGAGTTATATTCTTGCTCCACAGAAATTAAATGTCGGAGACACGGTTATTTCCAGTGAAAAAGCTGATATCAAGCCAGGCAACGCCTTGCCTCTTAGAACGATTCCTTTGGGAACGTTGGTTCATAATATTGAGATGAAAGTCGGGAAGGGCGGTCAGCTTGCGCGCGGCGCCGGAACATATGCCCAGATCATGGCTAAAGAAGGCCGCTATACCTTGTTAAAACTCCCTTCGGGTGAGCTTCGGCTGGTTCTGTCCAATTGCATGGCCACGGTAGGTCAGCTTTCCAACCAGGAGCTTAACTTGATTTCAATTGGTAAAGCCGGGCGCAAGCGTTGGTTAGGCCGGCGTCCAAAAGTTCGCGGCGTGGTTATGAACCCGGTAGATCATCCGCATGGCGGAGGCGAAGGCAAGAGTTCCGGCGGCCGCCATCCGGTTACCCCATGGGGTGTGCCGACCAAGGGTTATAAAACACGCGCTAAAAAGAAAACCAGTAATAAATATATAGTCAAGAGGAGAAAGTAGGGCAATGCCGCGTTCCGTGAAAAAAGGCCCTTTTGTTGACGCCCATCTGATGGAGAAGGTCATAAGAGCTAATGAGGCCCAGGACAAGCGAGTTATTAAAACCTGGAGCAGACGTTCGACTATTATTCCAGACATGGTCGGTTTGACTTTTGCGGTGCACAACGGTAAGAAATTCATTCCAGTCTTTGTCACTGAAAACATGGTTGGGCATAAGTTGGGTGAATTTTCCCCTACGCGAACATTCTGGGGCCACGCCGGAGATAAAAAATCCAGATTGAGAAGGCGATAGGCCGGGAGATAGATCATGGAAGCGAGGGCTGTGATTAAATACGTTCGGATAGCGCCGCGCAAGATGCGCATCGTGGCTGAAAATATTAAGGGACATTCGGTCGAGAAAGCCATTACTCAACTGAATTTTACCCCTAAGAAGGCGGCCAGGATTTTATTAAAGGCGCTTAATTCCGCTTTAGCAAACGCAGAACAAAACTCACAAATTGATGTGGATACATTATACGTGAAAAGAGTTTACATAGATGAAGGCCCCATGGCGAAAAGATGGCGTCCTAGGGCCATGGGTCGTGCGACACGGATTCTAAAACGAACCAGCCACGTCACTATCATCCTTGATGAGACATAGGAGGAATAGGGTTTGGGACAGAAAACACATCCTATCGGTTTTAGACTTGGAATAATCAAGACCTGGGATTCCCGCTGGTTCGCACGTCGGGATTTCGGAGCTTTAACGGTCGAAGATAAGCGGATACGAAATTACATTAAGGAAAAGCTCTCTCAAGCGGGCGTGGCTAAGATTGAAATCGAACGCGCGACCAATAAGGTGAAACTTCGTATTCACACCGCCCGGCCTGGGATCATTATCGGCAAAAAAGGGGCTGAGATCGAGAAGCTCAGAAATGAACTCGAAAAACTGGTCAGACGAGAGGTGATGATCGATATTCAGGAAATCCGCAAGCCTGAGGTGAATGCTCAGCTGGTCGCTGAAAATATCGCTCAGCAGCTTGTGAGACGCGTTGCCTTCCGCCGGGCCATGAAGAAGTCGGTCAGCATTGCCATGAAATTTGGGGCCCTGGGTATAAAAATCAGTTGTGCCGGACGACTTGGCGGAGCGGAGATGGCCAGGAGAGAATGGTACCGGGAAGGCAGGGTGCCTCTGCATACCCTGCGGGCTGATATTGATTATGGATTCACTGAAGCCAAAACGACCTATGGGCTGATTGGAATTAAAGTCCTTATTTTTAAAGGCGAGGTGTTGACTAAAGAGGAAGAGGAAAGGCTGCAGGAGGCCTAAGAGATGCTTGAACCGAAAAAAGTAAAATACCGCAAGAAACAGAAAGGGAGAATGCGGGGCAAGGCTTACCGGGGTGGTAACCTGGAGTTTGGTCAATACGGCCTGCAGGCTCTTGGCTGCGGATTTATGGATAACCACCAAATCGAAGCCGCCCGCGTGGCCATGACCCGTCATGTGAAACGCGGTGGTAAAATCTGGATAAGGGTGTTTCCGGACAAGCCACTGACGAAAAAACCGGCGGAAACTCGTATGGGAAAAGGTAAAGGAGCTCCTGAATTTTGGGTGGCTGTTGTAAAACCGGGACGTATTCTCTATGAGATGGAAGGTGTGGAAGAGGATGTTGCCAGGGAAGCCATTCGTTTGGCGCAGAACAAGCTGCCATTCCCAACTCGTTTCGTTCAGAGGGGGGATTTTATATGAAAGCGAGTGAAATTAGAGATCTGAGCCTTGAGGAGTTGGTGGAAAAAGAAAGGGAATTGCGGGAAGAACTGTTCAATTTCAATTTTCAGAACGCGACCAACCAGCTTGAAAATACGGCACGCATTCCTCAGACCCGAAAAGAGATCGCACGCATTAGGACCATTATTCGAGAGAAAGGGGTCAAAAATCGGTCCGGTGAGGAGGCTTGAGCAACTTGATTAAAAAACGAAACCGAAAAAGAATAGTTGGTGTGGTTGTGTCGGATAAAATGGACAAGACCGCTGTAGTGGAAGTAAACCGTCTGGTACAGCATCCTATTTATAAAAAGTATATTCGCCGGCGATCCAAATTCAAAGCTCATGACGAAGAAAATAAAGTCCGGATTGGTGACACAGTCGAGATAGTCCAGTCAAGGCCGCTTTCCAAGACCAAGCATTGGCGCGTCAGTAAAATCATCAGTCACCAGGCTTAATTCGGATATATCGCGGATATAAAGGAAGTTAAAATGATTCAATCTGAAACCAGGCTAAGTATAGCTGACAACTCTGGAGCCAAAAAGGTTTCATGCATAAAAGTTCTCGGAGGATCCAAACGTCGATATGCTTCGGTGGGCGATGTTATCATCGTTTCGGTCAAGGAGGCCCTGCCTCGTTCGAAGGTTAAAAAAGGCGATGTTTTGAGGGCGGTGGTTGTTCGCACGGTCAAAGAGGTGGGAAGGCCGGATGGATCGTACATCAAGTTTGACGACAATTCCGCCGTGCTGATTACCGCTCAGGGAGAACCGATAGGGACTCGTATATTTGGACCGGTGGCCCGTGAATTGAGGGCCAAAAGTTTCATTAAAATAATTTCACTGGCTCCAGAGGTGATATAACCCGGTGCCAATGGCGCGGGGTGTTATAAACAGAGAGTGGTAGAGGATAGGTCATGAAAAAGCAATCAGACCATATAAAGAAAGACGACCGGGTTATAGTCCTCTCGGGCAAAGCAAAGGGTAAGATC
The DNA here is from genome assembly GCA_019306365.1 of Deltaproteobacteria bacterium. Taxonomy (GTDB): domain Bacteria; phylum Desulfobacterota; class Desulfarculia; order Adiutricales; family JAFDHD01; genus JAFDHD01. Next base: position 5,619 of record JAFDLS010000046.1, read on the forward strand.
GGAAAAGTTTTAAAGATCATCCCCAAGAAAAACAGGGCCATTGTTGAGAAAGTTAACATGGTCAAGCGCCATACCAAGGCCGGTCCCAACGTCGCCAAGGGAGGCATCATCGAAAAAGAGGGTTCACTTCATATTTCCAATCTGATGCTTGTATGCCCCAAATGCGCTGATCCGATGAGGGTTAGTCGAAAGCACTTGGAGGACGGTAGCCGGGTTCGGGTTTGTAAAAATTGTGGAGAGACCCTGGACGAATAGGTTTCTTTGGAGATTTAAATGGTTAGACTTTGGGATAAATATCGAGATGAGATTGTGGGCCGCATGATCAAGGAGTTTAATTATCAAAACTCCATGCAGGTACCCCGGATCGAAAAAATAATTTTAAATATCGGCCTGGGAGAAGCAATTCAGAATATTAAGCTTCTTGATAAGGCCGTTGAGGAATTGACCCTGATTGCCGGTCAAAAAGCGATCATTACGCGGGCGCGACGTTCTATCGCGGCATTTAAACTGCGGGAAGGCATGCCTATTGGTTGTATGGTCACTTTACGTCGGCAGAAGATGTATTATTTTATGGATAAGCTGATTAACGTTGTCCTTCCGAGGGTACGCGATTTTCGAGGAGTTTCGCCAAAGTCTTTTGACGGGCGAGGGAATTACACCCTGGGTCTTGGGGAACAGATTATTTTTCCTGAGATTGATTATGATAATGTGGACAAAATCAAAGGCTTGAATATTACAATTGTTAGCACTGCCAAAACGGATGAGGAAGCTTATTTCCTGCTTAAGGAAATGGGTATGCCTTTCCGAAGCTAAACTTGAAGGAGGATAGTTTTGGCAAAAAAATCACTTATCGCCAAGGCCAAGCGCCCCGCCAAATTTCAATCCCGGGCCTATAACCGTTGCCCTATTTGTGGTCGTTCCAGAGCTTATTTGCGCAAGTTCAACCTTTGCCGGATTTGTTTTCGCAGTATGGCGTTAGCCGGTGAGATACCCGGTGTAACCAAAGCTAGTTGGTAGGAGGCTGAAATATCATGATGACCGACCCCATCTCAGATATGTTGACCAGGATAAGAAATGGCCTTATGGCGAGGCAGGAGCGGGTGGATATTCCCGCTTCGAAGATCAAAGTTAGTATCGCTCGAATCCTGAAGGAAGAAGGATATATCCGAAATTACAAGGTTTTCAAGGATAACAAACAAGGGATTTTGAGGGTTTTATTAAAATACAACAGCAACAATGAGCCAGTTATCAAAGGACTGAAGAGGGAAAGCAAACCGAGCCGGCGCCATTACGTCAGGCAGGATAAAATTCCTCGGATACTTTCGGGACTTGGAGTCAGCGTGTTGAGTACCTCAAAGGGAGTACTCACCGGCAGGGAAGCTCGGCAGCAGAATGTCGGCGGCGAGTTGATTTTTTCAGTCTGGTAGAACATACGGTTGCGGAAGAAGAAAAGAGGATCAAAAGGACATGTCGCGTGTAGGAAAAAGGCCGATAGAGATACCCGCCGGTGTGACAGTTGATTACCAGCCTCCGGTTATAACGGTCAAGGGGAGCAAAATTACCTTGAAGCGAACCCTCCCTCCCAAGGCGAGTCTTAAAATCGACGGCCAGATAATCACGGTATCGCCAGATGATGAAACACGGGAAGCCCGGGCCATGTGGGGTCTTACCAGAAGTTTGGTGGCCAACATGGTTGAGGGGGTTCATACCGGCTTTATCAAGGAACTCGAGATCGTTGGTGTTGGATACCGGGCTGATTTAAAAGGTGACACCCTGACGTTGAACCTCGGTTATTCACATCCTGTAGAATTTTCTCTCCCTGAAGGGATCACCGCCACTGTGAACAAACAGAATCGGATTGTAATTAAGGGAGCGGACAAAGAGCTAGTGGGGCTTACGGCTGCAAGGATTCGGGCTCTTAGAAAGCCAGAACCTTACAAAGGTAAGGGCGTCAGGTACGCTGGTGAAGTTATACGGCGCAAGGTCGGTAAGACTGGTGTTAAACAAGGATAAATAAGCCATATATATAAATGAGGTAAAAAATGGCTAAAGTCAACCCTCGCGCATTCGCGCGGGAAAAAAGAAAAAAAAGAGTACGCAAGAAAGTCAAGGGGACAGCCGTGCGTCCAAGACTCTGTGTATTTCGCAGCGCACGGCATATTTACGCCCAGATAATAGACGATGAGAGCGGCCGGACCTTAACCTCGTTTTCTACTTTAACCCCGGCATTGCGTGATAGAATCAAAGGTATGAAAAAAAGAGAGGCCGCTAAACTAATCGGCGAAGCAATTGGGTCAAAGGCTAAGGAGAAAGGCATCGTGAAGGTTGTTTTTGATCGAAACGGATTCCTTTATCATGGTCGAGTTCAAGCTTTATCTAACGGCGCCCGAGAAGCCGGTCTCGAGTTTTAAAGGGGGATAAGTTTGTATCGTACAACAGAAATCGAAGAATCAGGGTTTATTGAAAAAGTCGTTTTTATTAATCGTGTTGCCAAGGTGGTTAAAGGTGGACGTAGGTTTTCATTTTCAGCCATCGTCGTGGTTGGAGATGGTAAAGGAATGGTTGGCTACGGTCTTGGTAAAGCCAATGAGGTCCCGGAAGCCATTCGCAAAGGAGTCGAGAGGGCTAGAAAGGATATGACCCACCTTCACCTCGAAGATACGACAATCCCCCATCAGATTATCGGACATTACGGCTCAGGAAGGGTGCTGCTCAAACCAGCCGGCCCCGGAACAGGGGTTATCGCTGGCGGAGCGGTGCGGGCAGTGGTTGAAGCAGCTGGAATTAAGGATGTTTTGACCAAATGTCTCGGGACTCACAACCCTCACAACGTGGTCCGAGCTACGCTCGAAGGCCTCAGGGAATTGAGAAACGCCGAGGTAGTGGCGGCTGAACGAGGTATACCCGTCGAAAGATTACGGGCAGGCGAAAGGTCACAGTAACATGGCCAAAGAACTAAAAATAACTCAAATCCGTAGTTTGATCGGCCGTATCCCTAAACACAGACGGACCGTCCGCGCTTTGGGACTGACCAAGATCAATAAAACGGTTATCCATAAAGATTCCCCGGAAATCAGGGGGATGATTAAGCAAGTTTCCCATCTGGTTAGGGTAGAGGAGAAATCCTGATGCGTCTTCATGAATTAAAACCGCCAGCCGGGTCTCGAAAGAGCCGTCGTAGAGTTGGCCGAGGCAGCGGTTCAGGACTGGGTAAAACCTGTGGGCGCGGCCATAAAGGGCAGCGTTCTCGGTCCGGCGGAAGAGGTAAACCCGGGTATGAAGGCGGCCAGATGCCATTGCAGCGTCGGCTGCCGAAAAGAGGCTTTACCAATATTTTTAGGAAGAAATATTCACTAATTAACTTGAGGGATTTGGCCAGATTTGAAGCTGGCAGCGTTATCGGTCCGGAGGGACTGGCTGCCGCTGGCTTGATTAAAAAACCTACGGATCAAGTCAAACTTCTTGGCCATGGTAAAGTGGATTCCCCTTTAACCCTGAAGGTTCATGGCGTCACAGCCAGCGCTAAAGCCGCTGTTGAGGCTGTGGGAGGACAGGTTGAGATAATTTCCGGGTGAGATTTTGATCGGCGGATTCCAAAATATTTTTAAGATTAAAGAACTCAAGACCAGGGTTCTTTTTACCCTTGCTATTCTGGCCGTTTATCGTCTGGGCGTGCATGTTCCCACACCAGGAGTGGACACGGAAGTCCTGGCGACCTTCTTTGATCGAGCCAACATCCTTGGGCTTCTGGATATGTTCGCCGGCGGCGCCTGGAGAAGGTTTTCAGTTTTCGCTCTGGGCATCATGCCCTATATTTCCGCCTCGATTATCCTTGAGCTTTTAACGGTGGTCGTACCGCATCTCGAACGTTTGAAAAAAGAGGGTGATGCCGGTCGGAAGAAAATCACCCAATACGCTCGTTACGGAACGATTGTTTTATCAGTCGTTCAGGGTTTTGCCATCGCGGTCGGCCTGGAGAGTATGTCGGGACCTGACGGGGCGATGGTGGTCTTGGATCCAGGCTGGTCATTCAGGCTCATGACCGTGATCACTTTAACCTCAGGCACGGCTTTTATTATGTGGCTGGGAGAGCGGATCACGGAACGGGGGATAGGCAACGGGATTTCGGTTATTATTTTCGCCGGTATCATCGCTCGATTCCCGGAAGCGATCGTCAAGCTCTTTCAACTGGTGAGAACCGGTGAGATGGGTCCGATTCTGGTCCTGGCTATTGGGATATTCGCAGCGGTTGTCGTCGGGTTCATAGTTTTTGCCGAGCGGGGTCAGCGCCGAATTCCTGTTCAATACGCGAAGCGCGTGGTAGGCCGCCGGGTCTATGGAGGGCAGAATACGCATTTGCCTTTGAAGATAAATTCATCCGGTGTTATTCCGCCGATATTTGCCTCTTCAATCCTGATGTTTCCCGCCACGATCGCTCAATTTATACCCCTGCCGTATATGGATAAGGTTTCGAGTTTTCTAGCACCCGGGGCTCTTCTTTACAACGTTCTGTTCGTGGCTTTTATTTTCTTCTTTTGCTACTTTTACACCGCGGTCACTTTCAACCCGGTTGATGTGGCGGATAATATCAATAAACAGGGAGGATCTATTCCCGGGATCAGGGCTGGTAAGCCGACAGCGCAGTATATTGACAAGGTCTTAACTCGAATCACGTTTGGCGGCGCTGTTTATGTTTCTATAATTTGCGTTTTACCAGCTTTATTAATCCAGCAGTTTAACGTTCCCTTTTATTTTGGCGGTACCGGGCTCCTGATCGTTGTCGGTGTTGCTCTTGACACGGTTGGACAGATCGAGACCCATATGCTGACGCGCCATTACGAAGGATTTTTAAAAAAAGGTATGGCCGGACGAGTTAGGCGATAACGTCATCTGAATGATAAAGTGAGGATTGTATAATGAATCTTGTATTACTCGGACCTCCTGGGGCCGGTAAAGGCACTCAAGCTAAAATGCTAGTTGAAAAGTATGGAATCCCCCAGATTTCTACGGGTGATATACTCAGAACCAATCTGAAAGAGCAGACTGAACTGGGCATAAAGGCCAAAAAATTTATGGACGCCGGGGATTTGGTCCCTGATGAGGTGGTTATAGGTATCATCGATAATCGTTTGAAGGCGGATGACTGTCAGGCAGGTTATATGTTGGACGGTTTTCCCAGGACCGTCGCCCAGGCCGAAGCACTGGATAAAATTCTGTCAGAACGCAATTCCGGTATTGACGATGTTATCAGCATTGAGGTGCCCAACGACGAGTTGCTGGGCCGACTGACTGGCCGGCGGACATGCCGGGATTGCGGCCAAGGTTATCATGTTATCTTTGATCCGTCTCAAAAGGAAGGCGCTTGCGACAAATGCGGCGGAGAGCTGTACCAGCGGGACGATGACAACGAAGCCACTGTCGCTTCGCGTTTAGAGGTTTATACGGAACAAACGCAGCCCCTAATCGATTACTATCAAAAGAAGGGACTTCTTAGGCCTGTTAACGGCTTGGGAAAGATTCAAGAAATTTTTGATAGAATCGTGAGTGTCCTGGGGTAAAGAAATTAGAGTAAGCATTAAATGGAGATAAACAATGAAGGTCAGGGCTTCGGTAAAAAAAATTTGTAATAAATGTAAAATCGTAAAGCGAAAGAACGTGGTACGGGTTATTTGCGAAAACCCGAAGCACAAGCAACGGCAGGGTTAAGCAAATCAGGAGGGTTTACATTGGCCAGAATCGCAGGTATCGATTTACCTAAAAATAAACGAATCGAGATTGCCTTGACCTATATTTACGGCATAGGGAGGTCTACTTCCCAGGTTATACTAAACAATGCCAATGTGAATTGGGATACTAAAACAGACAATCTAACTGAAGAAGAGATCACCAAGATAAGAAAAATTATCGACAGTGATGTCAAGGTCGAAGGTGATCTTAGACGGGAAGTGACGACGAATATTAAACGTCTTATGGATCTGGGTTCTTATCGAGGGTTGCGCCATCGCAAATCTCTGCCTGTTCGCGGCCAGAGAACCCATACAAACGCCAGGACCCGCAAAGGGCCTCGTCGATCGGTCGTTGGTCGGAAAAAGAAATAAGTCTCGGGGGATACTATGGCCAAAACAAGAAAAAGGGGCCAAAAGAAGAAGGAAAAGAAGAATATTCCAAGCGGAGTGGCGCACATTCAGTCCACTTTTAACAATACTATTATTACATTTACCGATATGAACGGTAACGTTCTGGCTTGGTCCAGCGCTGGTGCTCAAGGTTTTAAAGGGTCTCGGAAATCCACTCCCTTTGCCGCGCAACTCGCTGCCCAAGACGCTGGTCGAAAGGCGATGGAACACGGCATGAGATTTGTGGAGGTCTATATCAAAGGACCTGGCCCTGGCAGGGAAGCTGCCTTGAGGGCATTGCAGGTGGTTGGTTTAACGGTAAGTGTTATTCGGGATGTAACCCCCATACCTCATAATGGTTGTCGGCCGCCCAAGCGCCGGCGTGTATAATAAGTACTTTATTAACGGAGGTTTTTAATTTGGCCAGATATACTGGTTCTGTTTGCCGGCTTTGCCGGCGTGAAAGCATGAAAATGTTTTTGAAGGGTGACCGTTGCTATGGAGATAAATGCGCTTTTGAAAGGCGCAGTTATCCTCCTGGACAGCATGCGATGCGCCGTAGAAAAGTTTCTGATTATGGTGTGCAATTGAGAGAGAAACAGAAGGTTAAAAGAATGTACGGCCTTCAGGAAAAACAGTTTCGATCATACTTTGGTAAAGCGGAACGCCAGAAAGGTATCACCGGTACAAATCTGCTTATCCTCCTTGAGCGACGTTTAGATAACATTGCATACCGTTTTGGTTTCGCCGTTTCAAGAAACCAGGCCCGTCAATTGGTTACCCACAATCATTTTATGGTCAATGGTAAAAATGTCAATATACCATCGTTTCTGGTCAAAGTGGGGGATTTGGTGAGCTTGAAAGAAAAAAGTCGTAAACTGGTTCAAATTGAAGAGTCACTTGAAGCTGTGGCTCGGCGGGGGATTCCTAATTGGCTCGAACTGGATAAAGAAAATTTTTCCGGGACAATTAAGGCCTTCCCCACCCGTGAAGATTTGACTATGCCTATAGAGGAGCAACTCATTGTGGAGTTATATTCCAAATAATTGGGGATTAATATGCTTCTTGCTCAAGTGAGGAAAGGCCATGCATAAAAATTGGAGAGAATTGATAATACCCAAAAAGGTTGAAATTGATTCTGAAAGCCAAGACCCGTTTTTTGGAAAATTTGTTTGTGAACCACTCGAACGGGGGTTTGGCATTACCCTGGGTAACGCCTTGCGGCGAGTTCTATTGTCTTCATTACAGGGCGCTGCGATTGTTTCGGTTAAGATAGAAAACGTATTACATGAATTTAGCGCGCTTCCTGGTGTTGTAGAGGACATAGCGGACATTATCCTGAACCTCAAAGAGGTCAGGTTCCGGCTTTACGGGGAAAAACCGAAAACAGTTCGAATCGAGGCTCAAGGGGAGCAAGTCGTAAAAGCAGGAGATATAATATCTGACGATCAGGTTGAGGTGCTCAATCCAGACCACCATATTGTCACTTTATCCAAAGATGGATCTCTTAAAATGGAGATGATCGTCAAGATGGGTAAGGGTTACATGCCAGCGGACAGCAATGAGATTCAAGATGAATCCATAGATACCATTCCTATTGACGCGATTTTTTCACCCATACGAAAAGTTAATTACGTTGTGACCAACGCCAGGGTCGGTCAGCGCACGGATTACGATAAACTGACGTTAGAGGTCTGGACGGACGGCAGTGTCCTCCCCAGGGATTCCGTGGCTTACGCCGCAAAAATCCTTAAGGAACAATTAACGATATTCATCAACTTTGAGGAAGATGAAGAGCCGGTTGAGGTCGAAGAGCCTAAACCTGACGAAACTTTTAATGAAAATTTATTCCGTACCGTTGACGAACTCGAGCTTTCTGTTCGCTCGGCTAATTGCTTAAAAAACGCCGACATTCATCTGATCGGCGAGCTTGTTCAAAAAACTGATTCCGAGATGCTCAAGACCAAAAATTTCGGGCGGAAGTCTCTCAACGAAATCAAGGAAATTTTAGGTGAAATGGGGTTGGGCCTCGGTCAGAAGCTGGAAAATTTTCCCAGCCGTGAAGAAATAAAGTTAATGAAAGAAATGAAGGAAAAGTCGACATGAGACATCGAAAGGCCGGAGTTAAGTTAAACCGAACAGCAAGTCATCGTAAAGCCATGTTTCGCAATATGATCACCAGTCTGTTTGAACATGAACGAATCGTGACGACTCAAACAAAAGCAAAAGCGTTAAGACCTCTTGCTGATAAAATGATCACCCTGGCTAAAAGAGGTGATCTTCACTCCAGACGACAAGCTCTTGCCATTATTACCAAAAAGTCAATCACGCATAAGCTGTTTACTGATATTAAAGATAGATATATTAATGTTAGCGGCGGTTACACCACTCTGGCCAAACTTGGCCCCAGGCGCGGAGATGGAGCGCCTTTAGCGGTCATTTCATTGATTGATTTGAAAGAAAAGGCTAAAAAGAAGAAAAAAACACGTAAAAAGGCAGCTGCCGCACCCCCAACCGCTTCTAAAAAAGAAGCCGCTAAAGCCGAAGAGGCTCCTGAAACCAAAGAGGACGTTTCTGAACCCAAGGTCAGTGAGGAAAGCTGATTCTTTCTTGAATCCGCCTAAATAAGCGGGCTTTTCGAAACGTCCAAGATTATTTAAAATCCATACTATTTTCTTCTAAAAAGAAATAAATTAAAAAAAAGAAATAAATTAAAGTTGCCCCTTGTATGGTTATCATCCAGCAGGGGGCATTAAATTTTGTCATAATAAGTTTTCACGCATTTACAACCTTTTTATGATAAATGGAGACCTCTGCAAAACCAGTAATTTTGTTGAAATCGCGGAAGGCGAAAAATTAAGCCGCAGGAATATTGCCAAATATTTCGAGGACTTAATTTTGAGCCTGACATATGCCGCTGCAGCGTCAG